>NZ_CP110009.1:1420000-1775000 GCF_025947305.1 Flavobacterium sp. N3904
AGCCGAGATGAAGCCGACTTTGTTACAAACCGACCACCAATTTATGCAGACCGTTCAACAGAAGGTGATGCAAACCGTGATGAAAAAAATGTAGCAAATACAAAACTTATTATATCCGATAAGGATGTTACTTGGAGAATCAATACTAACGGTGATAAATTTTATACAGGTAGCTATTACGAAGTAGGTAATTTTAATCCTGAAACCCGTAAAAAATCAGTGTTCAAAAATCAGTGGATTCAAGACACTTTTGTTCCAACACCTTCTAGAGGTAACAATCCTTTTATCAATGAAGATGGTTACAGTATTGAATTCTTAAATAGAGTTCAAGAGGAACCGTTAGCACTTGCAATAAATAAAAAAACAGAAATTTTAAAATTCTATCCTACCTCTGTTCCATCGGAATTGCATTTAGATATGTTCAATCTTAAAGACAATCCAAATTATTTTGAAAGACAAAGTTTGGGAGTAAGAGCAGGATTTTATTCTAGTGCATTTTTATTACAACGAGTGTTGGCAGATACACTTGATGTTGACCCAACAGAAATTGAAATTGCAGATATTACCAAGATAGAAATTGATGATATAATAAAGAAAAATGTTGCTGAAATAATTCTAACAGATGAATTGCCTAATGGGTCCGGTTTTGTAAGAAAACTTTACGAAGAGTTTGAATTTATGCTTGATGAAGCATTGGAGCCAAAATCAATTGACACATACATTCAAAGAATTCATTCACAAGAACACGAAGGCAGATGCTATGATGCTTGTTATGACTGCTTGAAGGTTTATAGAAATATGAATTGGCATAGCCTGTTGGATTGGCGTTTAGGGATAGGGATTTTGCGAATCTTCAAAGACAAAAATTATAAGTCAGGTGCAGATGGTGTTTTCGATAAAATTGAAATAAAAAGTTGGTTAACGTTTGCCATAACATTGAGAGACCAATTTGTTGAAAGTTTCTTTGTCAAAGAAGGACAGCCAAAAGAAGATT
This sequence comes from Flavobacterium sp. N3904, assembly GCF_025947305.1. Lineage (NCBI taxonomy): Bacteria > Pseudomonadati > Bacteroidota > Flavobacteriia > Flavobacteriales > Flavobacteriaceae > Flavobacterium > Flavobacterium sp. N3904. Next base: position 1,420,995 of record NZ_CP110009.1, read on the forward strand.
ACGTGATTGATTTCAATGGATTGCCCGCAATAAAGCATGGTGCTATAAAGAACGGAAGGCGAAAAATAATTTTGATAGTTCATCCATTTTGGAAATTAGAAAATCCAGAAGAAGATGCTTGGTACACCAATAGGATTAGCGAGGCACATGATTACATTCAAGGCAAAGGCGGAAGTATCGAAGATGATTTTGAATGCTTAGACACATTTAATCTTCAAAGAAGAATTGGTTGGTGCTTTGAGAAAATTATGAATAAATGATTAAGAAGTTAAACGACTATAAAATAAAAAATCTGACTCATATTTCTCCAAGTCAATATCATTCAGCCATTAGTTGCCCTTACAAATTAGTTTTAGCTAATTCATTTGGGTATCAATCTTTGTTACCATTAAATGCTAATGCTCACTGTGGTTCAATCATTCACAAAATGATAGAGCTAATTTCAAAAGGAGTAATTAATGATGAACAAACATTTACTGAAAATTGGACTGATTTAGTAAACAAGAAAGAGGAAGAATTAAAACAAAAAGGCTTAGCAAGTATAACACCTTTGAAATATTTTGTTACTGACTTTGCTTTGAAAAAAAATCAAATCAAAAATATCTTGCGGAAGAAGCAAGAAAAAATCAGAAGTTCTTTAGATACCTCATCAAATAAATTTTATTCAGAAAAGAGGTTAGAAAACTCAGATAAAAGCATTATCGGTATAGCTGACCTAATAATTGAGAATGATTCGGGAACAACAATTTTAGATTTTAAAACTGGGAAAATTTATTCTGATGCAATTGATGAAAGCGGAATAAGTGAGCAAGTCGTAAAAAAAGAATATGAAATTCAATTAAAACTTTATGCTCATTTGTATTTTTTAATGAATGGAAAATACCCGAAAGCACTATTTATAGTAAGTTTATCAAATGATTTTATTGAAGTGGAGTTTAAAAATACTGATTGCGAAATAATCTACTCAGAAGTATTAAATTTTCTTGCAACTACAAATTCATTCATTACAAAAAATGATATAAAATCAATTGCAAAACCTTCAACGGAGAACTGCAGATATTGTTCTTACAGGCCAGCATGTGGTTTTTATTCAAATTGGCTAACTACTAATTTTGAAGAAGTACATGATTTATTTGGTACAATTGAAAAGGTTAATCAATTCAGTAATGATACGCTGGGCTTACAAATAAAGACACTAGGCAAACAAATTCTGATAAATGGATTTACAAAAGAAAAAAAAGGGGATTTTGAATCTCTTATTGGTAAAAATGTGATATTTTACAATTTAAAAAAAACAAGGCAGTCACTAAACGCAACTGCTAACAACTTTACTATAGTTTATGAATAATGAATACGAACAAAAAACCCCTATACTTTCTTTTTATTCTGGTGGGGGGTTTATGGATATGGGGTTTGAGCAAGCAGGTTTTGAAATTGTTTGGACAAACGAATTTGATGAAACATTTGCAAAACTTCATGCTGCTGGAATAACTTCATGGAGAAAATCATTAGGAAATGAAACAGAAGCAGAAATTTTTAATACTAAATCCATAGTTGAAATATCATCTGAAGAAATTATTAACGAAGCATTTCCTAATGGGAAACCAAATTTTTTTGGCATGATTGGAGGGCCACCTTGCCAAGATTTTAGTCTAAATGGAAAACTTAAAGGATTCAGTGGAGAAAGAGGAAAATTAACAGTAATATATTTAAATAAAATATTAGAATTGTTGCCAACCTTCTTTGTTATGGAAAATGTTACCGGCTTAGTAAAAAGAAAAGAAACAAGTGAGTTTTTAAATAAATTATTGAAAAAAGTAAAAAAAGAATATCATGTTGATTCTAAAGTTCTTAATTCTTTGAATTTTGGAGTGCCACAAAATAGAGAAAGAGTTTTTTTTATTGGTATAAAGAAAAATTTGATAAAAGGAAATACCAAACCAAACTGGTTTCCCTTTCCTGTTAATGAGCAAAATATAAATGTTCTTAAAGAATATGAATGGGGTAATATGACTCCTTTTGGAGAAAATCCTGTAAAACCTTTAAATTTAAAAATAGAATTATGCGTTGAAAGTTGTTTAGTATCACCCGAAAACGAATTAATAATTGATAACGCAAAAGAATATTTCCCTTTAAAACCTAATCTTAATAAACTACTAAATATACAAGAAGGTGAAACAAATAGACCTTCTTTTAAGCGATTACATAGATATAGATATAGCCCAACTGCTTGTTATGGAAATAATGAAGTTCATTTACATCCTTATCAAAATAGACGATTGTCGGTTCGAGAAGCTTTAAGAATACAAGGAGTTCCAGATAGTTACGTTTTACCTAGTGAAATATCAATGTCAAAAAAATTTAAAATGATTGGTAATGGTGTTCCTGTTCCACTTGCAAAAGTAATTGCTGTTGCTGTAAAAGAATTTATCAAAGCAAAAAAAACAAGTCAATGAAAAGTTCTCCAACAAAAAAACACGCCTATAAAAAAAATGTGGAAAAAAGAGAAATTTCTAATCTTTGAAAAAATAGAATCGAACTCAAATCTTATAATCTTGAATCTAATTGATAAATCTTACTCAATACTCCTCCAGTAGTTGAGATTATTTTCCCTTTTGGCACGCCTACTTTATCAAGTAGCATAAGCATTTGTTTTGCTGTTAGTTTTAGTTTCATATCTTTCTTTTAATGATAAATATCTTGCAATTGACCCAAACACCAATATAAAAATAAATTATCCTCCTAAATGAGGCTTTGCACTCACACAACATATCGATTATATTTGGGTTTTAATAGTAATTATGAAATAATTGAATAAGCAGTCGCAGGAGCGTCTTTGACCAATGGGTACGGATAAACAATCGATTAAGTCTAAAAATGGAACCAAATTTTTGCATGATATTTTTTTTTGAATATCGATGGGTGTATATATCGATATCCGAAAAATCGCCTATTAGTAGGAAGGTAACGGTTAACTTGAAATTAAAAAATTGTATAAACAACGGGGGGAGGAGCCTCCCTGCCCCCCTTATTTTTGATTTAGGCAGAACCCCAAATATGGCTCTGAATAACATAGTTGGCTTTTGGATTAAAAATATCTCGAATCAACAAGACTTTATGATAGGGTTTCCGTAGCGGGATTCTGTTTTTCATCATTGGACAATTTGGCTATGGTCTTAATTGCATATTGCTGAATTATGGTATCCATAACCTCTTTTACTCTCTTTGCATAATCTGGATGAAAAAACAAAGCATCATAGACATATCCAACGAAAATACCTTCTTTATTGAGTTGCTGAATAACAGCTGTCATTACCTCAACTTCTTTTGCAAATAATCTACGGGAAGTAATCTTGTGTTTATACTGACTGCTATATTTTTCGGCAATAACATTTTGAAGCATTCTCGGCTCATTTTGTTGATAATATGAGTAAAGTGGAGATTGTTTCATTTGCCAAAACTGCTTGTTAAAAAAAGACAAGTGTTCGTTTTTTACCATCTTTACTTCGATATTCAGCTCTGAGCCTAAGTCACTATGAGTTAAATTAGATGTGGACCCATCGTACAATGCAATAGCTATATTTGGGTGTAGACAGCTATAATCACTTTCTATATGAGCCTGACCGTTTATTAAAACCAGATTTCTAATCCAACTTGGCATAAGTGTAAATGAATCTACTACACGACCACCACTAGCCTCACCACCAACCGTAGGAATCAATAATCCATTATCGGTTAAATATTCAAATATCTCGATAGCATCCTCCATAAAAGAGAGTTCTTTATGATTTTTATAGTATGACCTAGCATGTTTATTTAGTTTTGTTAGTTTCTTGTCTTTCTTTGTCACGTATCCTAAAGCAATTAACCTATCAGCTTCTTTTTTAATTTGGTCCATAGTTGGAAGACTAATATCCTGATAGAATCTGATAAGGTTCTCACAGATTGGGTTCTTTTTGGCTTCTCCTAAAACTCTGTAGTAATGCTTGTTTAGAAGAGCTATAGCTTCTTTTGTTTTTAAGTCATAACTTACTATTCCTTTACCTAAATAAGGCGGTGTTAAGCGATAGAAATGATTCTTTTCACCTATGATGCTGATATGGTCACATTCAAGTATAGCCCCTTTTTTCAAAGGTTCTTCTAGTGCTGTTATTACTTTTTTATAGGTCAAAGGATTCAGACTTAAAAAGTCTCGTAGATATTCGGCTCGAAGTGATTTCCATCCATTAGGTTGGCTTCCATTTTTGATATCGAAATAAGTGGAATTTAATTGGGTACAAAACAATAAACACAATTCAATGGCTACCTCAACATCCTTATGAATCTCCTTTAATAGTTTTCTTGATACATATTTTCGGATTACATATTCTACTTTACTAGGTATCTTTATTCTATTATTATTGATTACAAATAGCGATAATTGAGCAGAAATATCAGTAGTAATATTGTCATCATTATAGGCTGTAACCCTTGATAAATCTAGTACTTCTTTATCTTTTAGAAAAGTATTATCTAAAACATCATTAATGAGTAGGTAAGTTGATTGATTAGATGAATGAAATTTCCCTAGTAGTGATTCATAAGTAAAGTTATCATGTAATTGGAAGTTATTATCAAAAAAATATAAATTTGATAATAGAGATTGATTTTGTTGCATGGTTTCATAATTATTCTGCTTTTATGTTATTGTTGGATTCTGCTTCTTTTTCACTGGGGCAGAACCCAGATAGGAGCTTACTCTATCTGGACCCAGTAATTGCCTGTTAAAGCAATATTATCAACGATACTTCTTTCTATTGGAATAGTCAATAGGGAAATCATCTGAAACGTTATTTTTTTTAGATTTTTTTTAATGGTGTCACCAAATGAGCAATCACATCAACTGTCATTGCCAATCCAATGCTTTTTAATTTATTGGTTTTGGATACATTAGGTACGTTTGAAACATAACCGTCAGGAATTGTCATAAGCCTTTCGGATTCTAATACGCTTGGTAAACGATAGCATCCGTTTGGAAAATCATATTCGTCAAAGCCTAAACGAGATTTCCCAATGTATCCTGATTTGTGAAGTATAAATGGGTATTCAAGCAATTTTTGTTCGGTTGGTTGGTCTGCAAACTTTTTGTCCTTATATATAAGGTTTCCAATATTCATCTTGTAGTATCTAAAAATCCCATTGGTTAGAGTACAATTGCTTCCTAATAACACATTTGCCTTTTCCTTGTCAACATATCCATTGACTACAATATCTTGGTAATTGAATTTTTTAGGTTCAGGAACTCCAACATTAGGAATGTTGGTCCAGTAAAGTCTTCTTCTATTGGCAGGAGCAATATCTGCTGAATTTATCTTCACTAATTTTACATCATGAAATATTTTTGAGAGCTCATTAGTAATTATGTCTCGGTCCTTTGAGGTCATACTAGCAACATTCTCCATTAGGAAATAGAGCTTTTTATTAGTTGGTGCAAATACATAGATATCTCGGAGGATTCTTTTGGCTTCATAAAACAATCTTGATTCAGTTCCTTCAAGTCCTCTTCGGTCCACAGGGTTAATACTGCTGAGGTTAGTGCAGGGACTTCCAAAAACTACGAGGTCAATTTCATTTCTTAAGTCGATACCGTCAATCTTGCAAACATCACCTAATTGAATAAAATTTGTATCACCTGAATAATGATAATCCTGAATTGCTAAAGCATGAGGACAAATTTCGCTACTGTAATATTTATTGATTTTAATTCCTGATTTTTCAAGTGCTAGTTTGGCACAGCTTATTCCATCGAATAGTGATAAGACATTAAGTCCATCTTGGTTGGTTTGGGTTTGTTTCATAATATTTATCTGTTTTAGATAAATATTACCCCATGTCAAAAAAGACTAGAAAAAGAAGAGCCGCATTTTATTATTTTTAACATTCTCAGTATACACGGGGCTTAAGACGTGAAAAAAAATCAAAATATTTTAATAATCCCTGGCGCAGGAACAAATTTCCTTGTACACTCGCAGTGTACAACAAACAATCAGAAAAATGAGCACAGAAACAAATACAATGGAGATAGCCAGAACAATTATAGAGCAAATCAAATATGCGGACCGTTCTGCATTATGGGCATGGGGAGCAACCAACTTCGCAGCGATTTCAGAAAGTAAAGAATTTCAGGGTGGAGTTGCTTTTCAAGTAAATGGACTTACTCATAAAGGTTGGGTTAAAGTTCAACTTAGATGGGTTGATGACTATACAATAACATTTATCAATAAGAAACGAGAAGTCGTTAAAATCGTTGAGGGAGCTTTCTGTGATATGTTGGTTCCTGTGATAGATTTTATTGAAGGGAAATAGACCAACCCTTTTTTTAGCTTGTTCGCCTTAGATTTAGCCTATAACATTAAATGAAACAACTTAAAACTCGCAAACCCTTAAAAACACAACCAAATGTTTTAAAATAATTTAGAGCCTTATTTTAAAACAAAAACAGATAAAAATTAAATCTATGTATTACTTCTATTCCAGAATCTCAACCGCACAACAAAATTCAAGTCGCCAACTAGAAAACTTCAAATCTCATATTGGCTACGATGCTAAAAAAGTATTCATTGAAAAAATTCAGGGTAGTGTTCCTTTCTTTGAAAGACCAGAAGCAAATCGAATGTTTGATGAAATAACAGACGCTTCAGAAAATTGTACTGTCGTGGTAGATTCAGTTGACCGTTTAGGGAGAAACTTGCTAGATATTCTCCACACCATTGAGACTTTTACTAAAAATGGAATAAGCTTAAAATCCCTAAAAGAGGGTTTCACTACCTTATTAGATGATGGTCAGGAAAATCCAATGGCAAAGCTAGTAATTAGTGTAATGGCAAGTATTGGAGAAATGGAACGTAATCGAATCAAAACCAGAACTGCTGAAGGAATAGCAATTGCCAAGGCTATGGGTAAATTTACAGGACGGAAATTTGGGAGTGCCCAATCAGATGAAAAACTATTACAACGCCACCAGACGATTCAAAAGAAATTACAAAAAGGATTAACCGTAAGAGAGATTACAGAAATTACAGGTGCCTCTAGTGCTACTATAATTAAAGTGAAAAAGGTACTAATACAAAGAAAAATGCTATCAATTTAGACTAATATAAAAAATTAACAAATTATTAACACAACCTGTTTTATGGCAGTTAACTTGTTGATTATCAGCGACAAATTGCTAAGTAGATTAACTTATGTAGAAATTTATGACATAAGTTAATTTACTTGTTGTTTTTAGATGTATAATCCTACTTAAAATTTTGCTTGAAAATAGTGAAATTTTGATAATTCCCTACAATTACGTACCTTTACGGAGTAATCTATCGATAGGATTCACTTGCAAGCCATTTAACATTCTTTCAGACTAAGGATGTTTTAAAAAACAAGACGATGTTGTAAAGCTGAACAACTGAGTCAAAAAATCGTACTAATATTCCATAATTGACAATTCGGTGCAATAACCGAAGGGGATACTCATGCTTAAAAATTAGCTAACATTTAAAAATTAAAAATATGAAGTAAAAGAAACGAAAAAAACAGGTTCTGCAGAAAAACAAAAAAGTCTTTCCGATTCGAGAAAGCAAAAAAACAAACAATTTATTAAATCAAAAAAAATCTATTAACTAATGGACAGGAAGAGAACTGTCCTAACCGTAACATTAAAATTTAAAAACTATGAAAAATTCAATGTCAACAACAGAAAATGATTTACAAATAATTAGTGTAGTGATTCCAAGTTTAAATGGCTCGTATGCTAAACTATTAGTCCTAACAGGAAACGAATATGCTAAAATTAAAGAGACATCCGAATCAAACAAAGGGAAGGGCGAAAAACTGTTTGCATTATATGCTGAATCAAACTTGCATCACGAGATATCATCTGGAATGGGGGCCTTAACAAAAAACCAATTTGATGAATTACTCAAAGTAAATTACAATTCAAAGATGCAACAAGGTCGAGGTGGAAAATATTTAAAATCCGTGGCATAGCAAACGAATAAATAGGATTCGGTATTTCTAATAAGCTAATCCTCTAGTTATTCTATCTAGAATAATAAAATCTTTCTTTTCATTTCCGAAAAGAAATCCTAAAACAATTTTATAGAAATAATAATCTACCCAAAAATGGGTATAGGACTTCATATGTCTAAAATCAAATGATAATAAACAATTTAAAAATTAAAATTATGGCTGAAAATAGCAAAATAGAATGGTGTAATCATACTGCCAATTTGTGGTGGGGCTGCGTTGGTGTACATAATGGATGTACTAATTGCTTCGCTGAGTTACTAGCAAAACGATATGGTAAGGAAGTGTGGGGCATTGATAATCCAAGAAGAATGATTAAAAATGTCTGGTCTGAATTAAAAAAATTTCAAAAAGAGGCAGAAAAGCAAAATGAAGTCCATAGAGTCTTTGTTGGTTCGATGATGGATATTTTCGAAAAACCAAAGTCATTGGTTGATACTTATGGAAAACCTCTTTTAGAAGGAGAAAACGAATTCTGGAATACGGGACAATTAAGAGACAAATTCTTCAATGAAGTAGTTCCCAATTCTCCGAATCTAATGTTCTTGTTGTTGACCAAAAGACCTTCAAACATCAATAAATACATTCCAGATAGTTGGAAAGAAAGTCCTCCAAAGAATGTAATGTTCGGAACTTCACCTGTAGACCAAGAGACAGCAAACAAATTAATAGTTCAACTCTCAAAAGTGAATGGTCAAAGATTTCTTTCGGTTGAACCGCAATTGGAGAAAATTGATTTGATGGCTAAAGTTGATGATGAGACTGAAATAGTATTGTTGGATTTGGTTGATTGGGTAATAAATGGAGGTGAAAGCGGACCAAGGAAGAGACCTTTTGATACGGATTGGGGCAGATTACTTCGAGAAGATTGCAAAAAGAAAGGTGTCCCATTTTTCTTTAAACAGATTGATAAAAAATTGGAAATACCTCAAGATTTATTGATAAGAGAATTTCCTGAAAATAAAATAAAAACTTTAAAAAAATAAAAATATGAGAAAATTAGAAGAATTAAAAGAGAATGAATTTAGTATGATTTGTGATTCCCTTAATGGAGTTATTTTGGATTTTAAGCCGATAAATTGGAGAATTAGAATAACGGATGATTTGATTGAAGGTGGTTATGCTTTACAATCAAAATGGAAAGTTGATATCGATGAATTAGAGTATAAATTAGATTGCTTGTCTAATACAGAATTCTTGAAATTACTAGTTAAGGTGGATTTGTTTTGGCAGAATGATGAAAGACATTATACATTAATAAATTCAATTTCACCAAAATCAAAAATTTTAGAAATAACTGATGCAACACAAAAGCATGAACCAATAATTTGGGATTCTCATACAGAAGGGTCTCTATCTGATTTCTTTATGGTTGCATTAGGACTTAATCTTGACTATATAATTTATGTTCAAGATTCTGAAGGTAATATTAATAGTATTTGGGCAACAACTGAAGATGAATTGTTAGAATGTATGTTTACAATTTCTGAATACTTATTCTTAGGATGTATAGATACTCTACAAAATTCTTTAAAAAAAGGAGGTTGGTTTTATTTCAACGAAGAAAATAAAATAATTCAATAATGTTTTTTGCTTTACCTAGAATTTATTTGAATGAAATATCTAAGCAAATAAATAAAAAAGACATTCGAACTGCAAAAAAATGGTGCAAAGAAAATTTCTTAAAAATACACAAGGATTCATCAGGAGAATTTGCGTATCAATACGATTTTGATTTAGCATTTGATATGCCATTGATAAAGGATTTAAAATTAAAGCATGGTGATAATTGGGAGGATTATTACCATGCTTACAATAGAAATGAATTGCACAAACTATTGGATTCACCCCAATCAAAGAAAGTTGAAAAAACGTGTTACGTCCCAAAAGGGAAATTATCCAAAAAATTATTTGGCGGGTCACTTAAATAAAGTACACTCGCATTAAATCTAAATTATAAACTATGAAAATATTGAAATATAAAAAATTCGCAGGTTTGCACATCGTGTGTAAGAAGTGTGGCAGACATATAGAAGTATCACAAACCACATATAAAGGCTGTATTCATCCATTAGACCGCCAAAAGTATAAAGCCGTATTTAAAGCAAATGGAGTCCGCAAAACGAGGGATTTAAAGTCATTGGATTATGATGATGCAATTAGAGAATTGCTTGATTTTAAAGAGGAATTAGCAAATCCAATTCAGTTCATTTCTAAGCCCCAAAAAGTTGAGGTTAAAATCGAGCTGCTGAAGGATTGTATAATGATGTTTGGGGATTGGCTTGAAAATGTTGATGTCCCAAATCATCAAAAGAGACCTCGTACAAATGGATATATTAAAACGACACTTCAATATCTGGTAAGATTTAGTAAGTTTTTAGAAGATAATAAGTTCGACCTCAACAAATTTAAAATCTATGATTTGAATGATGTTATCGTTGGTAAATACTATGATTATTTAGATGAGACCTGCAAGATGGCATCTACTCATAATCATAATACTAAGGCATTAAAGAATTTCAATAATTTTTTAATTAACCATAAAGGCTTCAATGTTCCAAATTATTTTGGAAAAATAAAATTGAAATATGAAAGCATGAACCCAACTAGCATTAAGGATGACGATTTTAAAAAACTATTGGATGCAATATCAAACAAAGATTCTATAACTATTTACCCTGATGGACGTAGAAAAAATGAGTACAGACCTTATACCAGAGATGCGATAGAGCTGGTTGCCTATACAGGTATGAGGATTGAAGAAACTATGGTTTTAAAGTATTCTGATATTGTTTTAGATTATGATGGCAATGTTCAACATTTAGTTGGAACAGATTTAAAATTTGAAAGAGCCCATAATTGGAATAACACCAAGGCTCCTAAAAAAGTTATGATTCCAACCTCAATTGAGTTAGAAAATTTATTGAATAGACTGGAATACAAGAAATATTTAGGTTCTGATAAATATCTGATAGCCGATGATTATGATATTTCTAGAAAAACTCTTAAAACTCAGATAAGTCATTCGTTTACTTTTTTCAGAAAGAAAGCGGGACTCTCCGATGATTTTAGTATTAAGCATTTGCGAAAAACATTCTTAACAAAATTGCATACTAAAACTGGTTTTATTGAGTCATTGGGATATCAAAGGTCGGCAAAGGTAACGTTAAACAATTATATAGATAAAGTTCAGGTTGTAAAAGAGATTAATAGAATTGGGTTTGGGTATTTTAGCGAATAGTGAGACCCTTACAAAGAAATTAATAAAAAACTTGTAAGTATTATTTAATATATTTGGGAAAGCCGATTTCAATCGAGTTTCAAAACTAAATGTTGCTATATATGATTACAAAATTATTGGTAATTCAAAAAATTGAGGAAGATGGAAATGTAAATATATTTCAAGCTCTGTCTGAAAATTTTCAATGGACATTTGAAACAGATAAGACAGTAAAAGAAGTCAAAAAGGTAGAAGAATATTTTCCGTTTATAATATTTGGGGATGTTAATGTTCTCAAACGAAAACCAGGACGTGAAACAAAAACACTAATTGAAGAAAATGCTATAATATTTCATGATGATTATGGTATCCCTGAAGGAACTGTAATAGGAATTTTACCTCCAGAGAATTTTATTCCTGATATAATTAAATTCAAGGATAATCCATATATACCAGTAAATTTGGTCGGGCAAGTAACAACAAGACCTCCTGGTCAAATTCAGATTTTGTATAATAAAAATCATCATAGGTGCGCCATAATTCTACATATTCATGAAAGACAGTTGTTTGGGATAAAATGCTCTTTTAAAAAAGTTTCTAGTGAACAATTCCCTGAGAATACTGAATCATGGGGAGATGAATTATTTGATGTGAGTATTTCAAGGAATTTACTCAATATAGACACAATAAAGACCGAGGATTTAAAAGTTTTTAATGAAACAATAAACATTCTTGACTTACCAGAAATAAATACTTTACTTAATGAAATACTTGAAGCTTTAAAATCAAATGACAAATCTAAAGCCCAAAGTAAATTAGCAAAATTTGGAAAAATTATTTCATCATCTGCTAGCACTGCTGCAAATATTAGCAAGGTAGTGGAAAGCCTAAGTAATGGGGGAGCTATAAACGAGTTCGTAAAACAAGTTGTTAAATACGTTGCAATAGATAGATTCTAAATATCGTCTATCTAAACAAGAGTATTTATAATAATGCAACTATCACAATGTACGGAATTAAACTATGGAGGATACCTTTGATATGAAATGGTTAAAATTATCATAGGATATTTAAATTATTTACTCTTTAACTTGGTAAAATTCCATAATGGTTTCTTGCATTATTTTTAGTTCATTTTCAAGATTTCTCTTTCCAGGTTTTACATCACTGTTTGCAATATTTTTTAATATTTTTTCTTTTAATCTCAAGTCCATTTTCCTGCCTTGATTTGGAAGCAATCTTTGATGGAGTAAATCCAATTTTGAAACTAATTTTGAAATTTTTTTCTCAGCAAAGAATTTGACCATTTTATCAATAATTGCTTTATAATCGTTAAAATCGACACTATAAATTTCTTCAATTTGAAATGGAGTATTAAATTTACTCATCTCCTGTAGTGGATAGGAGCCAAAAAAATCATTAATCATTCCTTTCAAGTGGCTTTTTTTGAAGTATAAGTAAATAATGTATTCATCTATGACTAGGAAATATGGTCTTTCCGAAAAAGGATGTCCGTATTGAAAAGTTGGAAATGTATCTGAAAAATTTGGAGCTCTTAGGATTTTATAACCGATATCTAATAAGTCTGAGTCCTCTACATCAATTACAATGGAATTAATATCTATATTTAGATATTTACTAAGAATTCTTTGTAATTTCTTTTCATCTTTATCTTTTAGTTTAAATCCGCTATTTGGCATTATTGATATTCTCCAAATTACTGATGTCCAAAATATGAATCCTAAAAATGAAATTTTATTAGTTTGATAGGATGTGTTTGGAGGGGAAATTATTTTTAAAGATTTTGAATATTCGCTTTCAATAATTGCTAGTTTTTTTTCACAGGTATCGCAGAAAAAATTATCCACAATACCATCGATATTATTTTGTTCTAACAATTGTTCATCAACAGGTCCATAAATGTCTTCAAGTTTTTCAGGGAGAATGGCTCTTCCGAAAAACATCTTTGAATCATTTTCATCAATTGCAAATCCAAGCTCTTTATCTCTTTTTGATTCTCCTTCCTCATTGTAAATCCGCTTCACTAAAAAGTGTGGTACTATGTGCGAACCTGTTTGGTTTGCATCATTTTGATTACAGATAAGACATTTTTCCATAATTAACATATTTTGGCACAAGATAATATTTTTAAAAAATAAATTTAGGCAACTTCTTTATTTTAGATGTGATTTAAATGTGCTAGAGTTTGTAGTCCTTTTTTTAATAGTTAGATTTGTTTAAAATTACAGTTTTTGACAAACTGTTTAAAACAAATTATAAAGTATGGCAAAATCAGTTCCGCATATTTCAGAAGAATATTATTGCAATGATTGCAATGATTATAAAGATTTTTTAGATGTCAATACAAATTGGAAATGTCCCATATGTGGGAATTATGTTCAAATAAAAATAGTAATTGGTAATACTATAGACCAAAGTTGTTTTAGAATTCCTGTTTCAGAATTAAATTCTAATGATATCGTTTTGTTGCATAGAAATGCTGACTTTAATGAAGTTCTTGGAATAACCAATTTTGGAGATAAAGTTTTCTTAAATATAAAAGAATATGGAAGTTTAAAAATGAATAAAGACGATACAATTTTAAAATTAAATGGAGGTTGGTATCATTAATTTAGTTCGTTTAAAGAATATTTTGACAGTGTTTTTTTTTAGAAAAGTACACTCTAAAAGAGCACTTAGATAAAATAAAAAAGCCTTACATTTCTGTAAGGCTTGATTTTACTGGTGGAGAATATCGGATTCGAACCGACCACCTCTTGCCTGCCAGGCAAGCGCTCTAGCCAAATGAGCTAATCCCCCAATTGTGCCGCAAATATAACATATAATTATAGGAATATGCAAATTTCAAAATGACAATTGTTTTAAATCCAAAAAAATAATTAATTGCTGCAGTTACTTTTTTAACTTTACATCAAAATACGTCTTATGCTCACACCCGATAAAAACGGAACACTCTTAACAACCATAGATAACAAAATTGCTACGGTACAGTTTGGTCATCCGGCCAGTAACTCTTTCCCGAGAGTTTTGTTGGATCGATTGACCAATGAAATTACTTTTTTGAGTGACAATCCAGAGATTTCAGTAATTGTTTTAAAGAGCGAGGGCAATGGTGCATTTTGTGCCGGCGCTTCCTTTGATGAGTTACTTGCAGTAAGTACATTAGAAGAAGGTACACGTTTTTTTTCAGGTTTTGCCAATCTGATTAATGCGATGCGCAACTGCAAAAAAATAATAGTGGGACGTATTCACGGAAAAGCGGTAGGAGGTGGCGTAGGGATTGCATCTGCTTGCGATTATGCTTTTGCAACTACTGAAAGTGCCGTCAAATTATCTGAATTGGCTATAGGAATTGGGCCATTTGTGATTGAACCCGCTGTGAGCAGAAAAATTGGAAAAATGGCAATGTCTGAAATGACATTAGGGGCACACGAATGGAAAACAGCGGCTTGGGCCCACCAAAAAGGATTGTATGCCAAAGTGTTGGAAACGCAAGAAGAATTGGATTTAGAAGTAACTGCCTTTGCAAAAAAACTATCCAGTTATAATCCGGAAGCCCTTTTTGAAATGAAAAAAGTATTTTGGGAAGGAACCTCACATTGGGACAAATTATTAAAAGAAAGAGCTGCAATTTCAGGCAAACTTGTCTTATCCCAATTTACTAGAAACGCTTTAATTAAATAAAAAATGACTCATTACTTTCTACTGCTTCAGAATGTTAACATCGAAGAAAAAATTAAAAATGCTCCCAACGAAGGATATCAAATAGGTGTGCTTATTGGCTCTTTTATTCCTTTTGTTTTGCTGGTAGGAATTGCCTATTGGACCTATTATCGTGCTAAAAACAGAAAAGAGTAGTTTTTTATTTTAGCATGAAATATTCAAAATCATTTAGAAAAACAGTCTTTTTCATTAGTTTGTTTTTTCTTTTTATTTCCTGTTCTCAACAGGAACAACCCACAATTTCTTTTTATTACTGGAAAACCATTTTCAGGCTTTCGCCAAAAGAAAAAAACACCTTGGCAACATACCAAGTCCAGCGACTTTATATTCGGTATTTTGATGTTGATTTAAATAATCAAACCCAAATGCCTTATCCCAGAACTCCAATTCGTTTTGAGGAAACAAGTACTGATTTTGAAATTATTCCTGTCGTGTATATCAAAAACAAAGTGATGCTCGACAAAAAATTAAACGTGTTGGATTTAGCTCAAAAAACAAACAGTTTCATTCAGCAAATCAACTCAAAAAACAATATTAGCATTCGGGAAATTCAGATCGATTGTGATTGGACTCTGGCAAGCAAAGACAATTACCTGCATTTTATAGAAGCCTTCAAAAAGATTTCAAACAAAAAACTCTCGGCAACCATTCGCCTTCATCAGATAAAATATTTTAAAAAAACAAAAATTCCCAACGTAGATCGAGGTGTCCTTATGTATTATAATATGGGTAAAATCGCTCCCGATTCTTTAAACTCGATATACGATCGCAACATTGCCAACCGTTATTTATCCAGCCTGCAACATTATCCATTGCCCATAGACATTGCATTGCCCATATATTCCTGGGGCATCCAAATGAGAGACGGAAAAATAATTGGACTTAGAAACAAAATTGATGTTGAAAATTTAAAAAATAACAGTAGTTTTGTTCTTACAAAAAAGAATTGGTTTTCTGTTAAGACTTCCAACTTTCAAGATGGTATTTTTTATAAAGAAAATGACCAATTAAAAATAGAAACCATATCAAAAGATGATTTGCTTGAAATGGCAAGCGATCTTGAAAAAAATACAACTCAAAATCCAAAGGAAATTATCTTTTACGATTTAGACGAATTCAATTTAAAAAATTATGAAGAAGGCCTTTTTAAAAAAATTATTAATTGCTTTTAGCGCGCTTACTCTTTTAGTTTACGGAACTATCTATGCCTGTGCGGATGGAGATTGGGGTTGGTCATTCGATTCTAACTTTACGCCAGAAACATTTGTAGACAAATCCTACTCGCCTCTTTTCTTATCTACAGATGTTTTTTATGGAATTGGTTTCGATACTGAACATATCACTCGATTCAATAATGAAATAATAGAAGATTGGTCTGTTTTTCTGGAATCAAAAATAAACAAGAAGGATTTAACTTTTTTCTTAACCGATTCAAGTAGCGCCGATGTTTCTAGTTTAGTGGCCTATTACAAAAATGGAAAAGCAAATAAATTTTCTGAAAAATGGAACAAAAAAATCAAATTAAGTGACTCCAAAATAAAAGATTTCCTATTGTTTTTGAATGAAGCACAAGCTGTTGAAACCTATTCTACGCAACAATTCGATTCTTGGAATTATGACGAAACAACAAAGCCTCAGCTTTTAACCGATACTAATTGGATCAAATCTTTGGAAAAAAAATACAACGAAACCAAAGATCCTTTCCTAAAAAACAGGTATTGGTTTCTGGTAATAAAAGCCGATTTTTACAGCAATCAACAAGAAAATGGCGTTACTTTCTTTAACCAGACAGAAAAATCAGCACCCAAAAACACTTTGTATTACAGAGCATTGGCGTATCTGGCCGGAATTGAGTACAGACAAAATCATTATGCCAAATCCAATTTTCTTTACAGTCAGGTTTTTGACAAATGCCCAACTTTGCGAGTAGTTTCAGCCTACTGCTTTCATCCGCAAGAAGAGAAAGACTGGAAACAATCCTTGTCTCTGGCAAAGAACAATGATGAAAAAGCAGCACTTTGGGCCATACAAGGCTATTACAATGACGAAGAAAAAGCCATAGCCGAAATCTATAAATTGCAACCTCAAAATCAACACCTAGATTATTTATTGACCCGATTAATTAATAATCAGGAAAATAAAATAGACCAATCTTTTAAAGACAAAACGGTTCTTGAAAACAAAAAAAGAACCAAAGACAGTATTCATAAATCGACAATCGATTTGGTTATCAAAATTGCACAATCCGATAAAACTGCAAAGCCTTATTTATGGAATGTGGCAGCGGGTTATCTGGAAACCTTAAACGGAAATTTCAAACAAGCCGATAAGGATTTCGACAAAGCCGAAAGCAAAATGCCAAAAACACCTTTGGCTATTAATCAGGTTCGTTTATTAAGATTTGTCAATAACCTCAGTAAAATAGACCAGTTGAATCCAGAAAACGAAAGAACGATTTTAGCTGATTTGTCTTGGTTGTATTTCGAATTGCCTAAAAATCCGATCGAGAATTTTCGTTATGAAAATGCTACAGCATGGAGCAAAAACTATTTGGCAGCACTTTACCGTTCCCAAAAAAATACCGTGATGACCGAAATTTTCAATCACGAATCTGGTTTTTATGACAATGAAAAACAGCTGCTCGCCATGAAGGCTTTTTTATCCAAAGAAAACAAAACAGAATTAGAAAAAATTGGATCATCCATTTATGAAATAAAACTAGCTGACATAAATTATTTTCAGGGAGTCAAAGCTACTTTTCAAAATAAAATTCCAGAAGCTATTGCGTTTATGAAACAAGCCGAAGGATTGGAAAAAACAGTTTTTTATGGAAATCCATTTTTGGGGAACATCAAAGATTGCCATGATTGCGATCACCAGGCTCCTCAAAAAAAGAAATATACAATACTTGATTTCTTGACCATTATACAAAAAATGCAAGATAATGCAGCCAAACAAGTCGATCTGTATAACAACAATCTTTTGCTTGGAAATGCTTTTTACAACATCACCCATTTTGGTAACGGCCGTTTATTTTATGAAGGTAATATTGCAGGAGAAGGCTCAACACCAGATTTTTTTAGAGACCCTATTCGGGACATGATTACCAATTGTTCTTTGGCAAAAGTCTATTACGAAAAAGCATTTTTGGCAACAAAAAACAACGAGCAAAAAGCCAAATGTCAATATATGATTGCCAAATGTGAACG
The DNA here is from genome assembly GCF_025947305.1 of Flavobacterium sp. N3904. Taxonomy (NCBI): domain Bacteria; kingdom Pseudomonadati; phylum Bacteroidota; class Flavobacteriia; order Flavobacteriales; family Flavobacteriaceae; genus Flavobacterium; species Flavobacterium sp. N3904. Next base: position 1,439,226 of record NZ_CP110009.1, read on the forward strand.
CAATGATTTTTACAACAAAAAATACTACTCACTTAATTTATCCACTTGGGACATTCAGGATGACCAAACCAATTTTATTGCTTGGCAAGGTTTTAAAAATTTAAAAAACAATTATTCTAAAACCAAATACTATCAAGAAATCATCAACGAATGCGGTTATTTTAGAACATACAGTTCAAAATAATTAATCACTAACTCGCCATTGCCATACAAACAATACTGATTTTTGCTCCTGGAATTTTAAGTAACGCTTTCGAACAAGCTTCGAGAGTCGCTCCTGTTGTCAATACATCATCAATCAACAGAAAATGTTTGTTGCTGTCTTCTTCGCCGAAAGCAACATCAAAAACAGTCTCAATTCCTTCTATTCTCCCCAAAAGATTTTTCTTAGACTGGGTTTTCGAATATACTTTTCGAATTAGAATTGAATTATTCATAGGAATTTTAAAATTCTCGGACAATGCCTTTCCAAAATTGGTTACCTGATTATAACCACGCTCTTTCATGCGTTTTTTATGCAAAGGAACCGGAATAATTACGTCTACTTGTTTTAAAATATCCGAATTTTTTAAATCTTCTGCATACCAGTCCCCCAAAACGGTTCCAATTTCTTCATGTCCTTTGTATTTCAAATTATGAATCAATTCCTGAACCATTCCTTTTTTATGAAAATACAATAATGCCGAAACATGTTCGACAGGAATTCGCCCATAAAATTTTTTGAAAGCTTCATTTTCGGGATCCAAATGATGGTTTGTCAAAGGCAACTCATGCCTGCAAACCGTGCAAATCACATATTCATTGGTAGCAATAAATGATTTGCAACTGGTACAGACTGGCGGGAAAAATAGGTTTATCAGGGATTTAAGCATAAAAAAATTGATTTATCCATAAAAATAAGAAAACCGAGGATTCAAACTTCATTTTTTTTCTTTTTTTAATTTCCCTTTTTATATTTTTGCACTATTATGGCAAAACAAGAAGATTTATTTAAGAATGTAGTTTCGCACGCAAAAGAGTACGGATTTATTTTTCCGTCAAGCGAAATATACGATGGTTTAAGTGCAGTCTATGATTATGCACAAAACGGAGTAGAATTAAAAAAGAACATACGCGAATATTGGTGGAAATCGATGGTTCAAATGAACGATAATATCGTAGGATTGGACGCGGCAATATTGATGCACCCAACGACTTGGAAAGCATCGGGTCACGTAGATGCATTCAACGATCCATTAATAGACAACAAAGATTCAAAAAGAAGATACAGAGCCGATGTTTTGATTGAAGATTATGCTGAAAAGCTAAATCTAAAAGCCAAAAAAGAAATCGAAAAAGCGAAAGCTCGTTTTGGAGAGGCTTTCAACGAACAGGAATTCATCACAACCAACGCTAGAGTTGTAGAATACTTGGCTAAAGAAAGAGAAATTCTGGAAAGAATGGGACGTTCTTTAGGCGCTGGAGATTTGGAAGATGTAAAAGCATTAATCGAAGAACTGGAAATTGCTGATCCTGAAACTGGTTCTAGAAATTGGACCGAAGTTCGTCAATTTAACTTGATGTTTGGAACTAAATTAGGAGCTTCTGCAGATACGGCAATGGATTTGTATTTACGTCCCGAAACCGCACAAGGTATTTTTGTAAATTTCTTGAACGTACAAAAATCAGGAAGAATGAAAGTTCCTTTTGGTATTGCCCAAACCGGAAAAGCCTTTAGAAACGAAATCGTAGCCAGACAGTTCATTTTCCGTATGCGTGAGTTTGAACAAATGGAAATGCAATTTTTTGTACGCCCAGGTGAAGAAATGCAATGGTACGAACATTGGAAAACAACCCGTTTGAACTGGCATTTATCTCTTGGTTTAGGAAAAGAAAATTACCGTTTTCACGATCACGAAAAACTGGCTCACTACGCCAATGCAGCGGCTGATATTGAGTTTAATTTCCCTTTTGGTTTCAAAGAATTAGAAGGAATTCACTCTCGTACCGATTTTGATTTAAAAGCACACGAACAATTCTCAGGCAGAAAATTACAGTATTTTGATGCTGAATTGAATCAAAACTACGTTCCTTATGTAGTGGAAACTTCAGTAGGATTAGATAGAATGTTCTTGGCAGTTTTTGCAACTTCCTTAAAAGAAGAAACATTGGAAGACGGTTCAACCAGAACAGTATTGAAATTACCTTCAGTTCTTGCTCCCACAAAAGCGGCCGTTTTACCATTGGTTAAAAAAGACGGATTGCCAGAAATTTCAAAAAAAATCATAGATGATTTGAAATGGGATTTCAATGTAGCCTATGATGAAAAAGATGCAGTAGGAAGACGCTACAGAAGACAAGATGCGTTGGGAACTCCTTTTTGCATCACGGTCGATCACCAAACAATAGAAGACCAAACCGTTACGATTCGTCATAGAGATACAATGAAACAAGACCGAGTAAACATTACCGACTTGAAATCAATAATAGAAAATGAAGTTTCTATGAAAAACTGGTTGATGAAAATGTAACTATTAGATTCCATATATTATAAAAAATGCTTCTCAATTGGGAAGCATTTTTTTTGTAAAAATGATAAGACATATTACAAAAAAGAGTTTATCTAGACGTATATATTTAATTTACAACTGAATAAAAGTTAATTTTAAAGCTTTTTTGTCGTAAAAGTGTAAAGAAAACATAAATTTGTTTAATTTTATTTCCTTAAATTAATTTAAAACTAAAAAAAATTTACTTTGGATGAATTCAAAAAATAAAATTTAGAATTTAAGAACCAAACCATTTTTTTTAGCCCCAAAAAATTAAGTGTACCAAAAAATGAATTACACCTACATTATTATAGATGACGATCCAGAAAGTGTTTTGAAGACCAAGGCAATTGCCAGTGAGTTTTCGGAATTGAATTTTCTAGCTTCAACAGATAATTATGCCGATGGTGTGAACTTGATATTACAACATACACCTAAACTTATTTTTCTAGAAATAGACCCAAACGATAAGACCAGCAATTTATCTTTACAACTAATTAATGGGTTATTGATGTATTTGAAAGAATTGCCAAAAATCGTTATTACAACAAAAAATAAAGATTTGGCTTTTGATTGCATCAAATATGAAGTAACAGATTATCTATTGAAGCCATTACAAGTAATCGATTTTGTAAAATTGATGCACAAATTAAACAAATACAATACCGAAGATGAAATTGTCCTTGTTCAAAAAACTATTCATAAGGAAAAACAATTGCCTGAAGATATTTTATTAAACAAAAACAGAAAATCTTTTATTTTATGTGTCAAATCATACGGAGATCATCGATATATTGATTCTAATGAAATTTGTTATTTTCAGGCTGATAATAATTCTACCGACATCCATTTAAAAAATGGAGAAATGATTACGGCTTTCAAAACATTGAAACATTTTGAAACCGTCTTGTCCAACCCATTTATAAGAATACACAATAGTTACATTGTTAACAGAAATTACATCTCAAGGATTCATACTGGAAATTCACTTTGCTACATCAAAAAGACTACTATAAAACTCCCATTTTCAAAATCGTACAAAACGAATGTAGATTTTATAATTAGTGAATTTGCAAATGAAAATTATATTGAAACTTAAAAATAACCATCTGCCCCGATTTGGTATTCATTCACTAACAAACGAATACCATTGACCATAAACGTCTTTTTTTGAGCTGATTATCGCGACTTACTGTTTAGTTTTACAAAAGAATTCCAACACAAACGGAATAAAAAACGTAAAAAATAACAACAACATAAAGTCTCAAAATCATGAAAAAAGCTACATTAACAATCGGATTATTTACAGTAGTAACTGCACTAACTTCTTTTGCAAACCCAATAATTTCAACTTCTAAAATAATTGCAACAAATGAAGTTACATCAATTGATGGCACTGGAAACCAGTCCACTGGAGGAAACAGAAAGGTAGACTATAATGGAAATGGAAAAATCGTAGTTTCGACAATTAAAATGCAGGGTATTGATGGCACTGGAAACCAGTCCACTGGAGGAAATAGAAAAGTAGATTAAAAAAGTCCATAAAAAATATTAAATATTAAGGCGGTCATTTATTTGATCGTCTTTTTTTATATGAATATATTTAGTATTTTTGATTTAATACAAAAGCCTCTATTGAAAAAATATTTCTTCATATTATTATTTTTTTTGATTCTTATATTTGGTTGCACCAATAAAAAAAAATCAAAACAAAATGCCTCATCCTCAGAAGATAGCCTTTCTTCATATCTTACCTTAGCTAATGATATTCGGTTACCTTTAGAATACAAACAAAAATACAATCAAAAAGCATTTGACATTATAATTGGCCAGAAAGATGATTCTATCAATAAAGTAAATTTATTCAAAATAGCCAATCGTTATTACAACATGGACGATTGGAAAGGGTACTTTCAAACATCAAAACTTATTTTAGAACGATCAAAAAAAAGTCATGATATAGTAAACATGGCAAAAGCCTATACTTATTTAGGAGATTATTATAGCGCTAAAGTAATTTCGGATAGTGCATTTTACTACTATTTCAAGGCTGAAAAACTCTATCTAAACCTTAATGACAATTATAATCTTGCCAAAACTATAATCAATAAAGCCAATTTACAGTTCAATGAAAGTGATCTCTTTAATTGTGAAATAGCTGTTTTCAAGGCATTACGCACTTTGAAAACCGAAAAAGCAAATGATTTACTGTATGAATCTTACAATCTGTTAGGCATATTATATAATGAACGGGAAGAATACGATAAAGCTTTAGAATACCACAATAAAGCATTAATAAGTCTTGATGACAAATCAATTCCAATAGAATTTCAATCCAGAGCCACTTCATTAAACAATATGGGTTATGTGTATTTAAATTTAAAAAATTACCAACAAGCCAAAATTTATTTTGAAAAAGGATTGCAACAAGAAAATTTATTTGTTGACAAACCCAAACTTTATGCCATGTTGTTGGATAATTTGGCTTATGCAAAATTTAAATTGAATGAATCTGACAATCTCCCCGATCAATTTTATCAAGCTCTAAAAATTAGGGATAGTCTAAAAGTGATACCTGGAATCATATCAAGTAAATTACGTTTGTCTGAATATTTTTATTCCAAAAAAGACACTTTAAAAGCTATTCAATATGCCAAGCAGTCACTCATGCTTTCCCGCAGTACAAGCCGCTTAAGAAGCATTCTTGAAGCCTTAAAACAAATTGGGAATGTAGATACCAAACATGCTTCTGTTTATTCAAAAGAATATATTCTTATCAATGATCGTTTACAAAAAGCAGAACGAAATATGGGTGAAAAATTTTCACGAATAGAATATGAAACAGATGAAATTAAAGTAGAGAACACCAATCTGGAAGGGCAAAATAAAAAACTTTTGTTAATTTTTAGTTTTGTGGTTATTTTGGCAATATTATTGTATACCATTAAATCTCAAAAGGTTAAGCAGCGAGAATTGATGTTTAAACAGCAACAACAACAAGCCAATGCCGAAATTTATAACTTAATGATTACACAACAAAACGCTATTGAAATCAATAGTATTAAAGAGAAAAAAAGAGTGGCTCGAGAATTGCATGATGGCGTTCTGGGAAGAATGTTTGGTGTCCGAATCAATTTAGATAGTTTAAACAAAATCAAAGACGACTCAGGAATTGAAAAAAGATTGAACTATTTGGCCGAATTAAAAAATATTGAACAGGATATTCGTGAAATTTCACATAATTTAAGTAGAGAAAAATCAGAATTAATTAATAACTTCGTGGCAATCGTTACTAATTTATTTGAAGAACAAAAAAAGACTTACCAAGCAAAATTTCTAGCTCGCATTGAATCGACCATTAAATGGGATTTGATTGATAACTCTATTAAGATTAATTTGTATCGAATTGTTCAAGAGTCCTTACAGAATTGTAACAAATATGCAAATGCCACAACTATAAAAGTCGAGTTTAAAAAACAAGGGGGTAATTTGATTCTAAAAATAAGTGATAATGGAATCGGCTTTAATATCTACAGGGCAAAAAAGGGAATTGGTTTGCAAAATATTAAATCAAGAACTAATGAATGCCATGGAACACTTGAAATTAAATCAACAGAAGGTGAAGGCACTTCTATTACAGTAACAATCCCAATTGAACAAATTCAAAAACCTACAACAAAATGATAATTGAATCAAAAGTGGAAACATTAATTAAGAAAAACATCTTAATTGTAGACGATCATCCCTTTATCATAGACGGATACAAAAATGCAATTACCCGATATAATCCAAACTTATACGAATATTCATTTACTCAAGGTAAAGACTGTGAAACAGGATATAACATTATAACAAATCCAGAAACAGCTCCTTTTGATGTTGCATTTTTAGATATTAGCATGCCTGTATATGAAAGAAAAGGAATTAATTCTGGTGAGGATTTAGCAAAATTAATTATGCAATTAATGCCGAATTGCAAAATCATTTTACTCACGATGTACACAGAATTGCTAAAAATAAAAAACATCATAGACACCATAAATCCGGCTGGGCTTGTGATCAAAAATGATTTAACCTTTGATGAATTACTTTTTGGTTTTGATAAAATATTGAAAGACGAGATTTATTATAGCCATTCTGTAATTAAAATGGCAAATCAAAATGAGAATGGTGATGATATTGATGATGGTGTGGACCAATTTGACAAACTTATCTTATTCCATATCTCTAAAGGAACGAGAACAAAAGATATTCCACAGTACATTCCAATTTCATTAACTGCGATAGAAAGAAGAAAAGCCCATTTAAAAGAACTGTTTCAAATTCAAGAAGGAAATGACATTGATTTGATTAAAGAAGCGAAAAACAAAGGCATTATTTTTTAATCAGTTGAATTCCTCGAGGCTTTGCCTCGGGATAAGAAAGGAAATTTCGAAAACCTAAGGTTTTCATAAAACTAAAAATTTACTTTTTTCCTACAGATATCTCGAGGCTGTGCCTCGGGGTAGTTTATTAAAATTTTTGTTTAATAAACAGTTTGACTTCTGGTATCTAAAAAAGTGACTAGGAAAATGCTCTTGTTTATAATAGAATAAACAAGAGCATTTTGAGTGTCAATTATGTATTTTCTATATCCAAATATTTTGGATTGTGGGCATAATTATCACTGCTTATTTTATCTAATAGCTTGTATACACTTGTTTCAAAGTCTTACATTTATTTTAATGTCCATTGTTCGAAGAGATAATCAATAACTTAAAAAAACGTTTCAAGCGAAGTTTCTGATCACACAATTTCTATTATTGTGTTTTCTTTTTATGTAGTCTGCTATCTTTTGTTTGGCTTCTTTCTGAGTATAAGTTCTTCCTTCTTCAATATCTTTTTTCCCTTTTTCAATTAGTGAAAGTTGATTTTCAGAAATGGATTTTGACCAATCTGATTGGTCATTTTTGTCTTTTAAAAAATCAACATATTGGTCTACTTCTTGCAAAAGGTTTGAAGGAAGAGATTTTATTTTTTGGTTATTTTTTGAAACTGTTGCAGAAGGTATAGCTGTAAATCTTTCGTTTCGAATTTATTTACTGAAAAAATAAAAAGTAATACTGATTTATTTTAATCAAGGATAGAATGAATTTTTCAAATAAATTAAGCCTAATTTTAAAAATCAAATTATTTTGCCACTCCTCTTTTTATTACCTTTACGGTGATGAAAAGGAAACTGCTTATACTAAATCTTTCTTTTGTTGTTCTACTATTGTTCTCAATAGTTGCTCAGTCATTTGATAGCATTAGCCATTTACAGGAAAAATTTTCTGAAAAAGATTGTCACCACAAGTACAATTCCAGTGCAGAAATTACACATCAGCATCACAGTTTTGATCATTGTTATGTTTGTCAGTTTCAATTTAGCAGTTCGATTACTCCAAAAGATTTTGCTTTTCAATTTTATACCTGGGATGTAGAAATTCCATATTCTTTTACAAACACTGAAACCATTATTTCGTTTTCAGGCAGTTTGTATTCCTATCGAGGCCCCCCAAATTGTATATAGATAACTCTATTTTTTAGAGTTGTTTTATTTTTAAATTAATTTCATTCGCTGACAATTTTCTTTTTTTAAGAGATTTTGTCGGTGTAATTATTATTTACAAATAGTTTCAATCTTCATTTGCTTTTCTAAAAGTATTTTGTTTTGAAACAATACAATTATTCTAATGAAAAAATACATACTATCTCTATTTTTGGGGCTTACCACTCTTTTACAAGCGCAAAATACATTGTCGGGAAAGGTTACAGACGCCAATAACAATCCATTAATAGGTGTTTCGGTTTATGCGGCCGAATTGAATAAATCTACCACTACAGATGCAAACGGAATGTTTCAATTAGCGGAACTTCCAAATGGAGAATTGACATTGACATTTTCTTTTATTGGTTTTTTAAAACAAAATAAAACAATTGAAAAGATTCAAAATGTTCAAAAACTAGATGTTATTTTAGAAGAAACAGCTTTTCAAATGGATGAGGTAATCGTTTCGACTCCTTTTACAAAACTGCAATCTCAAAACGTCATGAAGGTCGATCGCGAAAGCGTTAAAACCATGCAGGAAAAAGGTACTGCCACCTTGATTGAAGGATTGGCTACCATTCCAGGAGTTTCTCAAATTTCGACCGGAACTTCTATAGGAAAACCTGTTATTAGAGGATTAAGTGGCAATCGAGTTTTGGTTTATACGCAAGGGGTTCGACTCGAAAATCAGCAGTTTGGTGACGAGCACGGTTTGGGATTAAACGATGCTGGGGTCGAAAGTGTTGAGGTTATAAAAGGTCCCGCTTCTTTGCTTTATGGTTCAGATGCATTAGGAGGTGTACTATTTTTTAATCCAGAAAAATTTGCTTTGGCCAATACTCTTCAAGGGGATTTCGGGCAACGTTTATTTTCAAATACTCTTGGGAGCAGTACTACTTTGGGCTTGAAAACTTCTACCAATAATTGGAAGTATTTAGTCCGTGGGGCTTACAACACCCAATCCGATTATAAAATTCCAGATGGTGATCGCGTTACCAATACCCGATTTCAGGAAATGGATTTTAAAGCCGGAATTGGCTACAGCAATGCTAAATTTTCGAGTGTTTTGAGATACAATTATAATAATTTGGATTTGGGAATTCCGGAAGATGGAGTTGCAGATCAAACCACAGCCAAAAAGCCAGCTTTTCCAAAGCAAGGTGTTTACAACAATTTGTTTTCACTAAATAACACTTTGTATTTTAACAATTCAAAAATGGATGTGAATTTAGGCTATATCAAGAATGACCGTTCAGAGTTTGAAGATAGTGATGTGGCTGTTTTACATATGATTTTGAACACATTCGATTATAATATAAAATACTATTTGCCCGCTATTGGAAAAGTAGAAACTATTGTTGGAGTACAAGGAATGTCTCAGGAAAATAAAAATTTGGCAGAAGAATTCTTGATTCCAAATGCAAAAACGAATGATTTTGGAGTTTTTGGAACTGGGATTTATGATTGGGGAGTAAACTCTTTGCAAGCCGGTCTTCGTTTTGATTACCGACATTTAATCTCTGAAGAAAACGGAATTCTTGGTCAAGAAGGTTATTTTGAAGCATTGAATAAAACCTATGATAGTTTTAATGCATCGTTGGGTTATAAAACTTCTTTTGTAGAAGATTTAACCATTAGATTGAATGCCGCTACGGGTTTTAAAGCACCAACATTGGCAGAGTTATCGTCGAATGGGGTTCATGAAGGAACTTTTCGATATGAAATAGGAAATCCAAACTTAAAAACCGAGCAAAATCTACAAACCGATTTGGATTTAGAATATAAAATCAGTCATTTTGAGTTTAGTGTGAGTGCTTTTTACAATCATATAAAAGATTATATCTACGCATCTCCAACTGGAGTTGAAATTGATGGATTTCAAGTGTATGATTATATTCAAAACAATGCCAATTTGTATGGTGGAGAAATAGCAATGCACATTCATCCACATCCACTAGATTGGTTGCATTTTGAAACTAGTTTTGAAACCGTTACCGGGAAATTACAATCGGGAGGTTATTTACCTCAAATTCCGGCAAACAATTGGAATAACACCTTAAAATTTGATTTCACGAATAATAAATGGTTTCAAGATGGTTTTGCAACTTTGAACGTTTCGACTACGTTTAGTCAGGATAAAGTAAGTGGGTTTGACATTCCCTCAGACGGTTATACACTGCTGAATATGGGTTTTGAAGGAAAAGTAAAGCTCGGCAATACCGCTTTTGATGTTAATTTGAATGGAAATAATTTACTGAACAAAACCTATGTTCCGCATTTGTCCCGTTTGGCCAGTGATGGGATTCCAAATATAGGAATCAATTTTATTTTGGGAGTTGCATTTAAATTTTAAAAGGTCAATTTTTTAGAATTATAAACCCCAATAACTACTGTTATTGGGGTTTATTTTAATATTCAATTTTTCCCATGTGTCTCATAATCCGAACAATTTTGGCTTTCCTATTGTTTATATATGAAGAAGAACTCGTGGCTTTGTATTTCCTTGGATTAGGCAAAATAGCGGCTATTCCTGCGGCTTGAACAGGAGTAAGACTAGATGCATCTTTTCGGTACCAATGTTCTGTTGCGGCATAGGCTCCGTAAACGCCGTCTCCCATTTCGATGCTGTTGAGATACACTTCCATAATACGCTCTTTGCCCCAAATAAGTTCTATCAACACTGTGAAATATGCTTCCAGGCCTTTTCTTAGATAGCTTCGGCCTTGCCATAGAAAAACATTTTTGGCGGTTTGTTGCGATATGGTACTTCCGCCTTTTATTTTTCGGCCTCTTTCGTTGCTTTTGTAGGCTTTTTGCATGGCGATAAAATCAAATCCATTGTGAGTTAAGAAGGTGCCGTCTTCACTGGCAATTACTGCTTTTTGCAAATTCATCGATATTTTATCAAGGGGTTCCCAATTGTGGTCAAAATAGACTTCTTTTCCGGCGGCTTTGTTTTCTATAGCACGAATAACCATTAAAGGAGTAAACGGTACTGGGACGAATTTAAAAAGGACCACAAAAAATATCGAAATTCCAAAGAACCATAATAAGGCTTTCAATAAAAACCATTTTACTTTGGTCATAAAACTTCCCGATTTTTTTTTGACAGGTTTTTTTGCTGTTGTTTTCTTTGGTGTTATTTTGGTCGCCATTTTATACTAAATCTGCTAAATCTGTTCCTATTAAACTGCCTATTGCCACTCCCATTCCGCCTAGTCGTACACCGCAATAAACGTTTTCAGACAATTGCTCTACTATTGGGTTTTTACTGTTTCCAATGCCCATGATCCCGCTCCAACGATGATTGATTTTAAAATCCTGGTTGGGCAAAATTACTTCTTTTAATAAGTCTTCCAATTTTTTTTGTACAATTTCTGTTTGACCGAATTCGGTTGTGGTTTCAGTTTTAAAATCCAGATTTCTGCCGCCTCCCAGAAGTATTCTATTTCCAATGTTCCTAAAATAATAATATCCTTTGTCCAGATGAAAAGTTCCTTTTATGTCTAAGTTAGGAATGGGTTCTGTGATTAAAACCTGTGCTCTTGCTGGTTTTACTGCGCCTTTGGTTAGTGAGTTGGCAAAGCCGTTGGTAGCAAATAAGAGTTTTTTGGTAGTAAAACTAAAATCGCCCAGTGCAACTTCAACACCATTTTCATTGTCTAAAAAGGAGGTAACAGTTTGTTGATTCAGAATTAAAACATCTTGAGCAACAGCTTGTTTTAATAAGGCTTGCATCATATTTCCAGTATCTATTTGTGCTTCAAAAGGGTTGAAAATTAAATATTCGTGAATGCCGCCAAACCCAAAACGATCTACTTCTTTGGCAAATACATCGGCCTTGAAAAGTGGTTTTAATATTTCATTTATAAAAGGGAGTCTGTTGCAACATTCCGTATAACTGTTGTCATGATCTTTCAAAAAGAGTTCATAACCGCCATAGGGTTTAAAATCAATTATTGCATCTCCTAGCCTTTTTCTTAGCAATTGCAGACCGATCCAGCGCTTTTGTATTAGTTGAATTACTTCTTCTTCGGTATGTGATTTTAAATCCTCAATGATTTCTGAAATGCTTCCAAAGCAGGCGAAACCAGCATTTTTTGTGCTCGCTCCCTGTGGCAACATTCCTTTTTCGAGAATTAATATTTTACTTTCTGGGTATTTTTCGCGCAAGCGCAAGCCAGTATGTAAACCAACTATTCCGCTACCTACAATAGCGAAGTCTACATTGGTAAACCAATTTTTTAATTCCCAATAGCTTAATTGCATTTGACTATTTTTTTATAAAATTAAATAAAATATTGTGGTTTTTTTATACAGTGCAGTCATTTTAATTAATATGTGGAATAGAATTTGAATAAAAAGAGGCTTTTTTTGCCATTTTTCATTATTGAAGTAAGTTTGTTAATTTTTTTTTAATTTTTTTTTTTGGCATTATAATTGTTTAACACAAAATGTATTTGAAATTAAGGCCCTTAGTGCAAACAAATTCAGGGTATTATAATTCTAAAAAGCAAAAAAAACAATAAATAAAAAAGTTATGTTTGAAAATATTGATGAACTAATAGATGTAAATTTGAGATTATTATATACATCAAAATCTCAATTTATGATGCGTATTAATTTTAAAGATGAGTTGGGATTTAATTTAAAAAATTCTAAAATATTTGCCGAAATTTTGCACAATAAAGGATTGGTAAAACTAGAATTGACACAAGGTTTTAGATGTGATTTGACAGATTATGGGCGCCAAGTATATGAAAATGGGGGCTGGAAAGCATCTTTGAATTCAGCTCAATTCATTGAAAATAATGTTGCAATAGTTGATTTTGATTCTGAGGTTAGAAAAATTGAAATTTCTTTAATGAAAAAATTTATGTTTACCAGTTTAATTGTGCTGGTTTTGTGTTTCTTTATTACATTATTAACGGTCGAGTTTTTGAAGACCACATAATTTATCTGAATAGGCAAAGAATTAGTAGCATTTTTTATGTATATTTTTTAAGTTTTAGCACATTCGTTTTGTGAATTATAGTGCTATATTTGAAAACTCTAAGAAAATATTCAATAATTATGAGAAAAATACTCTTTTTAATGCTAACTATGATAAGTTTAACTGCAACTGCACAAAATGTAATGACTCCAGAATTGCTTTGGAAATTAGGACGAATTACTCCTTTAGGAATTTCCAAAGACGGTGCAACTATTGTTTTTAAGGTTTCGACACCTTCAGTCGAAGAAAATAAATCCAATTCAAAATTTTATACAATTCCAGTAAATGGAGGGAATGCAACAGAAATTAAGGAGACAAAAGAAATTTTAGTTGACAAAAATATTTCTCCGGACTCAAAATATTTGATTTATAACGAAGAAGTAAAAGTAGATAAAGTACTCGGGAAAGACTATTATCCCAATTTGGATAAATCCAATGTTCAAATTTACAATGGACTCGATTACCGCCATTGGGATACTTGGAACGAAGGAAAATTCAATCATGTTTTTTATAAAGAAAACTCAGAAGGATCTATTGGAATAGACATACTAAAAGGAGAAAACTTTGATAGTCCGCAAAAACCTTTTGGTGGAGACGAAGATTATATTTGGTCACCCGATAGTAAAAGTATTCTTTATGTGTGCAAGAAAAAAGCGGGGACACAATATGCATTATCAACCAACACTAATATTTACGAATACAATCTTGAATCGGGAATAACAATCAATAGAACAGAAGATAATTTGGGTTATGATACAGCTCCTCAATTTTCGCCTTCCGGTGATTTAACTTGGTTGCAAATGAAACGAGATGGTTACGAATCGGATAAAAACGATTTGATTGTTAGTTTTAAAGGAATGAAAATAAACCTGACAGCCAATTGGGATGGAACAGTCAATAGTTTCAAGTGGAGTCAGGATGGGAAAAAGATTTATTTCATAGCACCAATTGATGGAACAGTACAGCTTTTTGAGGTTAATTTTCCAGGTCTTACAAAAATCGCGATTAATGTAAAACAAATTACAAATGGTGATTTTGATGTTCATGATTTAATTGGATTTTCGGGAGACGATATTATTGTTACCCGAACAGATATGAACCATGCAGCAGAGATTTTTTCTTATAATTTAAAGAAAAACTCTTGGAAACAATTGACCAATGTAAATACAGCTACCTATGCTTCATTGCAATTGGGAAAAATAGAAAGACGTTATGTTACCACCACTGATGGTAAAAAAATGTTGGTTTGGGTTGCATTGCCTCCTAATTTTGATGCGACCAAAAAATACCCAACGCTGTTGTTTTGTCAAGGAGGACCTCAATCGCCATTGACACAAGCTTATTCTTTCAGATGGAATTTTCAATTAATGGCCGCTAATGGTTATGTGGTTGTAGCTCCAAACCGTCGCGGAATGCAAGGGCACGGAGTAGAATGGAACGAACAAATCAGTAAAGATTGGGGAGGTCAGGTGATGAATGACTATTTATCTGCAATTGATGATGTGGCCAAAGAGAATTATGTTGATAAAACGCGTCTGGGTTGTGTTGGGGCTAGTTATGGTGGGTATTCGGTGTTTTATTTGGCCGGAATTCACAATAATAGATTTAAGACATTTATTGCTCATGATGGAGTTTTCAATACACAAAGTATGTTTGGGACCACCGAGGAAGTGTTCTTCAATAATTGGGATTTTGGAGGTCCTTATTGGGAAAAAGACAACGCAGTTGCTCAAAAAGCATACACTGTTTTCAATCCTATAAATTATGTACAAAACTGGAATACACCTATATTAATTATTCAAGGAGGAAATGATTTTAGAGTGCCAATCGGACAAGGACAAGAAGCATTTCAAGCAGCTCAAATTCGAGGAATTAAAAGCAGGTTATTGTATTTTCCTGAAGAAAACCATTGGGTTTTAAAACCTCAAAATGCTCAAATTTGGCAAAAAGAATTCTATAAATGGCTGAAGGAAACCTTGTAAGTCATAATTAATTAATAATTTAGCGACATTAATGTAACAAAATCTGTTGTTTTGTTACATATTGCTAAACCCAAACTTATTTTAAGATGTATAAATTACCAATTAAATCCTTTTTTATAGCAACAACACTTGTTGTTGGTATTCACTCGATGTCTGCTCAAGACGGCTTAGTCAATTCATTAAAGGTAAACGCCAGCGAAAAAAGTGCTGAAAGTTTCAAGTTTACCGATGTCATTAATCTGGCAAATACTCCTATAAAAAACCAAGGTTCTTCGGGGACTTGTTGGAGTTATTCAACCAACTCATTTTTAGAATCTGAAATGGTTAGAATGGGGAAACAGCCTGTTGAACTATCTCAAGTTTTCTCGGCTCGAAATGCTTATGTAGAAAAAGGTAAAAATTATGTAAAAATGCATGGAGCGGTTACCCTTGGAGATGGTGGAGAATTGCATGACGTTACTAATATGTACAGAAAATATGGAGCTGTACCTCAAGAAGTGTATACTGGTTTAAATTACGGAACATCCAAAAATAAATTTGCAGAAATGGCAGCTTTAACAGAAGCTTTGTTGGCTGCGGTTGTTAAAAATCCAAATGGGGAATTGACTCCAAATTGGGAAAAAGCCTACGCTGCTGTTATTGATTCTTATTTAGGACAAGTTCCAGAAAATTTTACATACAAAGGAAAAAGCTACACACCAAAAACTTTTGCTAAAGAAGTTGTAGGCATTAATCCTGATGAATATGTAGAATTTGCATCTTATTCTAATGAACCTTATTATGCTAAAACAATGATGATGGTTCCTGATAACTGGGCTTTTGATTTGGTTTATAACATAAAAATGAATGATATGACCACTATCATTGATAATGCATTGAAAAATGGATACACTGTTGCTTGGGCTTCTGATGTAAGTGAGAAGAGTTTTAGTTGGAAAAATGGTGTGGCTTACGTACCAACGAAAAAGTTTGACGAAATGACTACTATTGAAAAAGAAAATATGTTCAATGGTCCAAAAGAAGAATTAGAAATCACCGAGGAGATTCGTCAAAAAGCATTCGATAATTATCAAACTACAGACGATCATGCGATGCATATTGTTGGAATTGCAAAAGACCAAATGGGTAAAGAATATTACATCGTAAAAAACTCTTGGGGAGTTACAAATGATTATAAAGGGTATTTGTACGTGAGCAAGAATTTTGTAAAATACAAAACAACATCATTTATGGTAAACAAAGGTGGTGTTCCAGCGGATATAGCCAAGAAAATAGGAGTTTAATTTTTTTTTAAACTTATAATTACAAAGAAGACCTCACATTATTGTGAGGTTTTTTGTTTTTGTAAATAATGGATACTATTCCTGAATTGCATCCCAACCTCTTGCTTTTAAAGGAATTTTGGTATTGGCACGGGTTACAAGATGAATCCCTTCACTTTCTTGTGTCATGTGACCAATTATTGTAAAGTTTGGATTTCCTTTTATTTTATCAAAATCTTCCATAGCAATGGTAAAGAGCAATTCGTAATCCTCCCCGCCATTGATGGCTACTGTTGTACTGTCAATATTAAATTCCTCGCAAACATTGATGAATTGTGGGTCGATTGGTAATTTGTCTTCATATAAATTACAACCTACACCAGATTGTTTGCACAAATGCATGATTTCTGAAGACAATCCATCAGAAATATCAATCATGGATGTGGGTTTTATTTCTAAAGCATGCAATAGAGTACGTACATCTTTGCGAGCTTCTGGTTTCAATTGTCTTTCGATTAAATAGGTATAAGCATCCAAATCGGGTTGTGAATTTGGGTTAACTTGAAATACTTGTTTCTCTCTCTCCAACACTTGCAGTCCCATATAAGCAGCTCCAATATCTCCTGTAATTACCAGTAAATCGGTTTGTTTGGCACCGTTTCTATACACAATTTCGTTTTCATCGGCTTCACCAAGAGCAGTAATACTAATGATTAATCCTTTTTGTGATGAAGTTGTATCGCCACCTATCACATCTACTTTATACTCTAGAGCAGCATGAGCAATTCCTTCATACAATTCTTCTAATGCCTCTAATGGAAAACGATTGGAAACCGCAATAGAAACTGTAATTTGTGTTGGTTTGGCGTTCATAGCACAAATATCTGATACATTGACCACGACGGCTTTGTATCCTAAATGTTTTAGGGGCATATAAGCCAAATCAAAATGAATTCCTTCAATCAATAAATCGGTTGAAACCACTACTTTTTTTTCTTTGAAATCCAGTACGGCTGCATCGTCTCCAATCCCTTTTAGTGTAGAAGTCTGAGTGATTTCGAAATTTTTTGTTAAATGGTCTATCAAACCAAATTCGCCAAGTTGTGCTATGCTGGTACGTTGTGGAGTTTTATCTTCAATCATTTTGTCTGTTTATTGCTTTTTGTCTTTTACCAAGGCTGCAAAGGTACGAAGTAAATGATTAACGCTTCATACTAAAATGAGATTTGAATACTTGGGATATACCGTTTTGAGTATAGTAAACTTGGAACCAATAGTCAGTAGAAGGGAGTGGGTTTCCATTGTAATTGCCATCCCAACCCGATCCAGAGGGTCTTAGTTCTTTTAGAAATTTTCCGTAACGATCGTATATATTTATAACTGCATCGGACTGAAATGCGAGATCTGTTATATTCCAAGTGTCATGAAAACCATCGTTGTTTGGAGTAAAATATTTGGGATATTTGAGCACATTGGCAATTAGAACTTGATTGTCACAATTTCCTTTAGTGTCTTTTACGGTTATATTGTGCTGTCCTGAATCAACATTGGAAAAGACATTACTGGTTTGAAAATTGCCGCCATCCATTTGGTATTCATAGATTCCAAAACCATTTGTAATCGTGACAATAAGATCAATATTGTCTTCAAAAGCATCGGTAACAGTTACCGTTGCAATTGCTGGACTGGATTTTTCGACAGTTATTGTTGCAGGATTGTACCCGCAATCGTTACCAATATTGGGTGTTTTTTTGATGGGAACGACGGTGTAAGTTCCTTCCTTAATCGCTGCATAACTTGAACCCGTGCTTATTTTGTTACCATCCAAATACCAATCTATGGTGTAATCACTCGTATTAAGTGTTGAATTCAATTGTGCTGGCTGAAGTATTGTTCCTGTTTGATAATCGACGCATATTACTCCGCTTTTTAAGGGCAATTCTTTTAAAGGATAAATCGTAATGTCAAAATCATCTTGTGCAGCACAATTGGGATTAGCCGCTGCTGTAGCATAAATGTACATTTTTTGGCTAGTGCTTATTTGCTGTCCAGCAAAATAGCGAGTTCCCGTAGCATTCGACCCAGAATAATAATTTCCAATTTGTAAAGGGAGCAAGGTGTAACTTCCGCAAATAGCAACATCTGGTTCGCTAATTAATTTAGGCGCGGTTGAAATGGTTACCAAAAAACTTTTTTCACTTGAACAAGTTAATCGGCTGCCGACAATAGCGTATACATAAATAGTTTGAGAGGTTTGCAATACAGTTCCAGCAGAAATAATTGGGCCTTTGCCATTGGATTGAGAATAGTAGTTTCCTGTTTTAAGCGGTGGTAAAGTGTAACTATCACAAGCATTTATATCAGTAAAAGTGCCGAGATCTATTCCGTTGGCATTAACTTTAAAAAAAGATTCATTGCTGCATTTGGTAAAATCAGACCATTCATTATAAATAAAAATAGTTTGCGAAGTGGTTATAACAGTCCCAACAGCAAAAGGGTTTCCCAAAACGTGCGGACCACCTGTGGCGGTGTAATAGGAACCATTTTTTAATTTTGGCAACTTAAAATTTGTACATGTAATTACATCGGTGAAGCTATCAACTGGAGGAAGAGGTCTTATTTCGATTTTAAAGCTATGTTCATTGCTACAATCGGGGCCAACTGCATAAATGTAAACGGTCTGTGTTTTCGTAATGATATCTCCTGCATTTAAAGGAAGCCCACCTCCTTTGGTTTGTGTATAATAATTACCATTTGTTAGAGTTGGCAAAATATAACTTTGGCATTCTAATCGGTCGCTTGGCGTATCGACTGATGGCAAAGGTTTTATAGTGATTTCATATTTTAAATTATCGGTACAATTGGGTGAAGTTGTTGTTTTTACATAATAATAAACCGTTTGCGAACTCGTAATTACCGTTCCTGCTGGAATGGGTTTTCCTGAACCGTTTGGACTGTCATAATAGCCACCAATCGCTACTGCTGGCAAAGTGTAACTTCCGCATTCGGTTATGGGTTTAAAGGCCGAAGAATTGACAATGTCGACTCTAAACGAATGTTCATTCGTACATTTTCCATCATCTGCAAAAATATAAATAGTTTGGCTTGAGGTTATAGAATCTCCCACATTCAAAGATGTTCCTAAACCTCCTGAGAAAGCAAAGTAATGTCCATTGGTCAATGGTGGCAAAGTATAAGAATCGCAAGTCACAACATCATTGGGTTGATCTACCAAAGGCAATGGATAAACAGCTATTGGTACAGCTTCGTCCCGACAAACTACTCCATTTATTACGGCATAATAAAAAATAGTTTGGTCTGTTGTTAATGCTGTGCCCGCAGGGATTAGGTTTCCTGCGCCTCCAGTTGCAGTAAAAAAAGCACCAGCTTCTACAAAAGGCACAAAGTATTTGCCGCATCCCTCTTTTGGGAAATTGATTTCATAAATAAAAGTAAGTTTAAAAGTGGTTTGATTGGTACATTGGTTTGTAGCTGTTGGACCACTATAAATATAATAAGTTCCTGTCTTAGTAATGACATCGCCTATATTCAGTTTGATTCCAGTTCCGTTTGGACCTGTATAATATTCGCCAGATGTGATAGAAGGTAATGTATAACTGTTGCAAGCAATTACATCTGGAATGTCATCCACCGTTGGAAGAGAAAAAACAATCACATCAAAACTAACGGCTGTGTAACAAACAGTACTCTTGTTATCTGCAATTCGAACCCAAATTGTTTCTGGTGATTTGGACAATGAGGTGATGTAGTTTTGCGGACTGTCAATTGCATTGGAAGCATTGTTAGCATCTGCCTGACTGGTATAGTAAGTAATTGTATAATCTAAGGGATTTAGTCCATTGAGAATTGGAGTTTCTTGAACGGTCAAATCTACAGGCACTCTTCCAAAATTGGTGTCGCAAAAACTCAAATCTGGAGGTTTTACAACATTGATAGGAGCTGTTACCAACAAATCAAAGGAGAGCAAATTATTGCAATAGGTATTTCGATTGGAAACGTGTACTGCTTTGATGTAAATTGTTTGGTTTCCGGCACTGGTAAAAGAGGCCAATTGACTGTCGGAAATCGTAGGTCCGTTTGAGTTGGCACTTGCCAAAGAATCAAAATAATTAAGTGAATATTCAGCAGGATTTAGGCCTAATGTGATTAAATTATTCTGAGTCAAGTCAAATTGATAAGTCGGATTTCCAGAGTAACATGCAATAAGATTTTTTGGAGATTTAATGACTAAATCGGTAATGACTACTTCGTCTTTAATAACACAACCCGAAAGTGTTGCGGTAACTCCATAAGTCCCTGCTTTGTTTAGAATTAATGAACTAGTAGTTTCTCCTGTAATTACAGCACCATTAAATGTCCAAATATAAGTGTAATTCCCCACTAAGTCCGATTGGAGAGTAATTTTTTCGCCTTCGCAAATGGTTCTGTCGGGACCTAAATCCATAGTGGTTTTAAAGCTGCCTCCTTTTATAAAAACTGCCGAATCATAACTACTGTCATTGTAATCGCCAATGGCTAGTTTTATGCTGTAAGTACGATTCGGAATGACGGTAGATGAGGCCGTTAATACTTTGGTTTCTCCCCGCATATTTATGGCAGATGCATTAGGATTGGTCACGTTATAAAGGTCAAACAAATTGGCATTGGCAGACAAACAAGAAGAATTGTATTGTTCGTCACGAATATTAATGACCGAAACGGGTGTAGTTGTATTTGGAAGAACTGCAAGATTTGTAGCAACTCCTGTGGTTAAATCAGTTAAAACAAAAGCAAAAACATCGCTAAAACCACATTGAAATTCGCCATATTCATTGGAGGCAAAAAGGAAATCGAAACTAAAATTGCTCGATAAAGGAGTAAAATCAAATTGAATATAACCAACGTCTGTAATAGGGACTATTTGTCCGTTACTGTTACTTATGGCTTGTAAATCACTATCGGTAGCCATATTCAATTGACTACTTTCATTGGTACCTGTGTAAGTTCCTTCGGTATATTTGGCTAAACCATTTCGAATAATAATACCATCCGATATTGGAAAATTAGGATTTGTACTCGTGAATTTCCCAATGCCTTGGTGGGATGAAAACTGAAAATTACTTTCATTGGCACAAGCATTTTGCATTAACTCTTCTCGAACCAGCTCAGGTATACTCAATGAAGTAGTATCGACTATAATTCCCTGTGACAAAGATTTAGTCGAACAAAGTAATAAAAATAGAAATAGAGTTTTTCTCATAATTCTGATTTTATTAATTTGGGGAGTTTAAAGATACAAAGGATTTTGTTTTTAATGAAATGATTTTCAGTATTTTACATTTCGTTTTTTATTTGCACTAATTATAATGTAATATCTGATTTTGGCTTAAATTTTAGTAAATTGCATAGGATACACTTAAGTCTATTTCAATTTAAATACATTCCAAAAAAAGATGAACTCATTCGATATTGTTACTCTTACCGTAAATCCGGCTTTAGACAAAAGCACCCATTTTAAAGGCTTGGTTGCCGAACAGAAAATTCGTTGCGAAGAGCCCCGTTTTGATGCCGGAGGTGGCGGAATCAATGTTTCTAAAGCCATTTCACGTTTGGGAGGAACTTCATTGGCAGTATTTACTTCGGGAGGGCCATTAGGGAAAATGCTTGAAGAATTGGTTGCCAAAGAAGCTATTGCTTTTCAAGCGATTCCCATTCAAACTTGGACTAGAGAAAGTTTTGTGGCTGTAGATGAAAATACCAATTCTCAATACCGTTTTGGTTTTACAGGAGGGGAAATAACTGCCGAAGAAGAACAAGCAGTCCTAAATGCTGTGGCCAATTTGAAACCAAAATTCCTGGTGGCCAGTGGTAGTTTGAATGAAGGTTTATCCACTGATTTTTACCAAAAAATAGCCGAAATAGCCAAAAAATCAAATTCAAAATTGATAGTCGATACTTCGGGAGAAGCCTTGAAAAAAGTATTGGAAACAGGCGCTTACCTGATCAAACCAAATGTTGGTGAACTGGCCAAATTAATTGGAGTTGAACGATTGGAAATGGAAGAAGTCAATGAAGCAGCCAAACAGATTATTTCCAAAGGAGGAGCCGAAATTGTAGTGGTATCTCTTGGGCCTCAAGGAGCAGTTCTTGTAACCAGAGACAATTACGAATTTGTTCCAGCTCCCAATGTTGCCAAGAAAAGTACTGTTGGTGCCGGCGACAGTATGGTAGGCGGGATGGTTTGGGCGCTTTCGCAAAATAAAAGTTTGAAAGAAGTCATTCGTTGGGGTGTAGCTTGCGGATCAGCTGCCACAATGAATGAAGGAACGCAATTGTTTAAAGGTACCGATGCACAACGATTGTTTGAGTGGCTGAAGGATAAATAAGCCCCCTAACCCCCCGAAGGGGGGGCTTAAAAACAAAAAACCTGACAATTTACATCATCAGGTCTTCTCTATATTCTTTGTTCTTTCTTCTGTTTTCTAAAAAAAAAAGATTAATCATTCAATTTCAATACCGCCATAAATGCTTCTTGCGGAATCTCAACATTTCCAACCAATCTCATACGTTTTTTACCTTTTTTCTGTTTTTCCAATAATTTACGTTTACGGGAAATATCACCACCATAACATTTGGCAGTTACATCTTTACGTAAGGCTTTTATCGTTTCACGAGAGATTACTTTTACCCCAATCGCAGCTTGAACAGGAATGTCAAATTGCTGGCGCGGAATCAATTCTTTCAGTTTCTCACACATTTTTTTGCCAATTGAATACGCATTGTCAGCATGCATCAAAGAGGACAAAGCATCAACAATGGTAGCGTTTAGCAAGATATCTACTTTAACCAAATTAGAAGTTCTCATTCCAATTGGTGTATAATCAAAGGAAGCGTATCCTTTTGAAACGGTTTTCAAACGGTCGTAAAAATCAAATACAATCTCTGCTAATGGCATATCAAAAGTCAACTCAACACGTTCTGTAGTCAAATAGGTCTGGTTTGTAATCAATCCACGCTTTTCAATGCACAAACTCATTACATTTCCAACATAATCCGATTTGGTAATGATGATTGCTTTTATAAAAGGTTCTTCTACGTGATCCAAACGAGAAGGTTCTGGTAAGTCCGAAGGATTATTTACAACTAGCGGCGTTTCTGGATGTTTTTTGGTATAAGCTAAATATGAAACGTTGGGAACTGTAGTGATAACCGTCATATTAAATTCACGCTCCAAACGCTCTTGGATAATCTCCATGTGCAACATTCCTAAAAACCCACAACGGAAACCAAATCCCAATGCCGCAGAACTTTCCGGCAAAAATACCAACGAAGCATCATTCAGCTGCAATTTTTCCATCGAGTTTCTCAACTCCTCATAATCTTCGGTGTCTACTGGATAAATCCCGGCAAAAACCATTGGTTTCACGTCTTCAAAACCAGTAATAATATTGGTAGTTGGATTTTTAGCATCCGTCAATGTATCTCCTACTTTTACTTCTTTGGCTTCTTTTATCCCCGAAATTAAATACCCAACATCTCCTGCCGAAATCACTTGTTTCGGAACTTGATTCAGCTTTAATGTTCCAATTTCATCTGCAAAATATTCATTGCCAGTAGCCATGAACTTGATTTTTTGCCCTTTTTTGATCTGTCCGTTTTTTACACGAAAAATTACTTCAATTCCACGAAACGGATTGTAATGCGAGTCAAAAATCAAAGCTTGTAATGGCTCATCAACATTTCCTGATGGAGGCGGAATTTTTTCTATAATCGCTGCCAATATATTTTCTACACCAAAACCAGTTTTACCCGAAGCATGAATAATATCTTCCAATTTACATCCAAGTAAATCAATAATATCATCACTTACTTCCTCAGGATTGGCACTTGGTAAATCTACTTTGTTCAAAACTGGAATAATCTCCAAGTCATTTTCCAAAGCCAAATACAAATTAGAAATCGTTTGTGCTTGAATACTTTGCGCCGCATCTACAATCAATAACGCTCCTTCACAAGCCGCAATAGAACGGGAAACTTCATATGAAAAATCCACGTGACCCGGAGTATCAATCAAGTTCAAGATGTATTCTTGTCCTTTATATGTGTATTCCATTTGTATGGCGTGACTTTTAATCGTGATACCACGTTCGCGCTCCAAGTCCATATTATCCAGCAATTGCGCCTTTTCTTCACGGGCAGTTACCGTTTGAGTTGCTCCCAATAATCGGTCTGCCAATGTACTTTTTCCGTGATCAATATGTGCAATAATGCAAAAATTCCTAATATGTTTCATGTTCTAAATAATATCAAATTTATTTGGGCGTGCCAGCAGAAAAAGCCGTCGGGCTATTCGCTGCAAGTCCTCGCAAAGTTCCGCTAACGCTACACTTTGCTGTGGGCTTTCCGCTTCTATCCCTCACGCATATCGTTATAACGACAATTAATCTGCAAATATAGTTTAAAATAAACAGTTTCAAAGTGTCGAATTCGTAAACTAACACCTTTAATAAGAAGTCTTTCTTCTTTACTCTTTCATCTATTCGTCTAAAAACCGTAATTTTGCAAAAAATTAAGGAAGATGATCAAGATTGGCAACATTATATTACCCGAATTTCCCCTACTGTTAGCACCAATGGAAGATGTGAGTGACCCTCCATTTCGCAGATTGTGCAAACAGCATGGGGCCGATTTGATGTACTCCGAATTTATTTCTTCCGAAGGTTTAATTCGCGACGCCATCAAAAGCCGAATGAAATTAGATATCTTCGATTATGAGCGTCCAGTTGGAATCCAGATTTTTGGTGGAGACGAAGAGGCAATGGCTTTATCGTCTAAAATAGTTTCTACCGTAAACCCCAATTTGATAGATATCAATTTTGGCTGTCCAGTAAAAAAAGTAGTTTGTAAAGGAGCAGGAGCAGGGGTTCTGAAAGATGTTGATTTGATGATTCGTTTGACGCAAGCCGTTATCGACAGTACCCATTTGCCTGTAACGGTAAAAACACGTCTAGGTTGGGATGACAATTCCATCAATATAGACGAAGTTGCCGAGCGTTTGCAGGACATTGGCGTTGCCGCTTTGAGCATCCACGCCAGAACCCGCGCCCAAATGTACAAAGGCCATTCCGATTGGTCGCATATTGCCCGTGTCAAAAACAACCCAAGAATCACAATGCCTATTTTTGGTAATGGCGACATCGATTCTCCCGAAAAAGCATTGCATTATAAAAATGAATATGGCATCGACGGAATTATGATTGGTCGCGCCGCAATTGGGTATCCTTGGATTTTTAACGAAATCAAACATTTCTTCAAAACAGGTGAACATCTTGCAAAACCAACCGTTGCCGACAGAGCCGAAGCCGTACGAAATCACCTCACCTGGGCAATGGAATGGAAAGGAGAAAGACTTGGTATTGTAGAAACGAGACCTCATTACACGAATTATTTCAAAGGAATTCATTCTTTCAAACCCTTTAAACAAAAACTGGTAACCCTAGACCATCCTGAAGAATTATTTGCCGTTTTGAATGAAATCGAAGAGGCTTATGCCGGTTATGAAGTTGTATAATAAATAATTGTTTGTTTTTTTTGATTTTGTAAAATAAAATTTACTTTTGCAAAAAAAATAAATGAAAAATTATTTAGTTCTAGGTTTTGCTTTAATAAGTTTTTTAGTAAAAGCACAAGAATCAGAAAAGGTCTCAGTTGAGAAAAATTTATATGGTGCTCAATTAGGCTTCCTAAGTTCAAGTTTTTATTATGAAATTCAATTGCAAAGAAAAATTTCACTTCGAACAGAAATAGGTTTAACATTGGCATTGTCTACGAAAGAATATGCAGATCCTGCAATTGAAGATGAAAGCATTACACTTCTTGTTCCTTATGTAACACTGGAACCAAGATGGTATTATGGCTTGGATAGACGTAAAAGACTTGGAAAAAAGACCTATAATAATTCTTCAAATTATGTTTCATTGGCAACATCGTATATTTCTGCTAGTACTCCAATAGTAAATAACAATGATTTTGATATTGTCCCTGCACTTTCCATTATTTCTAAATATGGAATTCGTAGAGCTTTTGCAAAGCATTTCAATTATGAATTTTCTGGAGGAATTGGTTACCAATATAATGTCTTTAGTAAAACTGATGGCTGTGATTGCGAACATAATAACACAGTAGTCGATCTTCAAATAAGAATTGGATACGATTTTTAATATTTAAAAGAAATCCGTTCTTTAAAAAACTACAAACAAAAACTAGTAGCCTCAAGCATTATTGGGTTGTATATATTAGGACTAAAATAAAAAATCCTGAAACAGACTATACTTAAGTCAGTTTCGGGATTTTTGATAATAGAATATTCCTTAATTCAATAAAAAAGCATCCATAGCTACTGTTGGTCGTCCGTTGCTTCCCCAAGCTCCTTTGGTATAGCCTTGAAAATTATAACATTCTGGTTCCCAATAAAAAACACCTAGACCCTTTCCTCCAGTTACAGAACTCGTTTTATTAAGAATGTCTTCTATAAATAATTTGCTTGTTGCAGGAGAACCTACAGACATTCCAACTTCACACATCATAACCAGTTTTCCGTATCGGGAAACCATATCGTTCATATTTGTTAAACATTGACTATTAAGCGTTTGCCAATTTGTCGTTTCTGGATAAAGAGACATTCCAATTACATCATAACTAGCTCCATTCGCTTTAAGACCGTCAAACATCCAGCGGAAAAGGGCATTATCATAACCGTTTGATAAATGCACAACCGTTTTTGCATTTGGAAATATAGACTTTACTGCATTGTGACCACTAGTCACCATATATGCAAAATATTGCATATTTACTGATGCTTTTCCTTCATTCCATAGCATTCCGTTGTTGGTTTCATTACCAACCTGTACCCACTCTGGCGTAACTCCTGCATTTTTTATAGCGGTTAGAACTGTTACAGTATGATTCCAAACATCGGTATACAACTGACTAACCGTGTGTGATGCCCAAGCCGAAGGTTTAGTTTGATTAGCGGGATCTGCCCAAGTGTCGCTATAATGAAAATCAATCATAATTCGCATTCCTGCTGCACTGGCTCTTTTTGCTTTTGCAATTACATCGGCTTGATTGTTCCATCCTCCAGATGGATTTACCCATACTCTAAGTCGGATTGAGTTCATCCCTTTTGCTTTCAAAATTGTAAAAAGATCTTGTTGTGTACCCGCAGAATTGTAAAATTTAATTCCTGAGCTTTCCATTTGCGTAAGCCAACTTACATCAGCTCCTTTGGCAAAATTAGTTACTAACTTTTTTGTTAATGATGTTCCTGTCGTGACAGGAGTTTCTTTTACTACTGCAGCGGTTTCTGAATTGTCAGTTGTAACATCTTCTTTGGTGCATCCGATTGAAAATAATAAAAATAATGCACATAGGTAAATAATTGCTTTTTTCATAATTTTGGTTGATTAATTTGGTTAATATGTTTTTATTTTCAAAAATAATTGCATTATAATCAAAAAATTGATTTCCCATACCAGATTATTCATTTATAAAATTTAAAACGCTAAAAAACAGTTGTTTATAAAATAAGCCAATTGTAACTTATTCATACACAGCATACCAGTTGGTCGTCAGAGGACACAATTGTAAATAGATAACAAGTATAATAAAGGAAAGTAATTATGGTAAGAAGAGAAAACCTAATCCAACAACTTCTTGCTCACTCGGCTACTCGCAATAAGGGAAGCGATAAAACCTAACGTAACGATAGTTGCCATAACAATCAATACATTTTCAATAGTAAAAACTACAGGGTAAGCAAGCGTAGAAGTAATCATTATAAACTGATACTGCTGTTGCAATAATACAATAACAATACCCAATAATAATCCAATAATACCGCCAAAGACACTCAACAGAGTTCCTTGCAGTAAAAATATATTTCGCAAATCTTTGATATCGGTTCCTAGATTAAAAAGTGTTTTAAGGTTTCCTTTTTTATCCAAAATCATCATAATAAGCGCACCAATCAAGTTAAAAAGCGCTACAACAATTACCAAAGTAAATATCAAATACACCGCAATATTTTCAGTATTCAACATTTTATATAAGGATTCATTCAGCTGTTCCTTGTTTTTTACAGTAATTTTATTGTTGAATATGGATTGGAGTTTTTCGATAACAGCACTTTCGTTAGCATCATCGTTTAATTTAATTTCAAGATTAGAAATCTGATTTGGCTTGTATTCTAATAATTCCTGTGCCAAACCCAAATCAGCAAATACATATTTAGAATCCAAATCTTCGCTAATCGCATAAATTCCAACCGGAAAAACATCAGTTTTATTGAAAGCCTGATCTGGATTTTCAATAGTTCCCTTACCCGGTTTTGGAACAAAAACCTCAAAGGCATTATTGTAATCCAGTAAACCCATCGAGAATTTTTGAGCAATACCATAACCAACAACAACCTGATAAGTGTCTGGTTTGAGCCATTGCCCATTGTATATTTTTTTTTTAAAATCGCTTACAGTGCTAAAAGTAGAATCAACACCTTTTAAGAAAGTAACCTCTTGTTTTCCATTAAAAGTAAACAACACTCGCTCTTCAATAACCTTCGAATAGGAGGCGATACCTTCAATCGCTGCAATCTCTTTTTCCTGATTGGGTACAATAAAAAAAGATTTTCCAAGCGTACTACTCACTTTAAGATCGGGGTCAATATCATTGGTAAACGAAAGACTAAATTCTTTCAAGCCAGTAAAAACCGAGAGTACAACAAACAATGCCATGGCACCCACAATAATCCCCATACTAGCAATACGATTAATAATATTGATAGCATTATTTTTGCTTTTGCTAAAAATATACCGTTTGGCTATGTAAAGAGGAAAATTCAAACTTATTGAAATCTGCGTTTGTCCAACAAATCTCTATTCTCTATGGGATTTTCTTGATTTTTCAAAGCATTGTCTATCTTCTCGATATAATCCAAAGAATCATCAATAAAGAAAACCAAATTAGGCACTTTACGCAATTGCAAACGCACTCTTTGTGATAAATCATGCTTAATCAAAGTCGAATTAGCCTTAATGCCCTCCAATGTTTCCTTTGCTTTTTCTTGAGGAAAAATACTTAAATGCACTGTTGCCACAGACAAATCTGTAGTTACTGTAACCTTGGATACTGAAATTATCAAATTCGTAATTCCATTTTTTCTCACTTCACCCTGCAAAATATCAACCAAATCTTTTTGGATAACCCCGCCTATTTTTTTCTGTCTATTTGTTTCCATGCTGCAAAAATACTATTTTTTTGAGAGACCACCTTGCAAAGTCATAAACTCATAAAGTTTTTTATCTTTGTTTTATGATTTAGGAGCAGAAAATTAGACTTTTTCAGTAGAGAAAAGTTCCTGCTGTCCTTCCAATCTTTTATGAACTTTGACAAAGTTCACAAAAGGATTTTCCCTCCCATCAGGGCTAAAGAGAGGCAAGAGTACTTTTTTGGAACAATTAAAAGCACAACAATTACAAAATGAGAAAGATAGAACACATCGGTATAGCAGTCAAAAACCTTGAAGTATCCAATTTACTTTTCGAAAAACTATTCGGCGCACCCGCCTACAAACAAGAAGAAGTTGCCAGCGAAGGCGTAAAAACTTCCTTTTTCATGAACGGTCCCAACAAAATAGAACTTCTCGAAGCCACAAACCCCGAAAGCCCGATAGCCAAGTTCCTAGAAAAAAAAGGAGAAGGAATCCACCACATCGCTTTTGACGTAGAAGACATCCTTTCCGAAATCCAGCGCCTCAAATCCGAAGGATTCACCGTCCTAAACGAAATCCCAAAAAAGGGAGCCGACAATAAATTGGTCGCTTTTTTGCATCCAAAAGGCACCAATGGCGTATTAATTGAACTCTGTCAAGAAATAAAATAAAAAAAATAAGAATTTAGTCAATTCATAATCAGTCATTTTCAAAACAGATTCCCGTTGACCATTAAACTCTTCAAAAATCTACCTTAAAAATACTTGTAGCAATAAAAAAATTGTAGTAATATTGCAAACTCTTAACTGGTCCTATAGCTCAGCTGGTTAGAGCACCTGACTCATAATCAGGTGGTCCCTGGTTCGAGCCCAGGTGGGACCACATATTACAAGCCTTTCAAGCAATTGAGAGGCTTTTTTTAATTTATTTGTAGAGGAAAAAAATTTTGGAAAAAAAGTTGAAAATTCCTTTTTAATTGATAGTGTTTATTTTTTTTTGTAATCTTTTACATTTAATTTATACGTTAAAATTTATTTTAACGTTAAATATTGTGGTTAATCGCTTATTTATGTTTAGATAATATGAAAAATAATCATAGATTTGCAGTCTGTTATCGAAATGAAACAAAAGAGTTTGTATAAACTAAGAACCTATTTTTTTAAAAATATTTAAACTATGAAGATTTTTATAAATAATTCTCTTTTAATAATGTTATTGTTGCTTTCGAGTATAAGTGGGTATGCTGATCCACCTGCGCCATTGCCAGATCCGCCACCTACTGATACACCTATAGATGAAAACCTTGTGATTTTGTTATTTACTGCAATTTTGTTTGGAATTAGAATTATTTATAGCCGAAAATTAAACAGCAAGATTTAATAGTCAAAAATGGTTGGTAAAAAAGCTGTAGTGCATTGTAAAATATGATGTTTCCAGAAGTTTATTGAAATTCGTTTCAATAAACTTTTTTTATTTATGAAAAACTCAAAAAAAAGTTGTCTAACTTGCAAAAGCCTTCAAACTATTAAATGGGGAATAAAAAAAAACAAACAGCGATTTAAGTGTAAAAATTGTGATGAATTATTCATCTCTAGTAATAAATCAGTTTCGGATTCTAATAAAGAAATCTGGTTTAAGAATTGGATAATTGGCAAAGATACTTTTGATAAAATATCACTTGAATCTGGATACAGTAAAAGTACATTACAGCGTTATTTTTCTAAAATGTTGCGCAAAGCACCAGTTCTAGAGTTCAATTCTACTTATGAAATTTATTTAGTCCTGGATTGAACCTATTTCCCAAATCATATTTGCTTAGTAGTTTATAGAAGTTTTCATTTAAAGTTGACATAATTTTATCGAATAACTGATGGAGAGCATTTCGAGGAGATTGCAGAAGACTTACAGAATTTATTGAATCTAGGAATTAAAATAAAAAGTATCACTTCAGATGATGATAAATCCTCAATAAAAGCCATCAAGAAAATTTGTCCCAAAGTGCCTTTTCAAAGATGTTTGGTACGTATATCAAGGATGTGCAGAATATGGCTTACACAGAATCTTAAACACAAATCTGGCTTTGAACTCAAACAAATAGCAGTCAAAATTCATCATATTAATTCTGAATACAAACGTCAATTATGGCTTATGGAACTCATTCGATGGGAAGAAGAGTATAGCGATTTTATTAATCAAAAATCATACAATATTGAAACTGGGAGATATTGGGATACTCATAAAATGGTAGAAGATCATTTGGCGTAATTAAAAAAAGCATTACCAAATATGTTTCTTTATTTAAAAGATGATAAAATACCAAACTCAACAAACTCTTTAGAATCATTTTTTAGACCTTTAAAAGGTAATCTAAATGTTCACAGAGGATTAAGCTTTGACAATAAAAAGAATTTTTTGAAATGGTATTTGTATTATAAAAATCAAATCAACAAGTAGGTTTTCTTTAGCCATTGAGTAGCCAAAAAATGCATAAAAAAAGGGCAGATTGAACTGCTCTCATTTTTCGTATGTAAATCAAATTTATTGCTAGTTGGTTGCTACTCAGCAGAGCCAATGTCCTCTTTAATTTGATATGGTAAGTTAGTTAATTCAAAATAAAAAATTATCAACCATTTTTGACCATATTACCAACAAAAAAATACTTATTTAATAAGTCTTTTTTTTGTTTCTGATTGTTTTCTAACTAGTGCTTATTACCATACAATCTAGAAACATATTTTCCAATTACATCAAATTCCAAATTGACTTTAGTTCCTACCACAAAAGAATGAAAATTAGTATGTTCGTAAGTATAAGGTATGATGGCTACACTAAAATTGGACTCTCCAGAATCTACAACTGTCAAACTAACTCCATTTACTGTAATTGAACCCTTTTCAATTGTGATATTCGATAAAAACGGGTCATATTCAAAAGTATAAAACCAACTCCCATTAGTTTCTTTTACCAAAATACAAGTCCCTATTTGATCGACATGACCCTGTACAATATGACCATCCAGTCGGTCGCCTAATTTCATTGCTCTTTCTAAATTAACACTATCTCCTATTTTCCAATTTGAAAGATTCGTCTTTTTGATTGTTTCACCAATAGCAGTAACCGTATAGGACCGATCAACAATAGCTACAACCGTTAAACATATTCCATTATGAGCGACACTTTGGTCAATTTTCAATTCTTCAGTGATAGAAGAATTAATGGTGATATGAATATTATCTTGCTCTTTTTTAATGTCTTGGACAATTCCAAGCGTTTCAATAATTCCTGTAAACATTTCTTGTTTTATTTTACTAAATTTGCACTTCAAAATTAGCAATAAATAACTAGAGGACATTATGAAAAAAGCAGAAAATATAATCGTAGGAATTTCAATAGGAGATTTAAACGGTATTGGAAGCGAAGTAGTTCTAAAAACATTTGAAGATTCCCGAATGTTAGAACTTTGTACACCAGTTATTTTTGCTAATGTGAAAATACTTTCTTTTATCAGGAAAAATTTTGAATCTACCATTGCACTTCACGGAATTGACAAACTAGACCAAATTGTGATAGGAAAAATAAATGTTTTCAATGTTTGGAGAGAAGGCGTTGATTTAAACCCAGGAACAAACGACGAGAAAATAGGCGAATATGCCATAAAATCTTTTTTAGCTGCCACCAAAGCTTTAAAAGAAGGTATAATTGACGTATTGGTAACAGCTCCTATAAACAAATACAACATTCAATCAGACGAATTTAAATTTCCTGGCCATACTGATTATTTAGATCAGGAATTAGAGGGCAATGCCTTGATGTTGATGGTGCAAGACAATTTGAGGGTTGGTTTGTTAACAGACCATATCCCATTAAACGAAGTTGCAGCCCACTTAACAGAAGAATTAATTATAAAAAAAATCGAAACCATAAAACAATCTTTAATTCAAGATTTTAGTATTAATAAACCAAAAATTGCCGTTTTAGGTTTAAATCCACATTGTGGAGATGGCGGAGTTATTGGAACTGAAGATGATGCAATACTAAAACCGGCATTAAAAAAAATATTCGAAAAAGGTACCTTAGTATTTGGTCCATTTGCAGCCGATGGTTTTTTTGGAAGCAATCAATACGAAAAATACGATGCCATTATTGCTACCTATCATGATCAAGGATTAATTCCTTTCAAAACGTTGTCTTTCGGAAATGGAGTAAATTACACGGCTGGTCTAAATAAAATAAGAACATCTCCAGATCACGGAACTGCTTATGATATTGCAGGAAAAAATAAAGCCGACTATAATTCTTTCAAAGAGGCGGTTTATCTTGCAATTGATATTTATAATTCTAGAAATCAATACGCCGAAATCAGTCAGAAACCCCTAAAAACAAAAGAAAAGCAGTTATAAACAAAAAAAGGTGAATAACATTATTAGATTTACAATATTTTTATATCTTTGCACTCCCGAAGTTTAGGGCAAATTGTTGTTGAAATGAGCAAGACAAAAGATTATTTAATTCCTTTCGTAGGATTGAAGCTAGGGAAACATAAATTTGAGTATCAAATAAATAATGCGTTCTTTGAAATCTTTGATTATAATGAATTTCAAAATTCAGACATCAAAGTAAATGTAGTTTTAGACAAAAAGAGTACGCTGTTAGAAATTAGTTTCAAGCATGAAGGAACAATAAATGTTCCGTGTGATCTTACAAGTGAAGATTTTGATTTGCCTATAAAAGGAAAAATGAAATTAATTGTTAGATTTGGTGATGCTTTTAACAATGATAATGAAGAGTTGTTAATTTTGCCCTTTGGTGAATTTGAAATTGATATTGCTCAATACATTTATGAAATGATAGTGCTTTCAGTTCCATTAAGAAGGGTACACCCTGGAATTAAAGACGGAAGTTTAAAAACAGAAGCTTTGACAAAACTGAAAGAATTAACAATTAAAGAGCAAAAAAAAGAGATTAAAAAAGAAGAAAAAGAAGAAAATATTGACCCACGATGGGACAAATTAAAGCAACTATTAACGGATAAATAATATAGTAAAATGGCACATCCAAAGAGAAAAATCTCGAAAACAAGAAGAGATAAGAGAAGAACACATTATAAAGCTACTGTAGCTCAAATCGCTACTTGTCCAATCACTGGAGAAGCACATTTATACCACAGAGCCTACTGGCATGAAGGGAAAATGTACTACAGAGGACAAGTTGTTATAGATAAATCTGTAGCTCTTGCTTAATACATTTTTGTAAATAATATTGGAACTCTCACCTAGTGAGAGTTTTTTTTGTTGTTTATAATTTACATTAAATAAGAAACACTAAAACAATTAGTTTGGTTTTTTTATTGTAATTTTAAAGACTTTTAAAAATTTTTCAAATGGTTACATTTGACAATAAATATTAGCATTAAATGAGTACAATTACAGCCGCAATTACCGCAGTTGGTGGTTATGTTCCAGACTTCGTTCTTTCAAACAAAGTACTTGAAACCATGGTAGATACAAATGACGAATGGATAACAACACGCACAGGAATTAAAGAAAGAAGAATTTTAAAAGACAGTAGCAAAGGAACTTCTTTTTTAGCTATAAAAGCTGCACAAGA
This sequence comes from Flavobacterium sp. N3904, assembly GCF_025947305.1. Classification (NCBI taxonomy): domain Bacteria; kingdom Pseudomonadati; phylum Bacteroidota; class Flavobacteriia; order Flavobacteriales; family Flavobacteriaceae; genus Flavobacterium; species Flavobacterium sp. N3904. The sequence continues at coordinate 1,474,434 of NZ_CP110009.1, forward strand.
TTTAATAGCCAAAGCAAATATTGACCCTCTAGAAATAGATTTAATTATAATGGCAACTGCAACTGCAGATATGCCAGTTGCATCAACAGGAGTATATGTAGCTACAGAAATAGGCGCCACAAATGCTTTTGCATATGATTTGCAGGCAGCATGTTCCAGTTTTTTATATGGAATGTCTACTGCTGCAGCCTATATTCAATCAGGGAGATATAAAAAAGTATTATTAATTGGAGCAGATAAAATGTCTTCAATAGTAGATTACAAAGACAGAGCCACTTGTATTATATTTGGAGATGGTGCTGGTGCAGTTCTGTTTGAACCTAATTATGAAGGATATGGTCTGCAAGATGAATATTTACGAAGCGATGGTCTAGGCCGAGATTTCTTAAAGATTCCGGCAGGGGGATCCATTCTTCCTACCTCGCTAGAAACGGTTAATGACAATAAACACAACATTATTCAAGATGGCAAGACAGTATTTAAATATGCTGTAACCAATATGGCCGATGCCAGTGAATTGATTCTAAAAAGAAACAATTTGACTAATCAAGATGTTAATTGGTTAGTTCCTCATCAAGCCAACAAACGAATTATAGATGCGACTGCCAGCAGAATGAATTTAGAAGATTCAAAAGTATTGATGAATATTGAAAAATACGGAAACACTACTTCGGCAACTTTACCTTTAGTATTATATGATTTTGAACATCTTTTCAAAAAAGGAGACACTATCATTTTTGCTGCTTTTGGCGGTGGATTTACTTGGGGATCAATTTACTTAACTTGGGCCTACGATAAAAAATAAAATAAACTAAAAAGAAATAATTATGGATTTAAAAGAAATTCAAAATCTAATCAAATTTGTAGCAAATTCAGGTGTTGCAGAAGTAAAATTAGAAATGGACGATGTTAAAATCACCATCAGAACTACTTTAGAAGGAAGCACTACTGAAACTACTTATGTGCAACAATTGCCTGCTCAAAATGCCCTTCAACAAGCCGTTGCCCCTCAACAAATTGCTCCGGCAGCAGCAGCTCCAGAAGTTGCAGTAGTAGAAAATGCACACTTCATTACCATCAAATCACCAATTATTGGTACTTTTTATAGAAAACCCTCTCCAGACAAACCAATGTTTGTTGAAGTAGGTAGTACTATTGCAAAAGGAGATGTTCTTTGTGTAATTGAAGCAATGAAATTATTCAACGAAATTGAATCTGAAATATCTGGTAAAATTGTTAAAGTTTTGGTGGATGATATGTCTCCAGTAGAATTTGACCAACCTTTATTCTTAGTAGATCCATCATAAGGAATTATAAATTATAAATTATAAATTATAAATAAATTAAATGCCTTGCGTTTGCTTATTTAGAATTTATGATTAATAATTAAAATTTAAATCTTCCTTGTTCTTTGAGAAGAATTTAAAATTTATAATTCATAATTTAAAATTTAAAATTATGTTTAAAAAAATACTAATAGCCAATAGAGGAGAAATCGCGCTTCGTATTATCAGAACATGTAAGGAAATGGGTATAAAAACAGTAGCCGTTTATTCTACTGCCGATGCTGAAAGTTTGCATGTGAAGTTTGCCGATGAAGCCGTATGTATAGGGCCGCCTCCTAGTAATTTGTCTTATTTAAAAATGTCAAATATAATTGCTGCTGCCGAAATTACAAACGCAGATGCAATACACCCAGGTTATGGATTCCTATCAGAAAACGCAAAATTTTCTAAAATTTGTCAAGAACACAATATAAAATTTATCGGTGCATCTCCTGAAATGATTGATCGCATGGGAGACAAAGCTTCTGCAAAATCAACTATGATTGAAGCTGGAGTTCCTTGTGTTCCTGGTTCAGTTGGAATTTTAGAATCATTCGAACAGGCTGCAGAATTAGCCAATAAATTTGGATATCCTGTAATGCTAAAAGCAACTGCAGGTGGTGGAGGTAAAGGAATGAGAGCTGTTTGGGCTCCAGAAGATTTACTGAAAGCATGGGAAGGTGCGCGTCAAGAATCGGCTGCCGCTTTCGGAAATGACGGGATGTATCTTGAAAAATTAATTGAAGAACCACGTCATATCGAAATCCAAGTTGTTGGTGATTCTTACGGAAAAGCCTGTCACCTCTCAGAAAGAGACTGCTCTGTTCAACGTCGTCACCAAAAATTGACAGAAGAAACGCCTTCTCCGTTTATGACCGAAGAGTTGCGTTCTAAAATGGGCGAAGCTGCTGTAAAAGCTGCTGAATATATTAAATACGAAGGTGCTGGAACTGTAGAGTTTTTGGTAGACAAACACAGAAACTTTTACTTCATGGAAATGAATACTCGTATCCAAGTAGAACATCCTATTACTGAACAAGTAGTAGATTACGACTTAATTCGCGAACAAATACTCGTTGCAGCAGGTGTGCCAATTTCTGGAAGAAATTATTTACCACAATTGCACGCTATCGAATGTCGTATTAATGCCGAAGATCCATACAACGACTTCAGACCGTCACCAGGAAAAATCACTACGCTTCATATGCCTGGTGGTCATGGAGTACGTCTTGACACACATGTGTATTCAGGCTATACGATTCCGCCAAATTACGATTCGATGATTGCAAAATTAATTACTACAGCCCAAACTCGTGAAGAAGCGATTAGTAAAATGAGAAGAGCACTAGACGAATTTGTGATTGAAGGAATTAAAACAACCATTCCATTCCACAGACAGTTGATGGATGATCCAAGATATATAGCTGGTGATTATACTACAGCTTTCATGGATACTTTTAAAATGAATGATCCGGAATAATAAATATTCACATAAAAAGCAAAAACGACACCTTTTGGATGTCGTTTTTGCTTTTTATATAAAAAAATAGACGAACAAATCTAAATTCATCCGTCTATTTTCTATATTCTACTTTCTTCTAACTATTTCTCAATAGCAAAACGTCTAGCTACTTCTGTCCAGTTAATTACATTAAAGAAAGCTTCAATATAATCTGGTCTTCTGTTTTGGTAGTGCAAGTAATAAGCATGTTCCCAAACATCCATTCCAAGAATTGGAGTTCCCTCGCAACCAATACCTGGCATCAAAGGATTGTCTTGATTAGGAGTTCCGCAAACATCGAGTTTGCCGCCTTTGTCAACACATAACCAAGCCCAACCTGAACCAAATTGAGTAGCTCCAGCCTTAGCAAACTTTGCCTTAAATTCTTCAAAAGTTCCAAAAGAACTTTCAATAGCTTCGAGTAATTCGCCTGTTGGCAATCCACCACCATTTGGAGACATAACAGTCCAAAACAAGTTGTGATTGTAAAATCCACCACCATTGTTACGTACAGCGGCATTCGTTTTGTCAAGGTTAATCAAGATATTTTCAATTGTTTTTCCTTCCAAATCCGTTCCAGCGATAGCCGCATTCAAATTTGTTGTGTAGGCATTGTGGTGCTTTGTATGGTGAATTTCCATCGTACGAGCATCAATATGAGGTTCTAATGCGTCATACGCATAAGGTAATTGTGGTAATTCAAAAGCCATAATATAGTTGTTTAATGATTTATAAATATTTTATTCAAATTTAAACATTTAACTTTGGAATATAAAATTCTATTTTGTTATAATTTCATCAAATAAAATGATAATACAATTCTGATTTTATAAATCCGAGTAATTAGTAGCTATTTCCTGCTATCCGTTTCAATCTTTTTATCCCGATGAAAAATCGGGATAAAAAGGATTTTCACTGCTATCAGGGCTAGGGCATTAGGTATTTTAGGAAATATTAGTAAAAATCAGAAATCTTTAATCAACAATATAAAATCCAAATGGAAAGACCTTCTTTCGCTATATACGACGCATCGGCAGGTTCCGGAAAAACATATGCTCTTGTCAAAGAATACCTCAAAATCATTCTCACGGCACACAAGAATGATGCTTACCGAAATATCCTTGCCATTACGTTTACCAACAAAGCGGTTCACGAAATGAAAAGCCGAATCGTAGGCAGTTTATCTGAATTTGCCAAAGATGAACCCAATGCCAAAGCGTTGGATTTGATGCAGGATTTGGCAGTAGATACAGCGCTTTCCATTATTCAAATTAAAACCAAATCCCAGCAAATCATCAAGCATATTATCCATAATTATGCCGCTTTTGATATATCGACGATCGATAAATTTACACATAAAGTAATTCGTGCTTTTGCACACGATTTAGGATTACCTATGACTTTTGAGGTGACTTTGGATACCGAAAATTTGCTAATTGAAGCCGTAGATGCCATCATTGCACAAGCAGGCGAAGATGAAACCCTAACTAAATTGCTCATCGATTTCACAATGGAAAAAACCGATGATGATAAATCTTGGGACATCTCGCGTGAAATTCTGGAAACGGGAAAATTAGTCCTGAATGAGAATAACCGGAATGAAATTACTCATTTTCAAGACAAATCAATAAGTGATTTTATAGCTGTAAAAGAAAAATTAGTTCAAGTCTGTAAAGATTTGGAAAAAGAAAATGCAACGCTTGCCGAAGCAACTTTATCATTAATTGATAAAAATGGAATTGATTTAAAATCATTTTCCAGAGGAACTTTTCCCAATCATCTGCAAAGCATTGCTGATGAAAAGTTCAATCCAAAAAATAAAATGTTTCGCGAGTTCGAAGATATTGCTATTAATAAAACTGCCAAAGACCGAGCTTTAATAGAAAATATCATTTCCGATTTATTACAAACTCTTGCGGAAATTTATAAAAACTTCGAAAAGAGGAATTTCTACAAAGCGTTCTTAAAAAACATCACCCCTTTATCATTATTAAATACAGTTAGTAATGAATTGGCAAAAATTCAAAATGAACAAAATGTGCTTTCGATAACCGAATTCAATGCAATTATTCACCGCGAAATCCAAAATCAGCCCGCTCCTTTTATATATGAGCGATTGGGAGAACGGTATCGTCACTTTTTTATTGACGAATTTCAGGATACTTCCGAAATGCAATGGCAAAACTTGATTCCGCTTATTGATAATGCGCTTTCGGGTCAAGACGATTCGGGACAAAAAGGAACTTTAATGATTGTAGGTGACCCAAAACAGTCCATTTACCGCTGGCGTGGCGGTAAAGCCGAGCAGTTTATCGAATTGAGCAAAGACCAAAACCCTTTCAACAATCCCGATAAAAAACTCGAACATTTAGACAAAAATTATAGAAGTTTTTCGCAGGTAATCGAATTCAACAATGATTTCTTTCAATTGTTGTCGAATGAGTTTAACAATGCAGATTATAAAGATTTATATGAAAATCATAGCCGGCAGAAGACGAATAACAAAGTAGGTGGTTATGTAAATATTTCATTTTTACCAAAAATTGAAGAACAAGAAAGTGACGATGAAGAGACTCTGGACAAAACGGCACAATATGTTTTGGCTACTTTAAATACCATTCAAAAAGTAATCAATGAAGGATTTGAATACAAAGACATTGTAATTCTGACCCGAAAGAGAAGCCAGGGAATAGCGATTGCCAATTATTTGACGGAACAAAGTATTCCGCTTTTGTCCTCCGAAACGTTGATGATTAAAAATGCAACCGAAGTTCGACTGATTATTCACATATTAAAATATTTAAAAAATAGTTCCGATTTAGAGTCAAAGGCTAACTTTTTACAATATTTGGCGCAAAATAAACAAAAGGAGTTGCCTGTTCATGATTTCATAGCCAAAGGAATGGAATTGAAAGAGGAAGCAATTTTCGAGAAGTGGCTTGAAAACTGTAATATTGAGCTTTCTTTTCAAAACATTAGAAAAAAATCATTGTATGAAGCGGTTGAAATTATTGTTTCAAAGTTTTTAAAAACCAATGATAATCTAGAAACTCTTTCCTCAGCAACGGCTTATGTTCAGTATTTCCTAGATATTGTTCTAGAGAGGGATGTTCGTAATCAAGCCGGAATTTCAGATTTTCTAAATTATTGGGATAAAAACTCTGAAAAATTTAGTATTCCTTCTCCCGAAGGCACAAATGCGGTTCGGATAATGACTATTCATAAATCAAAAGGATTGGAATTTCCAGTTGTTATTATGCCTTTTGCCGAAGAAGATTACAACAGAAAGCCAAAAGATAAATTATGGCTTAATTCAGAAGAGCAAGATTTTGATATGCCAAAAGTACTGGTAGATAACAGTAGTGCTATTGAAGAATTTGGTTCAGCAGCTTCGGCGGTTTATAATTTAAAAAAACAAGAAGAATTGTTGGACAATATTAATGTGTTGTACGTGGCTTTGACCCGAGCCGAAGAGCAATTGTATATTATCTCTCAAAACATAAAACCGAGAAAGGATGGAGAATATCCGAGTAATATGGCTTCTTTTTTTGTAAAATATTTGATTGAACAAGGGCTTTACGATGAAAATCAATTAGAATATGCATTCGGCAATTTGGTTAAGTTATCTGAAAAAGAAAAACATATTGATACTTCCAAAAGCATTCCTGTTGTTTCAGATGTGTTGAATCCTAAAAACATCAAAATTGCCCAAAGGGAAGCATTGATGTGGGGAACACATCAACAAGAAGCTATTGAGTTTGGTAATGTAATTCACGAAATTCTTTCTTTTGTAGCTACAAAAAGTGACGTGGAATTAGCAATTAACAAAGCGATTGAAAACGGATTAATTACGATATTTCAAAAAGACATTGTTCATAACGCTATTATTGAAATAGTTAATCATCGAGATTTATTGGATCATTTTGCTGAAGGGAATGAGGTCTTGAACGAAAAAACGATTATTCAAAAAGAGGGCGGTACAGTCAAGCCAGACCGAATAGTAATAAATAAGGCAAAAGAAGTCTTTTTACTGGACTATAAAACGGGGCTTCCCAATCCAAAATATAAATATCAATTGGAAAACTATCAAATGGCTATCGAAAAGATGGGATTCAAAGTGCTAAAAAAAGCACTTGTGTACATAGGAGTCGAAATCGATGTAGTACATTTGTAAAAAAAAAAGAATTGTCAGATAGCAAAGTTTATAGCCTATTTGCCTTTAATTGTTAAGATTTAAAAACTAATAAAATGTACGGTAAAATTCAACAACACTTACAATCAGAACTTCAAACTATTGAAGAAAACGGAATTTTCAAAAAAGAAAGAATAATTACTTCACCACAAGGAGCTGAAATTACGATTTCAACAGGTGAAACGGTCTTAAATTTTTGTGCTAATAACTATTTAGGACTGTCTTCACATCCCGAAGTAGTTCAAGCGGCCAAAGATGCTATGGATACTCATGGTTTTGGAATGTCATCTGTGCGTTTCATTTGTGGGACACAGGATATTCATAAAACATTAGAAAAAAAGATAGCGGATTTCTATGGCACTGAAGACACTATATTATACGCAGCAGCTTTTGATGCCAATGGAGGGGTTTTTGAACCTTTGTTTGGAGAAAATGACGCTATTATATCGGACAGCTTGAATCACGCTTCTATTATAGACGGAGTTCGTCTGTGCAAAGCGGCTCGTTATCGCTATGAAAATAGCAATATGGAAGATTTAGAGCAGCAATTAATTAGAGCAAATGAAGCAGGAGCTCGTTTTAAAATAATTGTGACCGATGGTGTTTTCTCTATGGACGGTGTTGTAGCACCTTTGGATAAAATATGTGACTTAGCTGATAAATATGATGCTTTGGTCATGGTGGATGAATGCCATGCTGCTGGATTTATTGGAGCAACAGGGAAAGGTACTCTAGAAGCCAAAGGAGTAATGGGACGTGTGGATATTATAACAGGAACATTAGGAAAAGCATTGGGAGGTGCTATGGGAGGATATACAACCGCCAAAAAAGAAATAATCGAATTATTGCGTCAAAGATCCAGACCTTATTTGTTTTCAAATTCATTAGCGCCAGCTATTGTTGGAGCTTCTATAAAGGTGTTTGAGTTGTTAGAAAAAGACACAACACTTAGAGATCAACTAGAATGGAATACCAATTATTTTAAAGCAGGAATGAAAAAAGCTGGTTTTGATATAGTAGAAGGAGACTCAGCTATAGTGCCAGTGATGTTATATGATGCAAAATTAGCCCAAAATATGGCCAACGAGTTATTGAAAGAGGGGGTTTATGTTATTGGATTCTTTTTTCCAGTGGTATCTAAGGATAAAGCTAGGATAAGAGTGCAGTTATCGGCGGCACATACAAAAGAACATTTGGATAAGGCAATTCATGCTTTTGTGGCTGTTGGTAAGAGACTTGCTGTAATATAATTGTTAAATTTTGAGTTTTCGGAGTGTATTATTTAACATTTTATTTTGATGTTACAGAAAATCATCCTACATTTGTTTCAAATTAACTAATTGTAATTAAAAAAACAAAGTATGAAACATCTTAACAAACTTTTAGTTGCTGGTATGATGGTGATGGGACTAAGTTCTCAAGCACAAGACAGCAACAATAAATGGGCTATCGGTTTTGGAGTAAACGCGATTGACTACAGATCAAGTGCAGGGGGAAGTTTTCCTGATCAGTTTGATCAACCTTTTCTGGTAAGTGAACAATGGAATATTCTTCCTTCTGTCTCTTATATTACTGCGTCTAGATACGTAGGTAGTGGATTTATCGTAGGACTTACAGGGTCTATCAACCAAATTGATAAATTTGTTTATGCTGTCCCTGGACAAACTGCAGGTGGCCCAAATGATTATGCTGTAAGCAATCCTGGAGACTTGATGTATTATGGTATCGATGCTACTGTAACATATAGTTTCATGGAATTAATTAAATCTAAAGTAATTGAGCCAACCTTAAGCGTTGGAGGTGGTTATACATTCTTAGGAAAAGAAAGCTACGGAACTGTAAATCCAGGTGTTGGATTAAACCTTTGGTTTACTGAAAACATTGGTCTTTCTTTATTAGGGACATACAAAAAATCTTTTGGAGATAGAACTTATCCAGCGTCAACAAGTACCCCAGATGCTCCTTCTTACACTCAATATTCTGCAGGTCTAACTTTCAAGTTTGGTGCTAAAGATACTGATGGAGATGGAATCTATGACAAGGATGATGCTTGTCCAGAAGTTGCAGGTTTAAAACAATTCAATGGTTGTCCTGATACAGATGGAGACGGAATCGAAGATTCTAAAGATAAATGTCCTACTATTGCAGGTCCAGCAGAATTCCAAGGATGTCCTGATACAGACGGAGACGGTGTAGCAGATCCTGATGATGCTTGTCCTACAACTCCTGGTTTAAAACAATTTAAAGGATGTCCAGATACTGACGGCGATGGTACTCCAGATCCTTCTGACAAATGTCCTACAGTTGCAGGTCCAGCAAGTAACGGTGGTTGTCCAATCCCAGTTTTAGATTCAGATGGAGATACTATTCCAGATGATGTAGATGCTTGTCCTTTATTAGCTGGTCCAGCTGATAACAAAGGGTGTCCTAAAGTAACTGCTGAATCATTAGAAACTCTTAGAGTTGAAGCTAGATCTATTTTCTTCGATACAGGTAAAGCAACTTTCAGTACAACTCAAGGTAACACATCTGGAAGATTGGATGCTATCAAAGAAGTATTGAAAAACTATCCTACTGCTAAGTTTGCTATAAACGGTTATACTGATAATGTTGGTAAACCTGCAATGAATCAAAAATTGTCAGAAGCTAGAGCTAAAGCAGTTTATGATGCATTAGTATCAAGAGGTATTAATCCAGCTAATTTGACTTATACAGGATATGGAGATAAAAATCCAGTAAAATCTAACAAAATTGCTTCAGGTAGAGCTGAAAACAGAAGAACTGAAGTTGTATATGTTGGAGGTGTTGATGGAGTTGAAATCAAAAAATAATATTTAATTAATATAATTTTTAAAAAGCCGTTCTTAATTGAACGGCTTTTTTTATATTTATAAAATGACAAATATTTCTTTTTTAGATAAAATAGGAACAGTTCTATTATCAGAACCAAATGAGGTAATTTCTAATACAATTGTGGTATTACCCAATAAGCGAGCCAAAATATTTCTTGTTGAAGCATTAAAAAAACAGGCGAATGAAAATATATTCTCGCCAGAAATTATTAGTGTTGAAGATTTTGTTCAAGATATATCAGGGATAAGAACCATAGATCCAATTGAATTGTTATTCGAATTTTATGAAGTCTATTTGTCCATTACACAGAAAAGAGATCAACAATCTTTTGAGCTTTTTGCCAATTGGGCAAAAACATTACTCCAAGATTTCAATGAAATAGACCGCTATTTATTAGATTCAAATCATGTTTTGTCTTATTTAAAAGATATTGAAGACATCAAAAAATGGGGAATTGAAGTTGAAAATAAAACCCAGTTACTAGAAAACTACATTGATTTTTGGAAATTACTACCCAAATACTATCAATCTCTTTATGAACATTTACTGCTAAAGGGAATCGGGTATCAAGGTTTGATATACCGGGAAGCAGTAAAAAACATTGATAATTTTTCCAAATCTATTGCAGGAAAACAATTTGTCTTTGCAGGGTTTAATGCATTGAATGCTTCCGAAGAAAAAATAATTCAGCATCTTATTGCTAATGATCAGGCCAAAATATATTGGGACGCTGATCAAACATTCCTGAACGACCCTTATCACGATGCGGGTTTATTTGTGAGACGATTCAAAGAAAGCTGGAAACACTACAAATCACATCCTTTTGAATGGATAGTGGATGATTTTTCGAATACCAAAAGCATCCAAGTTATTGGTACACCAAAAACGATAGGTCAGGCCAAGATTGCTGGAAGTATTATTGAGCAAATAAATATTGAAAAACCTGATGCTTCACTAGATAAAGTGGCTATAGTTCTAGGTGAAGAGAATTTGTTAATTCCACTCTTGTATTCACTTCCAAGTTCGGTTGGAGCTTTGAATATTACTATGGGTTATTCGAGCAAAAACAACCCAGCGCAAATTCTGATAGCTAAATTATTTAAAATGCACACCAATGCATTGTCAAGAGGTAACAGTAGTTATGTTTTTTATTATAAAGATGTGCTGGATATATTAACCCATCCGTTAATTGAACCGTATGCCAACACAAGTACTTTGGTTAGTATTATTAATAAAAATAATTATACGTTTATCAGTCATCATAAATTATTGGAATTGAATAATAATGGCAGTGATTTATTTTCTCTGGTTTTTCAAAAATGGGAGAAGGGTTCGATTTCCGTTCTGGAAATAATTTCGAGTTTATTGCTAAAGGTTAAGAATAATTTGAACAATGAAAATGAAGAAGAAAAAATAACCAAATCCTTTGTTTATGCCATTTTTAAAGTAATTAATAAATTGATTAATTACTATTCTAACCACAAAGAAATTGATACGATTGATGCGTTGCATGCAATTTACAAGCAAGTAATTGATTTGGCTGAAGTTTCTTTTGAAGGAGAACCTTTAAACGGACTTCAAATTATGGGAGTTCTCGAAAGCAGGGTTTTGGACTTTGAAACGGTTATTATCACTTCTATGAACGAAGGAAAATTCCCAGCCGGTAAATCACAAAACTCATTTATTCCTTATGATGTAAAGCGCGAATTGGGGTTGCCCACTTTTAAAGAGAAAGATGCCATTTACACTTATCACTTTTATCATTTGTTGCAACGTGCCAAAAACATTTATTTGTTGTATAATACCGAAAGTGAAGGATTGGATGCTGGGGAAAAAAGTCGTTTCATTACCCAATTGGAGGTAGAGAAACAACCCAAACACAATTTAACCCACGAAATTTACAATGCTGTTTTGCCTGAAACTGCGTATCAACCAATGGTAATTCCGAAATCGGAAAAGGTTATGATACGTTTGAAAGAAATTGCTGAAAAAGGGTTTTCACCATCAGCTTTGACGAGTTATATACGGAATCCGATTCAGTTTTATTTTCAGAAAATTTTGCGAATAAGTGAAGTTGAGGAAGTTGAAGAAAACATTGCTTTGAATACTTTGGGGACTATTATTCATGAAACTTTACGAGTTTTATACGAACCTTTTATTGGTAAATTCATTTCAGAAACAGACATTCAAAATTGCATTAAGCGAATTGATTCCGAAGTTTTAATTCAATTTAAAGTAGTTTACAAAGAAGGGGAAATCAAAAAAGGGCGAAATTTATTGGCTTTTGAAGTCGCAAAACGCAATGTTTTTAATTTCCTGAAAGTAGAATTAGAAAGTATTAAAAATGGTGACGCCATAAAGATTCTGGAACTTGAAAAAACATTTGAAAGAATGGTTCAACATCCTAGTTTGCCATTTCCCGTTTTGATTAAAGGAAATGTAGACAGGATAGAAGAACGCAACGGTATCATCAGAATCATTGATTACAAAACGGGTAAAGTGGAGAAATCCAGTGTTACGCTTAAATCTTGGAAAGGATTGACAGCTGATATTAAAAACGATAAAATCATTCAGGTTTTGGCATACGCCTATATGTATGAAGAAAATGCCAAAGGCAAACCTATTGAGGCAGGAATTATTTCGTTCAAAAATCTAAAATCAGGATTCTTGCCTTTTAATTTTAAAGAAGAAAAAGAGGGTGTTTCTATTATTAACCAAGAAATCCAATCCAATTATTTAGAGCAAATTGTTTTGTTGTTGAATGAAATATTAGACGCATCAATTCCTTTTGAGGAGAAAATTTTATAAAAGAATGAGTAGAAAATGGAACAACCTGTTTGCGTTTTTCAAAAGCACGCTTGTGATTAATTTTGCAGCTAGTTTTTTTGTCTTTCTTTTTGGTGGACTTATAGCTTTTAATTATTCGGTTCTGACTTTTGGTTTTGGTTTAAGTTTACTCTTTAAAGAAGTTAACTCCAAAAATGAATACGTGTTTTATTTCAATAATAAAATTTCCAAAATGCAGCTTTGGGTTTATTCTTGGGCTTTTACTTTTGGTTTTTTAGTAGTTTCTGTTTTTATTTTTAATTTGATAAAGAGACTATTTTGAAAAAGCATTTATTAGAAATGGATAGCATTCAAAAACATTTTGATAATAAAAATATATTGTCGGATGTTTATTTAAAATGCGAAACAAATGATATTATTGGGCTTCTTGGCAGAAATGGTTCGGGTAAGTCAACTTTGCTGAAAATTATATTTGGTATTGAATCTGCCGATTTTAAGTTTGTTAGAATTGACGGGACTGTTAAATCTTCCACAAAGGATTTGTTTAACGAAATTAGTTACCTGCCTCAAGATAATTGTATTCCGAAGGCATTTTCAGTTAGAAAAGCGATTCAACTGTCTGTTTCAAAGGAAAATATTTCAGAGTTTTATGCAGATGAAATTATTGCATCGATTTTAGATAAAAAAATTGCTCATTTGTCTGGTGGTGAATTGCGCTATTTGGAAATTAAAATTATCCTGAATAATACTTCAAAATTTGTTTTGTTGGATGAACCTTATAATGGTCTATCACCTTTGTTGGTAGCGAAAGTCAATGAATTAATAATTAAGAATTCAGAAATCAAAGGAATTATTATTTCTGACCATAATTATGAGAATGTAATCAAAGTGTCAAATAAATTGGTTTTGCTCAAAGAAGGCAAGGCACATCATCTACATTCTAAACAAGAATTGATAGAGAAAGGCTATTTAAAAGAAGGAATGCTTTAGGTTTCTTTAAAAAATTTAGCTAAAACAGTAAGTAATTCAGCTTGATTTTCAATAGAACTCATGTGTCCATCTTCAAAAGTGACCAGTTCAACATCAGTTCCTTTTATTTGTTCGAGGTTTTCTTCGTAATTGAGAACGGGATCTTTTTTTCCAAGAATCAATAATTTTGGGTAGGTTGTGGTGTGTAAAAGAAACTCTCGGTCTTTTCGAACTTTCATTCCTTCCAATGAGGCCACAATTCCCTGTAAGGGTGTTTTTATAGCTTGAATCTTCACACCTTCAATTTCATTACTTAGAATTTCTCTATTGTCTTCGCTAAACAAATTGGCAATAGAAAGTCTAATAAAGGTTTCGTAATCTTTTTTGACAGCTTTTATGGCGCGGTCTCTATTTTTCTTTCGTTCTGGGCTGTCTTCTTTAGAAGTAGAGTTGAGCAATACCAATCCTTTCATTTTTTCGGGATACATTTCGGCGAAAGCCAAAGCCACATAACCGCCCATAGAATGTCCCACAAGAATAGCTTTTCGAATTCGTAATTTGGATAAAACCTCGTGAACGACATCGGCATTTTCTTCCATGGTTTGTATGTAACCCAAACTTTCGGTTTTGCCGTGACCCAATAAATCAATGGTTATGATTCGGTTTCTTTTGCTTAATTCGGTAACATAAACCTCCCACATGGTTTTGTTTTCTAGAAAACCGTGAAGCAAGACTACAGCGTTTCCTTTTCCAGAATCGGAATACGAAATTTGAGTGTTTTTGTATAGAAGTGTTTCCAAAAGAGTGAGGATTATGTTGATAGTTTACAAATGCAAAATTAATTTTTTAAATTCCTAAATGCTATATTTGAGGAAAGCATTTTATAATATGGCTAAAATTTTAATTACAGGAAACGGATTTGATTTATTTCATCATTTACCAACAAAGTATGGACACTTTATGTCAATAATGCGAACTATTGAAAAGAATGATTATACTAATGAGGTATCTTTTGAAGAATTATTTGGTGATATTTTTAAAAATAAATTTGCATATGATTTTAATTCAATAGTTGAAAATTATAAGGTTGAAGATATTAAATTCGATTTTAATAAAATTAATGAATTAAAAGAATTGTTGAAAGAGAATCTTTGGTATAAATATTTCACGAATGTAATAGAAATAGAAACTTGGATTGATTTTGAAGGAGAAGTTGAAAATGTTTTAAAACAAATATCAATTTTACTGAAATCAGAGACTCCTCAGTTTAAAAAAGTTAATAATTACAGAGACGTGCTTATCAATTATTCTGATTTTAATTTGTTTGGAATAATCGAGCACAAATATGATGATAAAGACGTTTTTAGTATTGCTGAGAAATATGTAGATAAAAGAAGACTTGGAATTAAAAGTAGTTATATATTAAATGATTTGTCAAATTCATTCGAGAGTTTTATAATTATTTTTAATCAATATCTAGCGGATGTTGTTGTTGTGTTTTATGAGAATAAAATTAATAATGCAACTATCCCTTTTCATTTAATTAATAAAATATATACGTTTAATTATACTCCAAGTTTAGAAAAAATTTATAAAATCGATAAGACTAAATTGGTTTATTTACATGGGGAACTAAATGAAGATAGTAATATTCAAAATTTAGTTCTTGGAATTAGTGAAATTTCAAAAGAGATAAAAGATAGTAAGATGTATAATTTCACTAAATATTATCAAAAGGTTCGTAAAAATTCAAACAAAAAATTTATAGATATTCCTAAAGAAAAATCAGTTAGCCTTGATGAAACTATTTTTTATATAATTGG
The DNA here is from genome assembly GCF_025947305.1 of Flavobacterium sp. N3904. Taxonomy (NCBI): domain Bacteria; kingdom Pseudomonadati; phylum Bacteroidota; class Flavobacteriia; order Flavobacteriales; family Flavobacteriaceae; genus Flavobacterium; species Flavobacterium sp. N3904. The sequence continues at coordinate 1,489,884 of NZ_CP110009.1, forward strand.
ACATTCCCTTGATGAATCAGACAGAGAATATATTCTAGATTTATTTAAATTTTTGGAGTTAGACCATAATAATTATTCAAAAATTTGTGTATTCTATTACAATGAAAATGATAAAGAAAATAAGTTGAGAAATTTATTTAGCATTATTGACAAAGATATTATTGTAAATATGAATAACACTGGCAGACTTTATTTTGTTGAATTAAATGTTGAAAATTTAAATTATGAATTTTCGAAACAGACTGAGAAAGCGACTAGTCCGAGTTCTATTTTTTAAAATAAAAATGGCTCCCATTTCTGAAAGCCGTTTATATTTAAATCTAAAAATTAAAATCGATTATCACCATCCAGAAGATTGCCCAGACCGCCTAGTAAACTTCCTTCGTCACGGCTATTACCGCCTGATCTTGGAGCCGATGCAATGATTCTGTCCGCCAATCTGCTGAAAGGTAGTGACTGAATGTAAACTGTTCCTGGTCCTTTCAAAGTTGCGTAAAACAAACCTTCTCCACCAAAAATAGAGTTCTTGATTCCGCCGATGAATTCAATATCATAATCGACATCTTTGGTAAAACCAATGATGCAACCGGTATCTACTTTGAGAACTTCGCCGGGAGCCAATTCTCTTTTGGCCATCGTTCCGCCGGAATGAACGAATGCCATTCCGTCTCCTTCTATTTTTTGCATGATGAAACCTTCGCCTCCAAAGAGACCACGACCGAGTTTTTTGGAAAATTCTATTCCGATAGAAACGCCTTTGGCAGCGCATAAGAACGAACTTTTTTGACAGATAAATTTGCCCTGAAACTGTGTGAGATCAATAGGAAGTATTTTTCCGGGATAGGGCGAGGCAAACGACACTTTGCTTTTGGCGTTTCCTTGATTTATAAATGCTGTCATGAACATGTTTTCGCCGGTGAGCACTCTTTTTCCGGCGTTCAAAAGTTTGTCAAACAAACCGGATTGCTGCTGGGAACCATCGCCAAATATGGTTTCCATCTGGATGTTGTTTTCCATCATCATAAAACCGCCTGCTTCGGCAATGACGATTTCTTGTGGGTCCAATTCTATTTCGACATACTGCATTTCTTCTCCAAAAATCTGATAATCTATTTCGTGTGCTTGCATGATTTCTAGTGTTTTATATTTCTAAATAAGTCGGATTTGAATTTGTAATGTTACAAACGAAGACGAAAATTTGTTGTTTTACGCGCGAGGGATAGCAACGGAAAGCCCACAGTCCCGTCTTTTCGGGACGAGGACTTGCAGTGAATAGCCCGACCCAACCGGAGTTTACGGAGGTTGGGACGCGCCCAAATAAAAACGGCTTTCATTGCTGAAAGCCGTTGCTATAATTATACAATCAATTTGTTAACTCTTTAAAAAAGTGTCTATGGAGTCAAAATACTTTTCTTTTGCGTCGAGCCAACCATAATGTTTGCAATTTTCGAGTAGAATCATTTTTGAATTTGGGAATGCTTTCAAGCTAATTTCTCCAATTGCCGGACTGATAATGTCTTGTTTGCCTTGAATGATTAAAACTGGATTGTTGAAATTAGCAAACTTGTTTTTGCAGTCAAAATTCATTTTTTGCATGTCACTCCATAATAATGAATTCAGGGTCGAATTGCCTTGTGTCAATCTTTCGGCAATGATGGGAACATATTTTTGGTCGTACACATAAGCGGGCGCCATCGCTCTTCCGCGGCCCAAACGGGCTTTGTGGGAGGTGTCACCTTTGTCAATTTTATCATTCCAATAGTTTAAGGAGTCTTTCTCGGCTTTGGTTAATCCTTTTTCAATCAGATTTTCACCTTTCAGCAAACTCAGATCTACTCCGCCGGAAGAGGACAAAATCAATTTATCAATACTGTTGGGGTAAATGGTGGCGTAATAAGAGGCCAGCATTCCGCCAAAAGAATGCCCGAGTACGGTCCATTTTTCGATTTTCAAATGTTTTCTCAATGACTCGATATCATCAGCCATTAATTTCATCGAAACCGTTTTGTCGTTCAATTCTTTAAGAGTGGATTTTCCGGTACCTCTTTGATCGTAAATAATGGTTTGATAATGCTCTGCCAAAATTTTCGCCATAGGTTCAAACCCATTACTATTCATTCCGGGACCACCATTTATGATTAAAATTGGTGTGCCTTTTCCAAATACTTTATAATAGGTATGGCTGGCATCTGTGTTTGTAGAAAAACCCTCCGTTTGTGCAAACGAATGCCCCAGAAAAGAAAGAAAAACAAATAGAAAAATCTTTTTCATATTACGAATTCATCAAACTTTCGATTTCTTCCACTTCAATCGGGATGTTGCGCATTAAGTTAAAAGGCTCGCCAGTTTCTTGAATAACAACATTGTCTTCCAAACGAATTCCGAAACCTTCGGCCGGGATATAAATTCCGGGTTCCACAGTAAATACCATGTTGGCTTTCATTGGCTCGTGCAATAATCCGTAATCGTGCGTGTCCAATCCCATGTGGTGAGAGGTTCCGTGCATGAAATATTTTTTGTAGGCAGGCCATTCCGGATTTTCATTTTGTACGTCGCCTTTGTCAATTAATCCCAAACCAAGCAATTCTGAAGTCATGATTTTGCCCACTTCTACGTGGTATTGTTTCCAAAGCGTTCCAGGCGTAAGCATTTTGGTAGCTTCGTTTTTAACGCGCAAAACAGCATTGTATACTTCTTTTTGTCTGTCTGTAAATTTTCCCGAAACTGGAATCATACGGGTCATATCACTAGAATAGTTTGCGTATTCAGCAGCCACGTCCAGTAATACTAGATCACCCGCTTTACATTGTTGATTGTTTTCGATGTAATGCAACACATTGGCATTATTTCCAGAAGCAATAATTGGCGTGTAAGCAAAACCTTTGGATCTGTTACGAATGAATTCGTGAACTAATTCAGCTTCGATTTCGTATTCGGTTACATTTGGTTTTACGAATGACAATAATCTTCGGAAACCTTTTTCGGTTATGTTACAGGCGTTTTGGATTAAATCTATTTCTTCGGTTTCTTTAACAGAACGGATGCGTTGCAATATTGGGTTGCTTTTTGCTACTTGATGCGCCGGATATTTGGCTTTCCACCATTTTACAAAACGGGCTTCGCGGGTTTCGGTTTCAACAGCAGCACGGTAATGTTCGTTGGTGTTGATGTACATGATGTCTGAATACGTCATCATTTCGTTCAGGATTTTCTCGAAATCTTGTAACCAATACACAGTTTTGATTCCTGAAACTTCAAAAGCGCGGTCTTTGGTCAATTTTTCACCTTCCCAAACAGCAATATGAGCGCTGGTTTCTTTTAGGAATAGCATTTCTCTTTGATTTTCGTAAGGAGCATCTGGGAAAAGCAATAAGATGCTTTCTTCTTGGTCTACTCCCGATAAATAAAAGATGTCGCGGTGTTGTGCAAATGGCAATGTACTATCTGCAGAAACAGGATAAATATCATTAGAATTAAATACTGCTACACTATTTGGCTTCATTTGAGCCATGAATTTTGCTCTATTTTTTATAAAAAGAGCACGGTCAATTTGATGATATTTCATACGAATTTATTTTTTGTTTTTTAATGGAATATGGTATTGCCACTTTTATTTGAGTTTTGTGTTTTTAAATTGTGGCAATTTCATTCTAAAACGATTTTGGGTGTTGAATCATCAAAAATAGTAACTTTAAGAATGTAATTGATCTTTGTTTAAGTTTTTTTAAGAATTTAATAACGCGTTTTTTTTTAAAATAAAGGAACTTTTCAGTCTGTGTTTTTTAGAGTTATCCGTAAACAAAAAAAGCACGAAGAAATAAGGGTTTCTCCGTGCTTTTAAAATGGCCTTTTTAAATTAAAACTGGGCTACTTCGGTAGAATCTTTCATGGCTGTTGTTGAAGATTTTCCTGTAGTAACGGTATTTTGTACGGCATCAAAATAAGATGTGCCTACAAAGTTTTGGTGTTTTACAGCTTTGAAACCGTGTTGTTGTAATGCAAATTCTCTTTCCTGCAATTCAGAATAGCCAGCCATTCCTCTTTCTTTATATGCTTTGGATAATTCGAACATGCTAGTGTTCAAAGCGTGGAATCCAGCCAAAGTAATAAATTGAAATTTATAACCCATTGCAGCCAAATCTTCTCTGAAGGTTTCCATTTCGGCTACTGTTAATTTTGCCGCCCAGTTGAAGGAAGGCGAACAATTGTAGGCCAACATTTTTCCGGGAAATTGTTTGTGAATAGCATCGGCGAAGCGTTTGGCATAAACCAAATCGGGGTTGCTGGTTTCCATCCAAATCAAATCGGCATAAGGGGCGTAACTCAATCCACGGTCAATTCCTTGCTCTACACCACAATTTACATAGAAGAACCCTTCGGCAGTTTTTTCTCCTGTGATGAATTTGGCATCTCTTGGATCGATATCGCTAGTCAATAAATTTGCTGCATCAGCATCTGTTCGAGCTACGATAAGCGTTGGAGTTCCCATTACATCGGCAGCTAAACGCGCTGCGATTAATTTATTTATGGCTTCTTGCGTAGGTACTAAAACTTTACCTCCCAAGTGTCCGCATTTTTTGGCAGAACTCAATTGGTCTTCAAAATGAACTCCCGAAGCTCCGGATTCAATCATCGATTTCATCAATTCGAAGGCATTTAGATTTCCACCAAAACCTGCTTCGGCATCGGCCACAATCGGTACTAAATAATCTTTTTTATCGGTTGTTCCATTTACCACTTGTATTTGATCGGCACGTAAAAGCGCGTTGTTGATTCTTTTTACTACCAATGGAACGCTGTTGGCTGGATACAAGGATTGGTCAGGATACATTTCTCCGGCCACATTGGCATCGGCAGCCACTTGCCAGCCAGAAAGGTAAATGGCTTCAAGTCCCGCTTCTACTTCTTGGATGGCTTGGTTTCCTGTGAGTGCACCCAAACCTGCTACAAAATCTTGAGAATTAAGTTTGTCCCAAAGTTTATTGGCACCAATTTTGGCAACGCTATGCTCAATTTGGTAGGATCCTTGCAATTTTACTACTTCTTCGGCAGTGTATGGACGTTCGATACCTTTCCATCTTGGGTTTGTAATCCAGTCTGTAACTAATTCTTGAATTCTTGTCTCGGTTGTTTTCATGGTGTTTTTTAAGTTTAATAGTGTTTGTTGGTTATTTTTGTTGATTTTTATATTTTTAAATTGTTATAGGTATTTATAACCAATTAGGGTTAAGAATTCTATAAAATTGTCGTTGACTACTAATGTATCAAGTAGCTGTTCAGCCAAATGATAATTTTGTTTTTCATGATTTTCGTCTCCTACACTTTTTTTGATTTTTTCAAATTCTTCCATGGCAATACGATGGTAATAATCTTCAGTCAATGTTTTTCCATTGTCTAAAATGACTTCGTTTTGCAGCCATTGCCACAATTGGGACCTTGAGATTTCAGCTGTAGCAGCGTCTTCCATCAAATGGTGTAAAGCGGCTGCTCCTTGTCCATTAAGCCATGAAGCAATGTATAAAACTGAAATACTGATGTTTTTTCGAACGCCCTCCTCGGTAATAGTTCCTTTTGGGACAGCCAACAAATCTTCGGCTACGACATTTACATCTTCTCTTTTTACAAATATTTGATTTGGTGTAGGCATATATTTATCGAAAACTGATTTTGCCAATGGAACCAAATCAGGATGGGCCACCCAAGTTCCATCGTGTCCATTTTGTACTTCCCTTCTTTTGTCGGTTACTACTTTGTCAAAGGCAATGGTATTGGCTTCTTCGTTGTTCTTGATCGGAATTTGGGCCGCCATTCCACCAATAGCATGAATATTTCGCTTGTGACATCTTTGAATAACTAATTGTGAATAGGCACTCATAAACGGTGTATTCATGGTTACTTGATCGCGATTTGGAACGATGTACGTTTTGTTTTTTCTTAGTTTTTTTATGAAAGAAAAAATATAATCCCATCGGCCACAATTCAATCCCACGATATGATCTCTTAATTCGAAAATGATTTCATCCAATTGAAAACTGGCAGTAATGGTTTCGATCAATACCGTTGCTTTGAAAGTTCCGTTTTGTTCGCCTAAATATTCTTGGGCAAATTCGAATACTTCATTCCACCATCTTGCTTCAAGATAATGTTCCAACTTTGGTAGGTAGAAATAAGGAGCTGTTCCGTTTTTGGATAATTCTTCATGATTGTGGAAAGCATACAACCCAAAATCAAGTAAAGAACCTGAGGTTTCCTGACCGTCGATCAGAATATTTTTTTCGTTCAAATGTAAACCTCTTGGTCTTACAATTAGAACGGCTGTTTTGTTGTTAAGCTCGTATTTCTTGTTTTTTAAAGTATCGTTCAGTGTTATGGTTTTGTTTACGGCATCGATCAGGTTTTGTTGACCTTCTATCAAGTTGCTCCAAGTTGGTGAAGTGCTATCTTCAAAATCGGCCATAAAGGTATTAGCGCCAGAATTGAGTGCGTTGATGACCATTTTTCGATCTACAGGTCCTGTTATTTCGACTCTTCGATCTAATAAATCCCTTGGAGTAGTTGCAGCTACCCAATTACTCTCTCTGATCATTCTAGTTTCGGCAGGGAAAGAAGGTAAAGCTCCAGCATCAAATAGGGACTGTTGTTTTTTGCGGTCCTCCAATAACGAAAGTCTTTTGTTATTGAATTTATGATGCAATTCAGTTAAAAATTCGATAGCATCCTCCGTCAAAATTTCTGGATACTGTTGCGTCATTCCATTCGTGATTTGGAATTTTTTTTCTGTGGTTTCGGTTTGGTTTTTCATAACTAATTCATTTTGATACTGCAATACTACAAAAAGTTTTTTACAAAACAAGCGAACGTTCGCTAAAATTGAAAAATATTTTTTTTTCGGTTTTTATTTTTTTAGTTTATCTTTGATTTTATGAACGTAGAAAAAGAGTATATCAAGTTGATTTTCGGGCTTAAACTCAAGCAGGCTAGAACAAATAAAGATTTATCATTATTTGGTTTGGCCAAAATAACCGAGTTGTCAAAATCCTATTTGAACGAAATTGAAAAAGGGAAAAAATATCCTAAAACGGAAAAAATTATACTGTTGGCGGAGAAATTGGACGTTTCTTACGATCATATGGTGTCTTTAAAACTCGACAATAATCTCGCGCCGATTGGTGAAATATTAAAATCGGGAATATTGAAGGAGATTCCGCTGGATCTTTTTGGGATTCAAGAAGCCGATCTAATTGATATTATTGCCAATGCACCAGCCAAAGTCAATGCTTTTATCAGTACAATTATCGAAATTGCTCAACATTATAACTTAACCCGAGAAAGTTTTTTCTTGGCTTCGTTACGTTCCTATCAAGAAGCGCACAATAATTACTTTGAAGATCTCGAAGAAAAAGTACTTTCGTTCTGCAGAGCTTTTCACATTAATATTGATGCTAATATTTCGATAGAGGAGTTGTCGGCTATTTTGATAGAGGAATATGGGTATAAAATTGAAGAGATTGTTTTCTCTGAACAAGATGAATTGGGTGATTTGAGATCTATTTTTGTACCAAAAAGCAAAACGTTATTACTCTCAATGGGGATTGATTCTTCTCAGAAAGCTTTTATTTTAGCCAAGGAGATTGCGTATAATTATCTTGAAATAACAGAAAGGCTGTATACTTTTAGTTGGATAAAATTTGACAATTTCGACCAGGTTCTCAATAATTTTTATGCTTCCTATTTTGCAGGAGCATTGTTATTGCCAAGACAGCATTTGATTGATGAGTTGAATCTTTTTTTGTCAAACAGCAATCCGAAGCCTCAAGAAATGATTCAATTGATGAGTAAATTCAATGTTTCTCCTGAATCATTTTATCAGCGTTTAACGAATATTTTACCGAAAGATTTTCAAATAAAGAATCTCTTTTTTCTACGTTTATCACATGAAATTGGCACCGACACATATCAAATAAAAAAAGAATTGCATATCACCAATCAGCAAGAACCTCATGCCAACGAAATGAATGAGCATTATTGCAGAAGATGGGTTTCTATAAAAACAATTGTGGAGTCTTTGAAACAAAAGAAAGAGCACTTTTTTGATGCTCAGATTTCACGTTACGAAAATAGTAATAATGAGTATCTCGTTTTTTCATCGGCAACGCCTGATCCTTTCAAGAAAAATTGCTTGAGAAGTATATCAGTTGGGATATTGATTACGCCTTCTGTCAAGAAAAAATTCAAATTCATCGAAGGGGATTCGGTAAAAAAACAGCTTGTCGGGGTTACATGTGAAACGTGCTCGGTCAAAGATTGTTTGGAAAGGGCTTCACCTCCAATTCATCTAGATCGCAAAATTAGAAACGAAAAGACGGACGTTACTGTTCAGGAGTATATGGCTAAATATAGTTAGAGTAATTAGTATTTGCATAGATGCAAATTCAATTTTAGATTTTTTTAAACCATTAAGAAATTAAGAATCATTTAGACTAAATGCTTAATGATTCTTAATTTCTTAATGGTTAAATTTTTGGACTAAAAGCTTTTATTATTAATGCTAAAGTTAATCAACCCATTTGTAATAACGAGCTCCTATTAAATTGGGAATTTCTGTTTCTATTCGATCCAGAATCCATTCGTTTTTAGGTTTTTGAACACTTTGCTTTTGTTCTTTTTTGTGTAATCGTTCATAGGTTTCAAAATCAATTTCGAAACTATTTTCCAATGTTTCAAAAAGGGAAACATTTGCTAGAGCCGACTTCCATTCTGCTTGAATCGTTCCCTCAAAGACTTTTGATTTAGAACCACTCCCGTACGCCAGAAAACCGAATTTTTCACTCGCAATTTCTTTTTTCGTATCATAAAAATGAGCCAAAGTCGAAAGTAATCCCATAAAGATAGAACCGGTATATAAGTTTCCGATTAAAGAAGAGGCCAATTCTGCAGGTTGTAATTTTTCGGTAACAAATGTTTTGTAATCTTCAGACTTGCTGATTTCTTTCAATTTGTTTTGGTATTCAGAAGCGCTTTCTTCTCCGAAAATAATTGAAGTTGAAGCATCCAAGGCATATATTTCAGACAACATTCTTCGTCCCTGAAAAGCATAAGGCAAATGCATTACGATACTTTTCCAGGAATTGTAAATGGTGTCCTTGGTATTTTTTAATTTCTTGAATGAGAAATAAGCCTCTCTAGTTCGATCCATATAACATTGGTTCGAATATTGACCGTCAAAAACGGGTTGATCTTTGTGGATTTCAATTTCATTCTCTAAATTGTCAAACCAAGATTCGTTGTTTGTGTTTCCTGTGATTTCTTGTTTTGAAATAGTTCTGTAGGGTTTAAAGAAATCAAATACACCTTTGGTGCTTACTCCCCAATGATTTTCGAAAGTTATAATTCTTGGATTTGAAGTAATCAACAGCGCGACAGCACCTGCACCTTGAGTATATTCACCAGTAGAATTTAAGTCGTATTTGGCAAAATCTGTAGTTACAACAATTGCTTTTTTGGTTGGATTGAGTTGAACAAAATCAAGGCAGTTTTGCATGGCATCTACACCGCCGATACAGGCAAAAGTAAAATCGACCACATCACATTCGGTTAAAGAATGCTCCCCAAATTTTTGCTCCATCAGTGAAATCAGGAAAGAACTGATGGGTTTTGAACTGTCGATTGCACTTTCGGTTCCAACGTATATTCGGGCAATTTCACCTAAATCTATGTTGTTGTCTTGGATTAATTTTGTTAAAGCATTAGCTCCGAATACCACTGTATCTTGGTGTATATCTGGCAAAGTCATTTTTAACAAACCCAGTCCTTTTTCGAGTTTCTCAGGTTCTATGTTTCTTGCTAAGGCTAATGTTTTTATGGGTAGGTGTAATTTGGCAACGTCAAAAGCGATTGCATCAATTCCGATTTTCATTGTTGATTTTTTTTTGCAAAATTAAAACTCCACTTTAGAATAACAATTACATTAGTATGATAAAAAGCAATGTTTTAGTCGTTTTTATTTATTTGAAGCATAAATAGGTATTTTTCATATTTATTGATAATTTTTCTTGGGTTCAGAAAGTTTTTATTGAGTAATCGATAGAAGAGTATTTTGTGGTTTATTAAGCTTTGTTTAAGTAACATTCGGATTTGTAAAGTGTTAACTTTTGTTTTTTTTGCGCTTAAAAAAAGGAGGGTTAAACACTTTAAAATGATTATAAATAGAGCGGTAAAAATGTGTAAAAGGTTGTGATTCTTTATTAATTAACCTAAATTTGTTCGACTTTTTAAAAAATAAAAACATTTATATTATTATGGCAAAATCTGCAATATTGAAGTCGTCAATTGCTAAAAAAGTAGCAATGGCGCTTTCAGGACTTTTTTTGATTATGTTTCTATCGCTTCACTTTTTTATTAATTTCGTTTCGGTTTTTAGTGCCGATGCCTTTAATGCGATGTCACATTTCATGGGTTACAATCCGTTAATCCAGTTTGTAATGCAACCTATTTTGGTTGCGGGTGTAGTTTTTCATTTTGTTATGGGATTCGTTCTGGAATTGAAAAACAAAAGCGCCAGACCAATTGCTTATGCAAAATACGACGGTGCTGCAAATGCATCATGGGCATCCAGAAACATGATTATTTCCGGGCTGGTAGTGTTGGCATTTTTGGGTTTGCACTTCTTCGACTTTTGGGTTCAAGAAATTAACTACAAATACATAGCTGTAAATGCTATTGATGAAACAAGGTACTATCATGAATTGGTAGAGAAATTTGAAAACCCAATCCGTACAGGAATTTACTGTGTTGCTTTTTTATTATTGGCAGTTCACCTTTGGCACGGTTTCACCTCTTCTTTGCAATCAATCGGATTTGACAATAAAATCGGAAAATCATTGCATAAAATCTGCTATGCTTTTGCAATTATAGTTCCTTTTGGATTTATTTTCATTGCATTATTTCATCATTTTAATAATTAATATCAATCTATAATGAAATGAGCATAATCCAATTTGGTTTGCTAAAATCAAATAGATATGTGAATTACATAAGATCGATAAAAAAAATAAAGATCAACTTATGAAACTAGATTCTAAAATACCAGAAGGTCACATTTCACAAAAATGGACTGATTATAAAGATCACTTAAAGTTGGTTGCTCCAAACAACCGACCAAAAATAGATATTATTGTAGTAGGGACTGGATTGGCTGGTGCTTCGGCTGCAGCTTCTTTTGCCGAAATGGGTTATAATGTAAAAGCATTTTGTTACCAAGATTCTCCACGTCGTGCGCACTCAATTGCAGCGCAAGGAGGAATCAATGCAGCAAAAAATTATCAAAACGATGGAGACAGTACGTTCCGTTTGTTTTATGATACAATAAAAGGTGGAGATTATAGAGCACGTGAAGCAAACGTTCACCGATTAGCGGAAGTTTCTGGAAACATCATTGACCAATGTGTGGCTCAAGGTGTTCCTTTTGCCCGTGATTATGGTGGATATTTAGATAACCGTTCTTTTGGCGGTACACAAGTACAACGTACTTTTTATGCTGCTGGACAAACAGGACAACAATTGTTATTAGGAGCATATTCATCTTTATCAAGACAAATCGGTTTAGGTAAAGTTGATATGTACAACCGTCATGAAATGTTGGAATTGGTTAAAGTAAATGGTAAAGCCCGTGGAATTATTGCCCGTAACCTGATTACCGGTGAATTGGAAAGACATTCTGCACATGCCGTAATTATTGCAACAGGAGGATATGGAAACGTTTACTTCCTTTCTACCAATGCAATGGGATCAAACGTAACTGCTGGTTGGAAAGTTCACAAACAAGGGGCTTTGTTTGCAAATCCTTGTTACGTACAAATTCACCCAACTTGTATTCCGGTACACGGAACCAATCAATCTAAATTGACATTGATGTCTGAGTCGTTAAGAAACTCCGGACGTATTTGGGTACCAAAGAAAAAAGAAGATGCAGAAGCTATTCGTGCCGGTAAAATGAAACCAACACAAATTGCAGAAGCAGACAGAGATTACTACTTAGAAAGGAAATATCCTGCATTTGGTAACTTAGTACCTCGTGATGTGGCTTCAAGAGCTGCAAAAGAAGTTTGCGACGCAGGTCACGGTATCGAAGCTAATGATACGAATGAAGGTGTTTATTTGGATTTCTCTACAGAGATTCAATCTAAAGGAAAACAAACGGCTTACGCCAAAGGAAATCATAATCCTTCTCAAGAAGAAATACTTTCATTAGGAAAAAAATGGTTGGAGGAAAAATACGGTAACTTGTTTACCATGTACCAAAAAATCACAGATGAGAATCCTTATGAAACTCCAATGAAAATCTATCCTGCAGTTCACTATACCATGGGAGGTGTTTGGGTAGATTATAACTTGCAATCCACTATTCCAGGTTGTTTCGTTGCAGGAGAAGCCAATTTCTCTGACCACGGGGCAAATCGTTTAGGTGCTTCTGCTTTGATGCAAGGTCTAGCCGATGGATATTTTGTATTGCCATACACTGTTTCAGATTATTTGTCTGATGATATTCGTACCGGAAAAATCTCTACCGATTTGCCTGAATTCGTTGAAGCAGAGAAAAATGTGAAAGACCAAATCAACAAATTCTTGACTAACAATGGAACAAAAACGGTGGATCATTTCCACAAACGTTTAGGTTTGATTATGTGGAATAAAGTAGGAATGGGTCGTAATGAACAAGGTTTGAAAGAAGCGATTGAAGAAATTGCGGCTTTAAAAGCAGAATTCTACAAAGAAGTTTACGTTCCTGGTAGTGCAGATGAATTGAATCCTGAATTAGAAAAAGCACTTCGTGTTGCCGACTTCATTGAATTGGGACAATTAATGGCCATCGATGGATTGCAGCGTAAAGAATCTTGTGGAGGTCACTTCCGTGAAGAATACCAAGATGCCGAAGGAGAAACGCTTCGTGATGATGAAAACTTTAAATTTGTTGGAGCTTGGGAATACAAAGGTGACGACATCAGCAAAGAAGAGCTTCACAAAGAAGAATTGAAATACGAGTTTATCAAAATCGCAGCTAGAAATTATAAGTAAATAGTATGAAAAAATCTATAGTATATCTTTTTTTAATATTTACGGTTAATCTATTTGCTCAATATGATTTGAAATCAGGTATTCAACCTTTTCAGAAACCAAATGAAGGCAAAAGTTTGGTTTATATTATAAAATCTGGAGCTGGAACGCTTGTCAATTTTAGGGCCTATTTAGATAATAAATTTATAGGTGTTCTTTCAAGTGATAATTATGTGTTGGTAGAATGCGACCCAGGACAGCATTTGTTTTGGGCAGTTTCTGAAAACAGAGACTATTTAGAAGCAAATTTGTTGCCAAATAAAGTGTATGTTTTAAATGCTGAAGGGCAGATGGGTATGTTTGTAGCTGGAGTTTCTTTAAGTCAGTTGGATCCAAATGACAAAAGCGGTAAAAATTTATTCGCAAGGAAAATAAAGAATAGTAATGCTGTTGTTTATAATCCTAATAGTCCTGTTACAGACGATAAAACAGAAAACATTAGTAAAGGACTAGCTAAATACGAAGATTTAAAAAATGAAAAATCTTCTAAAATCATTCAATTAAAAAGCGATCTTTATTTTGAAGATGCTGAAAAATTTCAAAAAAACTAGAAGTTATGAGTGCAGCAAAAAATATCAATATAACCCTTAAAATTTGGCGTCAAAAAAACTCCAAAGAAAAAGGAAGCATGGAAAGTTATAAATTAGATAACGTTTCTACGGCAAGTTCATTTTTGGAAATGTTAGACCAATTGAACGAACAATTAGTAAACGAAAGAAAAGAACCAATCGCGTTTGACCACGATTGTCGCGAAGGAATTTGCGGAATGTGTTCTTTATACATCAACGGACGTGCTCACGGTCCAGATACCGGAATCACGACTTGTCAATTGCACATGAGAATGTTCAACGACGGTGATACTATTGTGGTTGAGCCATGGAGAAGTGTTGCTTTTCCTGTAATAAAAGATTTAGTAGTGGACAGAACCTCTTTTGAAAGAATTCAACAAGCTGGAGGATTCGTTTCGGTAAATACCTCTGGAAACACTATTGATGCCAATACAATTTTAGTACCTAAGGATGATGCTGATAAAGCATTTGAAGCGGCAGCCTGTATCGGTTGTGGTGCTTGTGTGGCTACTTGTAAAAACGGATCGGCAATGCTGTTTGTTGGTGCAAAAGTGTCGCAATATGCATTGTTGCCACAAGGAAAAGTGGAAGCTACAAACCGTGTATTGAACATGGTGCGTCAAATGGATGAAGAAGGTTTTGGTAACTGTACTAATACTGGAGCTTGTGAAATCGAATGTCCAAAAGGAATTTCTTTAGAAAATATTGCTCGTATGAACAGAGAATATTTATCAGCAAGTTTGAAATAATATTTTAATGCATCATATCAAAAGCGTCCCATATTTGGGGCGTTTTTTGTTTATACAAACCTTTGTGAATCTCTTTTTATCTTTGTGTATCTTTGTATATCAGCAAAATATTCGACATGAAAATAGCACTTATACAATCGTTATTATTCTGGGAAAATCCAGAGAAAAACAGAGAAAAACTTGGTAAAAAAATTCATGCCATTTCTGAAAGCGTGGATTTAATTGTGCTTCCCGAAATGTTTACATCAGGATTTACCATGCAACCCAATGACGTTGCCGAAACCATGCATGGTGAAACTATAAACTGGCTTACTTCTTTAGCCAAAGACAAAAATGCGGCCATAACTGGTAGCCTTGTGATTACTGAAAATGATAATTTCTATAATCGATTGGTTTTTGTTTTTCCTTCGGGTGAAATACAATTTTATGATAAAAGACATTTGTTTACGCTGGCAGGGGAAGATAAAGTCTACACTGCGGGTACCAAAAAATTAATTATTGAATACAAAGGCTGGAAAATTTGTCCCTTGATTTGTTATGATTTGCGTTTTCCTGTTTTTTCGAGAAATACCGAAGAATATGACGTGTTGATTTATGTTGCCAATTGGCCAAAAATACGCATCAACGCTTGGGATGCTTTACTGAAAGCACGTGCAATAGAAAACATGAGCTATACCGTCGGAGTGAATAGAATTGGAGTAGATGATAACAAATTTGAATACAACGGTCATTCCCAAGTGCTCGATTTCTTGGGAGATTACATTTTAGAGCCTACAGAAACTAAAGGCATTTTTATAGTCGAATTAAATAAAGCCGAGCTTCTTTTGACCAGAAAAAAATTTAATTTTTTAAGTGATCGGGATTCTTTTATACTAAAATGAAGTCGATTTCTTTTTTTCTTTTTCTTTTTTCTTTTTCGGTTCTGGATTATATGGAATGCTCAAATCAAAAGTTTGGTTGACATCCCAATTGGTTCTTACATCAACACCTTTAGAGAAATAAACGACTTCTTCAGCCTGGCGTTTTTCAATGTAATTGCCTGTATCCCATTCCTTGTTTTTGTTGTCATCATAAATGGCACGAAGTGTATAGACACTTGGCTCTAATTGATTAAAATCAATTTCTGTCTTGCCTTCTGTATAGGCACTTGCGACTACAACATCTCCTTTTTCATTGGTTAGTTCAATAATTACCGGAAAACGATTTACGTTTTTAAGGCTTACAGTAAGATTACCATAGTCAGCAAGGTTCCGCGTACTGGTGCCAAAAGACAAAGTGTCATTCGTTTTTTCAAAATAATCAGTAACAGCACCTGGCATCAGTTTCAAATTGTATTTCTGTGCTTCTTCTATTTTAAAATCAACAAACAATTGTTGGTTAAAATCATCATATGTAGTAGTAAAGTCAACAGCAACCGAATCTTTATTGGTTAATTTCATTTTAGATTTATCAATATTCACCAGGGGAGTACTGGATTCCAGAGTAAAACGCTCTCTAAAATTCAATGATCCAGTTTGAACGGCTTTTATGCTCAAAGTGTCACTTTTTTGGTTTTTGATTTTAAAAGTAAAGTCTTGTTTATACTTGTCCTTGATGATATTTAGCGATAATGAATCTACTTTGAGTGGTTTGAACCAAATTTGCAAGGAGTCTTTTTTAGCCAATTTTGTGACAATGCTCGGCAAAATTTCAGTTTTATTTTTTAGGGTGATTTGTGGTTTTTCACCGTTTTTATAAGGTCTGCCTTCATAACCCAAAAGCAATCTATTTCCTGAGGCTTGACTTGGCTTAAAGGCTTTAAATGGTAACTCTTCCTTAAACAATTCCAATTCAAAAACAGTGTCGTTAGGAATCGTTACGATACGATTGTTAAATCCTATCAGATCCGATTTTGGATTGAATTTATTATTGTTATTACGGTCTTTCAGCGCCACCAAAAAATATTTTCCAGCCTTCAAATTTTCCAGTCGAAACGTTCTCAAACTGTCCAAAGTATTGGTAATATAGCGCGGTCCTTCTTTATAAATAGTAGAATCGTTAAATTTTTCATTCGCTTCATAAAGCATAATCGAAACAAATGATTCTACGTCTTTGTTATAAGCGTCTTTCACTCTTCCACCAAGTGCCAAGGAGTCGATGTAATCACCTGTTGAAAAAACATATTTAAATTGATTGTATGGATTGCCTTCGTTATTATCGGCAATACTTTGTCCAAAATTTAGGCTATAAGTTGTATTGGGCTGTAAAGTGTCTTTTAACGTTATTGTCAATATTTTTGTAGCATTCGTTGGCAAAATCAACGGCTCATTTTTCATTGGAGGCGAAATGATCAATTGCTTCTCTACACCTTTTAGTTTAATGTTTTCATCAAAATAAAGTTTGATTTTATTCCCTTGAAATTTAGTCGAATAATTATCAGGAAAACTGGATTTCAAAACAGGGGCAAGAGTATCTTTCAAACCACCCGTAATTGAGCCTCTTTTGGCACAACTCGCGCAAAGAATCAGTAGAAAAATAGAAATATACTTAAAATTGTTTTTCAACATAATAGACTAAAATTAGATTTTACAAAATAACAATTATATTTACTGGAATCGAAATATTTTTGATTTAATTTGGATGCCATTTGTCACCCTGAGCGAAGTCGAATGGAGGAGTTATTTCCTGCTGTCCACTGTATCCACGCCCAAAAGCGTGGGATGCCGTTTCCATCAGGGCTAGGGCTTCAGTTTTCATAAGCAACTTCCATTTATACAGAAGAGAAAAATATCTTTTTTTATCTTTAAAATAATTATAATTCGATAAAAATAGACCCAAAAAAATACGCTTTTGGCAAACGTCAGTCGTCCGGCTGACGTTTTTTTTGTTTCCAAACTCCAAAAAAGTTTTTCAAAACACCAAAAAGCAGTACCAAAATCAGTGCGATAAATTTGATTTAGGCATTTTTTTGCCCATTAACCACAAACGAAATCGATAGAAATCACTGGTTATTTATTTTCTAAATAAATTAATGTTTTCGGGGATAAATCAGCTTTTATGAGGGGCTAAATACCTAAATTTGAGAGTAAAATTAACAACCGCATTATATGGAAATAGTTGCAAAACCAAACAAGTATGAGCTGGGAGAAATGCTCCTGGAAATAGGTTCCTTACTCATAGTATCCGGAGCCAATACCGAACGTGTCAAAATCACTATCAGCAGAATTGCAGGTGCCTTTGGCTGTTGCTCGGATTTAATGATTACCAACCACGCTTTGATGCTTACCTTGACTTATAAAGACAAAATCAAAACTTTTACCAGTGTACGATGGGTGCCCAATATGCACCTCAATTTCAATCTCATTTCCGACATCAGTACGATGAGTTGGAAAATTGTCGAAGAAAAATGGTCTGTAGAGCGTATCAATAAAGAAGTGCAGCTTCTGGACAGAAAAGCCCTTTATCCGCGTTTTGCGGTATTGTTTCTGGTAGCTCTTGCGGGAGCCTCTTTCTGCCGTTTGTTCGGTGGTGGATTAATCGAAATGATTCTTTGCTTTACAGGAAGTTTCGTGGGCCTTTTTGTGAGACAGGAAACCATGAAACTCAAATTCAATTTTTACTTGTGTATCTTCTTTGCGGCCTTAACCTCTTCTTTTTTGGTAGGACTCTATTCGTTTTGGAATCCCGAAGGCGAATTCATACACGCATTATCCACCTCGGTGTTGTTTTTGATTCCGGGAGTGCCCATGATCAATTCGTTCTCGGATTTGATTGACGGAAACATATTAAACGGAACCACCAGAGGCGTAAACGTTTTGGTTATCGCTTTTGCCATTGCATTGGGATTGATGGTTTCATTATTAATTTTTAATTTACACTAAGATGGATTTTGCATTATTAGAAAAAGGAATATGGCTGGGATGTGCCGGTATTGGTTTTGCCGTACTGTTTAATGTACCCCGCAGAACGTTGGGGATTATTTACATCATTGCTGCCCTGGGCGGATTGCTCAAATTTTATTTGATTTCGCTCGAAATCGGATTGGTTTTTGCGGCTCTTTGTGGTTCGAGCCTTATTGGTTTTTTGAGTGTATTGGCGGCACATTACCGCAAAGCACCTCCAATGACCTTTGCACTTCCGGCATTGATCCCAATGATTCCCGGTTTTTTTGCCTACAAAGCGATGGTAGGCGTGATGAAATTGACCGCCGAAAAAGATCCAGACGTGTATACCAAACTCTTTTTTGAAACCGTAAACAATGGACTCTCGGCTTGCTTTATCATCTTGGCTCTGGCCGCAGGTGTAGCCATCCCATTGCTTATTACCCGTAAGGAAACCGTGAAAAGAATCAAAACCGATGCGGTTCTGGAAAAACAACTCGAAAACTTGGAAGAAGAAAATTAAAACAAACAAATAGAGTACCCAAAACGCCAGTCGAGAGATTGGCGTTTTTTTATCCAAAAAGCCTAAATCCGGCACTATTTTATTGAATTTGTAGACACTATATGTAGTTTGCACCAATAGTATATGTAGATTGAACCAACAACATATGTAGTTCGAACCAATAGTATATCTGGGTTTTACCAATACTATTGGTACATCGAGCCAATAAAACAGGTAGTTTGAACCAATAATATATGTGGTTTGCACCAATGCTATTGGTACTTCTAACCAATAATACAGGTACTTCGAACCAATAGTATATGTAGTTCGTGCCAATAGTATTGGTATTTAGTGTCTTTTTTTGAGGATAAAAGACAGAATACCGAACGGAATACCCAAGAAAGTGGAGCAATTTTATTATTTTGCCACTAGTAGATGCCTGAGGAAATATCCTGATTGTTAACTCTTAGCAATTAAAACAGAGAAAACTTTGATATATGGTGAACAGTTTTAAGGTTATAAATAAAAACAAAGTGAGAAATTTTAGTTTAAAAAAACGCCAGTCGAGAGATTGGCGTTTTTTTTGGTCTGAAAACAAGTTGAAAACTAATTTTTAATGAGGACAATTGTAAGCAGGTCAATTGTTTTTATAAATATACATTTGTGTCTTATTTTTAGATCATTTCAAATGTAATTAAGTTTTATTTTTTGAAAATTTCAAAAAAATAGATTTTATGACAAGAGAAAATTGGACAAGAGAACAAACTATAGTAGCATTAAATCTTTATTGTAAAATTCCATTTAATAGAGTCAGTTCTAATCATCCAGATATTATTAAGATTGCCACCTTAATCGGAAGAAATCCAAATGCAGTAAAAATGAAAATCGGAAATTTTGGAAGTTTTGACCCTGAATTAAAGAAGAGAGGGATTGTAGGATTAGCAAATGCTAGCAAATTGGATGAAATCGTTTGGGATGAATTTAATAACAATTGGGAAAATCTTGCGTATGAAAGTGAAGTGTTAATTTCTAATTTCGCTAATGAACCAATAGAGAAAACGGCACATATAAATATTGATGATTTGCCGTTGGGAAGAGAAAGGGAAACAATAATAAAGGCAAGAGTTAATCAAGGTTTTTTTCGTTCAACGATTCTTTCTTCATACAATTTAAAGTGTTGCATTACTGGTTTGTCAATTCCAGATTTTTTGGTGGCTAGTCATATAATACCGTGGGCAAAGGATGAAAAAATTAGATTGAATCCTCATAATGGATTGTGTATAAATTCTATTCATGATAGGGCTTTTGACCGTGGCTTTATTACTGTTACAACGGATTATAAAATAAAAGTTTCTAAATACTTAAATGAATATAAAAAAGAAGATGCAGTAACAGATTTCTTTTTAAATTATGAAAGTAGATCGATCATTTTGCCAGATAAATTTCTTCCATCAAAAGAATTTTTGGAATATCATCATCAAAATATTTTTATAAAATAAATCATTTTAACCGTTCAAATAAATGTTTGATTATTGCTATTTATAGAATTACCTACTAAATTTCACATTTTATATTTAGTTTAAAAAAACTAAAAATGTTGCCTATAGTACAGCAGAATATTGTCCCGTTTCTATTAATATTGAAACTTATTTTAAATTGAAAATCAGATGGGCTATCACACTAAAATAATCTTTGGAAAAGACCAAGTAACAAAGCTTCATAATAATAAGGCTTTTACTGATTGCGAAAAAATTATCAACTTTAAAGAATATAGTTTCGATACTCGAGCGGAAAGGAGTGCCTTTTATAAAGGGATTGCTGAATCTACGGGAAGGTTCGAGTTTGAAGTGATTAATGAATACGAGGATAAAAATGACAAAGAAAAAGAAGATGAAATTAAATTTGATTATTGGGACTTTATTGAAAAGTATTATCCAAAATATTATTCTTGTGATAGTGTTTTATTAAGCGACATATTAACTAGAAAGCTTGACGGAGAAGAAATATGTGAAGAAGATGAAGAGTATATAAAAGAGTGGGACGTTAGAAAAGAATTGTTTGAACTTGACAAGGAACTACTTTGCGAGGCTTTTGAAAATTACTTCAATATTGTTTATCCTAAAAACCCGGATTCCTCGATTGTGACAATTAGTAAATAATCATGTTTTTTATACCCATTGTTCTCAAAAAAAATTGGAACATTGTGTTGCCATAATAGAACAAGAAATTGCTTTACTGCAGACCCAAGCCATACACTAATTTTTTCTTTCTCAGACACTTCTGTTTTTAAATCAAAAAAGAACTTTTTTCTTTCATAATGTTTTACTAAAACGAGGCTGTTTTAAGGAATAATTTTTAACTTTGAGATATAACCTAAAAATCAACATATGAAATGAGCATGACTTAAAATTGGTCGCAAACACCAATGATGATATGCGAATTACATATGACAAATAAAAATCAATAAAAATTAACATATGAAAGTACAAATCAACACAGACAATAATGTAGAAGGTAACGGAAGATTGGAATCTTATTTCTCTAGTGAAATCACAAGAGTATTATCCCGTTTTGATGATAAAGTGACTCGTATCGAAGTGCATTTTGGAGACGAAAACAGTGCCAAATCGGGTGTAAATGACAAACGTTGTCTTATCGAAGCTCGTCCAGCCAATATGCAGCCTATCGCGGTTACAGAACACGCCGATTCTATCGAAAAAGCATTCAACGGAGCCTTAGAAAAAATCAAGAAAGTACTCAACACTACATTTGATAAACAAAAAGCACACTAAATAAATTTAAATTAAAGTTTGAATAAATAAGGCTGTCCCAAAAAGGCAGCCTTTCTTGTTTTAACTGAGATTCCGCAATAGGAATATATTTCACGAAGATTTGCAAAGGAGTCACAAAGATGGGCAAAGGAAAAAATGAATCCGCCTTGAGATTGAACTTAAAAAATTTTGCGGATTCTTCGCATTTCTCTGCGAAATGAAGAGTAATGCTTATTCTAGGTTTAATCAATATGTGGTCTATCAAAAAAGTTATTCCTCAAACAGCATCGTTGCCAGACGGTCGTCCCTTTGATAGACATCATCATAAAAATGAATAGCGCCTTCGTCATCTACCCAAGCGGTAAAATAACCAATGTAAACGGGGATTTTGTTTTTGAGGGTGTACCAGGTTTCTTTGCCTTTGTGCATGGCGGCATCAATTTTTGCGGGGGTCCAGTTTTTATCGTCTTTTAGGATTTCATTAGCCAGTTCTACCGGTTTGGCAACGCGTATGCAACCGTGGCTAAAAGCCCTTTTTTCTTCATTAAACAAATTTTTGGAAGGGGTGTCGTGCAAGTAAATAGAATTGTTGTTGGGAAATAAAAATTTCACTAATCCCAATGAGTTTTTGGAGCCCGGTTTTTGTCTAATGCCCCCATTATACCATTCCATATTGTGTTGGGAGAGGTAGTTTGGGTTTTTGGCTATACCAGGTTTAATTTCTTTTTTGATAATGCTTGTCGGAACGTTCCAATAAGGACTAAAAACGATATAACGCATATCGGCACTAAAAATAACAGTCTTATTCATGTCTTTTCCAACGACCACATTCGATATCAAAACCGGTTTTCCGTCTTTGAAATAGGTCAGTCGGTAAGAAGGAATATTAACCACGATTAGTTCTTTGGCTTTAGCAACATCAACGTCAATCCATCGGCAACGTTCCATGTTTACGGTGATAGTTTTAATGCGATCTTCAATAGGTACATTTAGTGATGCAATGATTTTTTTGGTAATAATTGGGTTCTCGAGTAGGCCGTTACGATTTTGGTATTTTACGATTCCGGCAGCAAGAACGTCATCGTATATTGCACTTTTGGAGTCGGCCGAAAGGTCTTCAAAAATATACAACCGCTGTCTGATTTGTGCAATGGTCTGTGAAGAATCACCAAGTTTCAAAGCTGTAGTGCTTGAATCTAATGCTATCGGACTCCAGGAATTGTCTTTTTGTATTTTTCTGTATTTTTGAAGTACTTCTTTCAGATTGTAATATTGACCCAATACTTCTTTCTCATTTTTATTGATTAGCGAAGGATTGGCAATAATAGAGTCTAAATAGCTGACATACGATTTCTTTTTTCGGGGTAAGTACCAACCCAATTCGGCAATTTTTTTGTCGTCTATTCCTTTTAAAACTTTTTGGGTATAAAAAAAATAAAGAGATGTAAGTAATAATTCATTATTGACGGTAGCTTTTTGGTTTTCGGTTGCATTCAGGAAAAGGGCATCCAGTTTTTCTTTGTATGGGATGGTGGCTTTAATTCCGTCATCTTCCATATTATTCAATTTATTGTACAACAAATGACTTACTTCGAGCATGCCTTTGGTGTCAAACCAAATGTATTGATAGTTCCGTTTTTGATATAATTCAGTTGTTTCTTGTTGGTATTTTTTTAGTTCATGGTACTTTATAAAAAAGGAATTCACCAAGGTACTGTCAAATGGAGTCAGGCTTTGCACTTTTGAAGAGTAACCGGAAGAAAGAGGTAGTTTTGAATTTTCGTCGGCTGTTTTTTTACAAGAAATTGAAGAAAACGAAAAGCAAAATGAAAATAGAATGAGCAATAAAACAGGTTTTCTCATAATGAATGGGTTTAATAGGAGGCAACTATAAATATACAAAAACGGAGTTTAAAAGGAGAATGGAGATTAAAAATAATTTTAGTATTGAAAAAAAATAGAAACAAATCAATTCTTGTTATAGTTTTTTTTGGCTTTTCTTTATTTTAACTATCTTTATATAATTAACATAAAAATAGACAATTATGAACGATAATCTGCAATCGGTTCCTTTTTTCAAAAAGGGGATGGTAAAAAAAATGGTTAAGTGGATTGTGTTTTTTATAATTGGTATTTTGTTGTTATTGATGCTAAGTACTGCTTGCCTGTATTATTATTTCAGTCATCACAAAGCCAAAATAATTACCGAAATCAATCAGAAAATAGATGAAAACATAAAAGGTACGGTGACAATTGGCGATATCGGTTACAAACTTTTTACAGGCTTTCCCAATTTTGCCGTAACCCTAAATAACGTTGTGGTAAAAGACAGTTTGTGGGCGCAGCACAAACACACGTTACTGCTTGCCAAAGAAGTTGAGGTACACATCAACCTGAAAACATTATACGATCAGGACGAAGTGGATATTGAAAAAATTCAGATCAATGATGCAACAGTAAATATTTTTAAAGAAAAGAACGGCTACACCAATTTGGATATTTTCAAACCAAAACCCAAAGACACGATTACAAAAAAAAAATTCAAAACGGTTTTGGAGGAATTTGCATTGGATAATGTAGCCATAGTAGCCAATAATGAAATGACAGACAAACTTTTTAGTTTTGATGTCTCCTCGCTTGAAAGCAAACTAAACTATACACCAGACGGGATTCAAACCGATTTGTACGTTAATACTTTTGCCAAAAGTCTGTCTTTCAAAATTTCCAAAGGCAGTTTTATAAAAGACAAAAGAGTAAAGGGAATGTTGGCTGTAGTGTATTCCAAAAGCAAAAACAACATTAGCATTGACACCAAAAACTTGGAAATCGGTGAGGATGATTTTGATATTACCGCTCATTTTGATTTGGGAAAAATCAATCCCATGTTTGGCATTTTTATAAAAACCGACATTCTATGGAGTGATGCCACGCGTTTATTGGACAGTCATATTTTTAAAATTTTAAACCATTATAATATTACCAAGCCCATTGCTGTAACGTGTTCTATAAAAGGGAGTTTGGTTGCCAAGGGAAATCCGGAAATTATTGTAAAAGCAATCATAAAAAACAATACGCTCGAAACACCGGATGGCGAAGTAACCGATTGTTCTTTTCATGGGGAGTACACCAATAATTTTAAAAATGGATTGGGCTATGTTGACGAAAATTCGTCGGTGATACTGACTAATTTCTCTGGGAATTATGATGAAATTCCAATTGTGATTCCAAATGCAATGATTCATAATCTGACCGTTCCATCTGCAACTGGAGTATTTAAATCTCAGTTTAATGTTTCAAAACTGAATCAATTTGTTAATGAAAATTTTGTGGTTTTTTCTGATGGTGATGCCACCGTTAATTTAAATTTTAATGTCAATATTGTAAATTTAAAATTAAACAAGCCCACTTTTTCGGGCAGTGTTTTGGTTAAAGGAGCAACAATAAACTACAAGCCAAAAGATATCACATTGGCCGATACAGACATTCAGCTTAATTTTACGGATGAGGCTTTAACCATTCAAAAAATTAAATATACCAATGGGAATAACACCATAATGATGGATGGTAAAATCGCCAATTTCCTGAATTTGTACTATAATGACCCCGCAAAAATGGTAGTAAACTGGGAT
Organism: Flavobacterium sp. N3904; assembly: GCF_025947305.1. Taxonomy (NCBI): domain Bacteria; kingdom Pseudomonadati; phylum Bacteroidota; class Flavobacteriia; order Flavobacteriales; family Flavobacteriaceae; genus Flavobacterium; species Flavobacterium sp. N3904. The sequence continues at coordinate 1,515,077 of NZ_CP110009.1, forward strand.
ATTTACAGCCCGAATTTTGATGCACAACAGTTTCTAGCGATGTTAACGACCAATAAATCTGCAAAAGTAGTGGTCAAGGATACTACGACAAATCTTGTTTCAAACAAACTCCAGTCGATGCTAAAGAAATGCCAGGTTGTAATTAATGCCAAAGCAGATAAAATGTCGTACAATCATTTATTGGCAACTGATGTAAAGCTGAGTATTTTGCTTAACGACAACCAATTATTTATTCAAAACGGTTGGATACAAAGTTCTGGAGGAAATATTGCATTTGATGCTCAATTGATTCCAACCAATACTGCTTACAATTTTAGCGCCAATGCTACTATAAACATGGTTGATATACCGCAGTTTTTGACTTCATTTAATAATTTCGGGATAAAATCTTTTTCACCAAGTAACCTTAAAGGTAATCTTTCGGCCAAAACTAAAATGAGTGGGGCTATGACCAAAACAGGAGATTTAATAGACAGTTCATTAGATGGAAGCGTAAATTATTCGATAACAAATGGAGTGTTGTCCAATTTTGAACCCATTATGAAAGTTGGGCGATTTGCCTTTCCGAGAAGAAATGTTCAAAATATTATTTTTGATAATTTGACCGGGCAGTTTAACGTCTCAGAGAATAAAATAGTCATTGATAATTTCAAGGTCAATTCGAGTGTTTTGGATTTTAATATTAGTGGTATTTATTCTTTTGGGAAAGGAACAAATCTTGAAATGACCATTCCGCTGCGCAATCCCGAGAATGATTATAAAATTACAGACAGCATCAAAAGGGCGAGAATAAGAGAACGCGGAATTGTACTGCATTTGGTAGCCATAGATGGGCCCGATAATAAAATACAAATAAAATGGGATAAAAACTGGAGAACCGAAGATCAGTAATACTAGAATTTTTTCAAAAAAAAGGAGCCTTGAAGATATTTCCTCAAGGCACCGTTTTTATTTTTGATATAAGGTTTTTTTAGAATTTTAATGAAGCCCCCAATTGAAAAACTTGACTTTTTCCTTCGTCATTGTAGTCACCGTCTTTAAAAACACTATTAAAACTGCTGATAAAACGACCGTTTATTGACAATCCAAACGGAAGATTCAATGAGGCACCAAAAGCCCAGGCCGGATTGAAAGTCTCAAAATCATCCTGTGGCGTGATAAGGGGACTATTAGAATCGGTTTTGTCGTTTATTTTAAAACCAAACTGTGGTCCTGTTTCAAAACTTAGCAATTTTACGGCATAAACCTTAGCCAAAACCGGAACAGTAATATAATCAATTGTGTAATCGGCAAGATTGGTACTGAATTTTTCGCTAGAATATTGTATCTCTGGTTGTATAAAGAATACATCTTTTACAACTGGAATTTCATCATAAATACCTACATAATACCCTGTTTTAGAGGTTGAATCGTAGTAATCACCACTTATTGTAGATAGATTTACACCACCTCTAATTCCGACACCTTGTGCTGTTGCGATAGACACTGTCAGTAAAAATGTGCTGAAAAGGATTGTTTTTAATACTCTCATAATGTTGAATTTTGGTTTTTAAATAACTATTAGTTTAGTTTGGAGTCAAAATTATTGATTAATGCGGCGTTTCTTTTTATATAAAAAAGGAAATATGTATTAAAATTTAATGATTTACATCACTTTTTAAAAATTGTATCTCTTTAAACGAACAGCTTTTTAATTCGAACGTTATTATAGTGAGAATAGTATAAAAAAATTGCCTTAAAGAATAATACTTTAAGGCAATTTAGTATATAACGTTAGGTCTTCTTCCTTAAAATCGGAAACCAGCACCAATTTGAAATGATTGGCTTTTACTGGAGTTATCCACTATAACGTCTGTCAAACCAGTCATATATCGAGCGGTTATAGAAAGGTGCAAAGGAAGATTAAGGTTCATCCCAAATGCCCAAGAAGTAACAACACTTTCTGTTTTATAATTATTTAAATTGTCATTAATTGGGAAACCAAATTGTGGTCCGGTTTCAAAACTAAATAATTTAATCACATATACTTTAGCCAAAATGGGTACAGAAAGGTAGTCTATTTTTGTATCGGGTAGATTCTTGGTAGAAAATCCTTCTTGTGAGTATTGCACTTCGGGCTGAATGAAAAGCAAACTTTTTATGATTGTCATTTCTTTGTTTACCCCTATAAATAAACCCGTTGTGGCGCTAGTGTTTTTAAAATTAGAACCAGTAATATCAGCAAAATTAGCTCCCGCTCTAATTCCGAAACTTTGTGCTGTTGCAGTACTTGATGCCACTACAATAAATGCACCTAATAATAAAATTTTTAATGTTCGCATAGTTGTTGTTTTTTAAATTAATTTGCCCTTTTTATTGGGTGTTAGCATATCAAATGTAATAAAATAGTATCAAAATTCACGAACTTACTTTAAAAAAAAGAGAATAAACTAAATTTTAATTTAAATAATTGGGTACTTTTATTAGAAAATTTAAAACAACGAGTTAAAAAGAAAAGTTATTATTTTTTTTGACAATTGATTTGTATAAAAATATAAAATATGAGACAATCATTGGAAAAAGGAAAAGAATTTGTAAAAACGAATCGATTTAGAACAATCTTAAAAAGAATTGGGTATTTCTGTATTGGTTTTATTGGACTATTACTTATCTTTTTTATTGGGTTACGAGTGTACTTTATTCAAAATAAGACAAAAATAGTAACCGAAATCAATCAAAAAATCAATAAAAACATCTCAGGAAAGGTCAGTATTGGCGATGTAGGGTATAAGTTTTTGATCGGTTTTCCCAATTTTACGGTCGTACTCAATAAAGTGGAAGTACAGGACAGTCTCTACTCGATTCACAAAAGAAGTGTACTTACAGCAGAAGAAATTGAGGTAAGGCTAAATGTTTTTGCCTTAATACACAAAAAAGTGGATATCGAAAAAATAGTATTGATTGACACTAAAATTGATTTGTTTAAAGATAAAAATGGAGTTTCCAATTCGAATATATTTAGGGCAAAACCCAAAACAAAAGAGCCCAAGAGTAAAACCGAAACTGAAATCAATGAAGTAGCTTTTAAAAATGTAATCTTTATTTCCCAAAACTTACAAAGAAATAAATTATTTCATTTTGAGGTAGCCTCATTAAAAAGCAAAATAAACTACACTAACGATGGCTGGGAAACCGATCTTTTTCTGGATGTTTTTGCCAAAAGTATGGCGTTTAATACCATTAAGGGAAGTTTTATAAAAGACAAAAGGGTAAAAGGGAAACTCGCCGTTCAGTATTCTACAGAAAAAAATAGAATTGACGTCGTTACAGACGCACTTGGAATTGGTGATGATGATTTTGATATTAAAGCCAGTTTTATCTTGGATAAAGAGCATCCTATGATGAATATTAATATCAATACCCAAATTTTATGGTTGAATGCCGCTCGGTTACTGGATCCGCATCTTTTTAAAATTTTAAATCATTTCAACATTACAAAACCATTATTGGCAAGCTGTAGCATCAAGGGAGATATGAATGCAGAGGGCGATCCAGAAATTATTGTCGATGCTCAAATTAAAAACAATGAACTGATTTTTCCGGACGGATCGGTTACAGACTGTAATTTTATTGGAAAATACACCAATAATTTTAAAAATGGCTTGGGCTACAATGACAGTAACTCGGCGGTAATTATTAAAAATTTTAGCGGAAACTATGAAGGTATTCCTGTAGTTATTCCAACTGCTGCAATTAATAATTTAGAAAAACCTATTGCAACAGGAAACTTACATTCTAAGTTTGATGTGGAGAAATTAGGAAATGTTTTTGGTGATGATTTTATAAAATTTTCCAGTGGTACAGCCAATGTAGATTTGAAATTTAATGTAGATATTGTGGCCTTACGCATTTCCAAACCTCGTTTTACAGGCAAAGTAGATATCGAAAATGCAAACATGAATTATAGACCCAAAAATTTAATTTTTCAAACAGATATTCTTCTTGATTTTACTGATGAAGCATTGTTGATAAAAAATATTAAATACCAAAGAGGCAAAAATATTGCTTACTTGGATGGAAGAATAGACAATTTTCTAAATCTCTATTATAATGACCCTGAAAAAATGGTGGCTGTACTCAATCTTAATTCCCCTTTTATGGATGTAAAAAAATTGATGGGAGTTCTTACTTATAATGAAAAAAAGGGCGATGTAAAAAAAGTAACAACTAAAGCCAATGCTAAAAAAAGAATGGATCTTGTTCAAAAATGTCAAGTAGTTTTGAATTTGAATCTTAAAAAGATGGTGTATTCTAATTTGACGGCTAAAAATGCAAAAATCATCATCTCGGTCAATAATCGGCATTTTTATATCAAGCAAGGATCAATAGAAACTTGTGGTGGTAAAATTACATTTACTTCTCAATTAATTCCTCAGGGTGATTTGTTCGGTGTCAATACAAATGTAAATATCGCAACCGTTGATATTCCTCAGTTTTTAACCTCTTTTAATAACTTTGGGATTAAATCGTTTCAGCCAAGAAATATAAACGGAAAGCTTTCGGCAAAGATAGATATGAATGCCCAAATTACTGCAGAAGGCGATTTTGTAGAGGAATCTGGAAGAGGAAATTTGCAATACGAAATCAAAAATGGTTCATTGATTGATTTTAAACCCATTATAAAAATAGGTAAGTTTGCTTTTCCCAATAGAGATGTAAAACATATCGTTTTTAACGACTTGTCAGGGCGATTAAATATGAGCGGAAATTTTGTAAATATTGATTATTTTAAAGTAAGTTCGAATGTATTGAATTTTGATGTAGAGGGAATGTATTCTTTCAAGAAAGGAACCAATTTAGGATTGACGATTCCGCTGAGAAATCCAGAGGACGATTTTAAAATAAAAGATATAAAAGAAAGAGAAGCCAAACGTTACAAAGGGATTGTATTGCATTTGCTGGTTGTAGACGGAAAAGATGGCGAAATGAAAATAAAAATGGGAAGTCTCCCGGATAAAAATACAAAATAATATGAAAGCACTATTTTTAAGTTTAGCAGTATTGACTTTGGTTAGTTTTGATTCTTTGCAGTATAAGGAAGCAGACGAAAAAGAACAAATAAACCAAACTCTTGATGACTGGCACAAAGCGGCAGCCGACGCCAATGCCAAAGTGTATTTTGGTATGATGACCGAAGATGCCATTTTTATTGGAACAGATCCAACAGAGAATTGGGATTTGAAAGCTTTTCAAGCTTTTGCAAAGCCTTATTTTGATAGAGGAAAAGCTTGGAATTTTAAAGCAATAGAAAGACATATCTATTTGGATAAATCAGGGAAACTGGCTTGGTTTGACGAACTATTGAATACCCAAATGAAAATTTGCAGAGGATCTGGTGTTCTTATAAAAATGGGGCAAGAATGGAAAATAAAACACTATGTTTTGTCGATGACAATTCCAAATGACAATACCAATGAGGTTGTCAAAATAATCACTCCAATAGAAGATACTTTACTGCAAAAATTACAATCTAAATAGCAATTTTTGTTTTTAACAGAAACTAAAGTTTTCGGTCTTATATAATTCCTTAATTTTGCCGAAAATAGCAATTAAATCGTGGGAAGTAAAAATAAATTAAAAAGATTCAAAGAAAACGAAACATTCCAAAATGTTTTTCAGCCAACAAGAGAAGAAGTTGTAGGGGATTTGTTTCCGCTAAAAGGCAAATGGAATTCGGATTTTTTCAAAAATGAAAATCCATTGGTGCTTGAATTGGGATGTGGTAAAGGTGAATATTCCGTTGGTTTGGCCGAAAGATATCCAAATAAAAACTTTGTTGGGATCGACATTAAAGGAGCCCGTTTCTGGCGCGGTGCAAAAACGGCTGTGGAAACCGGATTGCATAATGTGGCATTTATTCGAACACAAATTGAATTAATCAACCATATTTTTGCCGAAAACGAAGTCGATGAAATTTGGATTACTTTTCCAGATCCACAAATAAAATACAAAAGAACCAAACACAGAATGACTAATTCAGAATTTCTGCAATTGTATAAAAAAATCTTGAAAAAAGACGGTATTGTTAATCTTAAAACGGACAGTGAATTTATGCATGGTTATACGTTGGGACTGCTGCACGGAGAAGGGCATGAGGTTTTGTATGCCAACCATAATGTGTATGTAAACGAAGGAAGCCCTGAAGAAGTTACCGCTTTTCAGACATTTTATGAAAAACAATATTTGGAAATTAACAAAGCAATTACGTATATTCGTTTTAAAATTAAATAGTTTTCAGTACCAGTTTTCAGTACATAAACTGAGACTGATATCTGAGGATGCATACTCAATATGACTTTATTTTTGCCTTTTTTTCTCGGATTTATTGTTGCTGCAATTGGAATTACACCTCCTGGTTTAATCAATATGACAGCCGCAAAAGTGAGTTTGAAAGATGGCCGGAACGAAGCTATTTCTTTTGCCGTGGGAGCTACCATAATTGTATTTTTTCAAACCTTTTTGGCACTGTTATTTGCTACTTTTATCAATAGCCGCCCCGACATCATTAGCAGGCTTCAGGAAATGGGACTGTTTATTTTTATAGCGCTGACCGTATATTTTTTTTGGAAGGCAAAAAAGCCAAAAATCCCCAAATCGGAAGCAAAAGTGCGAAGTAAAACCAATCGTTTTTTTCTGGGAATGTTATTGTCTGCATTAAATCTTTTTCCCATCCCTTATTATGTTTTTGTATCCATTACACTAGCAACTTATGGATATTTTTATTTTACCGAATCTTTTATCTATGCTTTTGTATCAGGTGTGGTAGCCGGTTCTTTTTTGGTTTTTTATCTTTATATAGTATACTTCAAAAAGAGAGAGGCAAAATCTAATTTTTTAATGAATAATGGGAATTATATTATTGGTACTATTACAGGATTAGTCTCAATTGTTACGCTCTTTAAACTCATTAAGGGATATTTTGGATAAAATACAATGGAAACTACAAATGATAATTTTTTTGAAAGAGTCTATGCAGTTGCGAGACAAATTCCATATGGGAAAGTCACTTCTTATGGGGCTATAGCCAAAATATTAGGAGCAGCACGTTCTGCCAGAATGGTAGGCTGGGCAATGAATGCCGCACACAATAGGGAGGATGTTCCCGCTCATCGTGTGGTTAACAGAAAAGGTCTGCTAACCGGAAAACACCATTTTGACGGCACTAATCTGATGCAGCAATTATTGGAAAGCGAAGGTATTGTTGTTGTGGATAATCAAATTATGAATTTTGAAAGTGTTTTTTGGGAGCCTGAAGTACATCTTTAAATAAGATTTTTTATTTCTATTTATTGAATTTATTTGGTATCTATTGATCGTTGAAATTTTCGTTATTAGGGAATAGATTCTATTTGTATTAGTATCAATAAATCCGATACAAATCCTTTAAAATAAGAAGATAATCATTTATCTTTGCAATCTAAAATTAGTTTAAATAAAGATAAATTTTTCTGAATTTAAACCTGAAATATTTGATAATGAAAATAGATAAAAAAGATATCCTTAAAGCATTAGAGACAATAACTATTGCTGGTGAAGGAAAAAATATGGTAGAAAGCGGAGCAATAGCAAATGTTGTTACTTTTGGAGATGAGGTCGTTGTGGATTTAGTTTTGCACACCCCTGCAATGCACATCAAAAAAAGAGCTGAGGACGATATCAAAAAAACAATACTCGAATTGGTTTCACCGGATGCTAAAATCAAAGTAAATATAAAAGTAGAAGTTGCTGAAAATCCAAATCAAATAAAAGGGAAAGCAATTCCAGGAATTAAAAATATTATAGCAGTTGCTTCTGGAAAAGGAGGCGTAGGAAAATCTACAGTTACGGCAAATTTAGCAGTGACCTTAGCAAAAATGGGGTTTTCTGTAGGTGTTTTGGATGCAGATATTTATGGACCATCTATGCCGATCATGTTTGATGTAGAAAATGAAAAACCAATTTCGGTAACAGTTGATGGAAAATCAAAAATGAAACCTGTGGAAAGTTATGAAGTAAAAATACTCTCGATTGGGTTTTTTACTTCTCCAAGCCAAGCGGTAATCTGGAGAGGACCTATGGCTTCTAAAGCGCTGAATCAAATGATATTTGATGCAGATTGGGGTGAACTGGACTTTATGCTAATTGATTTACCTCCAGGAACAGGGGATATTCATCTTTCTATTATGCAATCACTGCCTGTAACAGGAGCAGTAGTTGTAAGCACCCCGCAAGCGGTTGCTCTGGCCGATGCCAAAAAAGGAGTTTCTATGTTTATGTCTGAGGCTATAAATGTACCTGTTTTGGGGATTATAGAAAATATGGCATATTTTACACCAGAAGAATTGCCGTCCAATAAATACTATATTTTTGGAAAAGAAGGGGCAAAAGATTTGGCACAAGATTTAGACGTTGCATTTCTCGGCGAAGTGCCTATTGTACAATCTATCCGCGAAGCAGGGGATTACGGTCGACCGGCTGCGTTGCAAACAGGTTCAATTATAGAAAATGTTTTTGAAGAAATTACCAGAAATGTTGTTCAGGAAGTCGTTAATAGAAATGAAAATTTAGCCCCTACTGAAGCTATAAAAATTACTACTATGGCGGGATGCTCATCTGTTAGAAAATAAGTTTCTAGCATCTAAAGAATAAATATAAAAAATCTGAAGATGAGTAAGTTGTAAAGACAGAAACATGAACTCAGAATATTTATAGTCTTTCTTTAAAAAACAAAAAAATATTATCTACACATGAAAGCAGAAGAATTAACTAATAATGTTTTAAAGGCCCTTGACGAAATAAGACCTTTTTTAAATTCGGATGGAGGAGATATCACCCTTATTTCAATTGATGAAGGAAAACATGTAAAAGTGCGTCTTGAAGGAGCTTGTACCAGCTGTAGTGTAAATCAAATGACGCTGAGAGCAGGTGTTGAAACTACAATAAAGAAGTTTGCTCCACAAATTGAAACAGTTGTGAATGTTTTATAATCACATTGAAAAGAGGCTGTTGTTTCTTTCATATAAGCCTCTTTTTTCTAAATCATTGAAATACAGGATTTGGTTTACTCTAAAAAACTAGAATATAAAATGATAAATATCATATTTCTCCCTTGTTAAATAAATGGTCTATACTTGTTAAAACACAGTAAAAAAGTCTTTTTTAAACAATTATCATTAATGAATTACCAATAATACGACTGTTTTTTTTGATTTATGTAAAAATATGTAAAAATAATTCAATTTTTTTTTCTTTGACAATTCAAATAAAAAATTATATTTGTAGCACTAACCTACAATCCTGAATTATGAAAAAGCAGTACTTATTGATTATTCTATTTTTATTTCTTTACAAAAGCTATGGGCAAGAACCTATGCAAGAGTCATATGTTACTAAAACATATGTCAATACTGATGAAGGATGGAGTGAGGTGAATTTCAGTGCCATGGTAAATATTTCCTCAAATCGAAAGGGACAATTAAAGATTTCTAATGCTGAATTTTTGACTGAACTTAGTGGCGGGAAGGCAAAAATGTTAGAAAATAGTGCATACAATTCGGCCGAATTTACCTCTCAGGTTTTGTCTAAAGAGAAAACGGAAAAAAATGGTGTAATAAATTTAACATTCGATGGTAAGCTGGTATATAAATGTCATGAGGGATCTTATACTGTACCTTCAAAAATTATTTTTAGAATAAATCAGGCTGATATTATTGGTTTAAAAATTCTTAATAGGGACAATAACAAAGAATTTGCGGTTGACCTAGAAATAAAAGAGTAAAATCAAAGCTTTATAGTTTTGGGTTTTAAATAAAATACAAATTATAGTAATGGATGTTTTAATAAAAATAAAAGACAGGGAAGGAATTGTTCATGAATTGCAAGCTCCTACAGATATGGCAATGAACATAATGGAATTATGCAAAGCCTACGAATTGCCTGTTGAAGGAACTTGCGGAGGAATGGCCATGTGTGCTTCTTGTCAATGTTATGTTCTTAACGATATTGCATTGCCCGAAATGGGAGATGATGAAGAAGCCATGCTTTCTGAAGCTTTTTATGTAAAATTAAACAGCCGTTTGGGTTGCCAAATTCCTATTACTGAAAGCCTTGAAGGTTTGGAATTAGAATTAGCACCAGAAAATTAATTTTTATTTTGTAAAGTACTAACTGCTTGGGGTAATATACGTTCTACAAACAATCCATATGCTTTTTCTGAAGGATGAAGATTGTCTTTTGCCACAAGGCTTAGATCAGACAGTCCTTGTCTGGTTATATCAGTAATATTTATAAAGGCAATTGCGTTTTGTAAGCAATAATTTTTTGCAAAAGAATTGTATTTGTCAATTTCTGTTGTAATTGTAGTTTTTCCGTTTCCAAAAGGAGTAAAAGCATAATCTGGAATAGAAACTACAATTACATTTCTTTTATCTCCCTTTCCCAATAAAATAGCCTTATCTATAAGTTCAGGAAATTCTTTTTCGTAAACGGAAAATGAACTTCCCTGATATTGGTTATTCACACCAATGAGTAATGTAACCAAGTCATAATCTGTAGTTGGATTTTGAGTATTTATTGCAGAAAGTAGATTGCTAGTAGTCCAACCGGTTTGTGCAATTATTTTTAGTAAAAAACTATTGTTGGTATTCAAATTGTACAAACTGCTTTTCAATTGTTCTGGAAATCTGCAAGTCTCGCAAACACTTTGCCCTATGGTATAGCTATCACCCAGAGCCAAATATTTTATTGGGTCTGGTTTTGTTTCTAAAGTTAGAACTAGCGGCTTAATTATTGGAGATACTGCAGTTTTAGAGTCACTATTGTCAGATTGGCAACTGATTAAAAAACAACTTAAAAAGAGTATGCTTATTTTTACTGATTGTATCATATCTATAAAATTTGAATAAACATTTTTTTGTTGCCAATCTGGTTAGTAATTATCTCAAACCATTTCGACTTTCATAGCTATTTGTTGCTCGATAGCATCCCAAAGCCCTATTCTTTTTTCTAACGCTAAAATTGATATCTCTTCAACTTCCAACCATTTTTTTGGATCCTCTCCGCAAAGTTCGGTGATCATTTTCATCGCCATTGGGCCATGTTCATCAGCATCCAATTCAATATGTCTTTCAAAATAATAAATCAGTTTGCTTAAGTCTTTTGCCGGAAAACTGGATTGAAAGTTTTTCAAAATTTCAGTAAACATACTCGGAATTAAATCTTCTCTCCCAAACGTAAATGCAGCTGCAATTTCGTGCGATTTTCCTTCTTCAATTACTCTAAAAGTAAAATCAAGGAATGCTTTTATATTTGGGTGTAAATCACTTTTTTTTATAGCAACAAATATGTTTTGAAGGGAGTTTACATCTTCTAAAAATTGTTCAATTCTAGAAGTTTTTGCTCCACAATCTTGCATAGCTTCAATGTACATTTCAAAATGACTCATACGTCGACCATTAATACTTAAGTCACTTTCCTCAGCCAATACAATTTCGTTAATTAAATATCTTGTTTCTGGATTTGGTGTTGCAAACCAAGGAGTTGTAGTACAGGTAAGTTTATTTTGTAAAGCTTTTAATAACGACATAAAATCCCAAACCGCATATACATGACTTTCTAAAAAAGTATGTAAATCTTCAAGTGTATTTACTTTTTTGTATAAAGGATGGTCTAATAATTGTTGTTTTTGACTATTAATTTTTGAATTGATTGTTGCAATGTTCATTGGGGATTTTTTTAATGTAAAAGTAAAAAAGCTTCTCGTTTCCAAGAAGCTTTTGCTATCAATTTTATAAATACTTTAATAGTTGTTCAGTACTATTTGAAAGCTGGGATTCCAGTAACATCCATTCCTGTAATCAGTAAATGAATATCATGTGTCCCTTCGTAAGTAATTACTGACTCTAAGTTCATCATGTGGCGCATTATAGAATATTCGCCGGTAATTCCCATTCCGCCCAGCATTTGTCTTGCTTCACGAGCAATATGTATGGCCATGTCTACATTATTTCTTTTGGCCATCGAGATTTGAGCAGTTGTGGCTCTTCCTTCATTTCTTAAAACTCCAAGTCTCCAGGTTAGTAATTGTGCTTTGGTGATTTCAGTAATCATTTCTGCCAATTTCTTTTGTTGCAATTGTGTTCCGGCAATAGGTTTGTCAAACTGAATTCTCTCTTTGGCATATCGCAAAGCGGTGTCGTAGCAATCCATTGCAGCACCAATAGCGCCCCATGCAATTCCGTAACGTGCTGAATCCAAGCAACCAAGTGGTGCTCCCAATCCTGATTTATTAGGGAGTAAATTTTCTTTAGGAACTTTTACATTATCAAAAATCAATTCTCCTGTAGAAGAGGCACGAAGCGACCATTTATTGTGGGTTTCAGGAGTGCTAAAACCTGCCATGCCTCGTTCTACGATTAATCCGTGAATTCTTCCTTCTTCATTTTTTGCCCAAACAATGGCAATATCGGCAAAAGGAGCATTTGAAATCCACATTTTGGCGCCATTTAATAAATAATGATCGCCCATGTCTTTAAAATTGGTAATCATACTTCCAGGGTCTGATCCATAGTTAGGTTCGGTCAATCCAAAACAACCCATAAATTCTCCAGTGGCCAATTTTGGTAAATATTTCTTCCTTTGTTCTTCGTTTCCATATTTCCAAATAGGATACATAACCAACGAAGATTGTACAGATGAGGTAGAACGAACGCCCGAATCGCCACGTTCTATTTCTTGCATGATTAACCCATAGGATATTTGATCGAGTCCAGCTCCACCATATTCTTCTGGTATATAAGGGCCAAAACCACCAATTTCGCCCAAACCTTTTATTATTTGTTTTGGGAATTCAGCTTTTTGTGCATATTCTTCGATAATCGGAGAAACTTCGCGTTTTACCCAAGCTCGGGCAGAATCACGAACCAATTTGTGTTCGTCACTTAATAAATCATCTAGATTGTAATAATCTGGGGCTTGAAATAAATCGGGTCTCATGGTTTGACATTTTAGTGTTACAAAACTACGTAAAGAAATATAACAAAACTAATCTAAAATGTTATAAATGTAAACGCCAATCAAATTATACATTATCGTTAGGTATGATTTACAATTTGGTCATTAAATAGGGGAAAATTTTAGTGTTGTATAGTGCAAAGCAATTTCGTAATATTGCCAAATAAATGAATAGTTATAAATCATTTATTTTTTTTCTAAAATTTAACCCCAAATCAAAATTATGAAAAAACAAGTAGTATTTATTTTATTGTTATTATTAGTAGGGTCGATAGGATATTCGCAAACACTGGATTGTAGTAAATTGAAAAATATCAAAGCCTATAACCCAGATTATCCCAGTAGAACTTTTGTAATAAAAGGAACTACTCAAGAGAGTTATGATAAAGGAGTACTTCAGTTGGTATGGAGCGTTAAGTGGTTAACTGATTGTGAATATGAAGTCGTGTGTCTTAAAAAACTTGGAGAATCTCAAATGGAGGTTGGCGATAGAATAATTATGACCATAGTAAGTATTGACGATGACTGTTTTACACTTAAAAGAACTTTTTATTGTAAAAATATTCCCGAAGGAGAGGTTGATCCAGAAAGTACATTTTGCTTAGCAAAGAGTTAGTCTAATTGTTGAAGTTAGATTTCAAAAGGCAATTTTTATTTAAGTAAATAGAAATTGCTTTTTTTTACATCTTCAAGTAAAATTTTTCGGTAAGAGCAATATAATCAGGAGTATATGCATGTCTTTTCGTTTCGATAACCAATACATCTTCAGGAAGAACAGTGTTTTTATTTCGGCTAAAAGCCAATAAACTGCGTTTAATTTCAGTAGTTGGAGTTCCTTTGACACGAGTAATTTTTATAGGATACAATTCGAATTCTCGTGCTAATGCAATAAATTTTTCTTCCTCTTTAAAAGGAATAATAACCGAAAAAATTCCATTTTCCGAAAGTAATAAATCCGCAGCTTCGATTAAATCTTCAAAAGGCATTGCATCTGCAAAACGAGCCAAATCACGTTGGTCATTTTCAGTTTTGTAATCTTCGGTATAAAATGGAGGATTGGAAACAATTATATCATATTCGTCTTCGGGTTCTTCTACAAATTCGTCTAACCCGGCGTGAAAGCAAAACAAACGATCACTCCAAGGTGAATTTTCGAAATTATCTACGGATTGTTCATATGCATCTTCATCAATTTCCAAAGCGTCAATTTGTTCGGCATGACTTCTTTGCGCAAGCATTAAAGCAATGATTCCAGTTCCGGTTCCAATGTCAAGAATGCTATAAGGATTGTTTCCTAAAGGAGCCCAAGCGCCTAATAAAACACCATCTGTGCCAATTTTCATGGCGCAACGATCTTGTTCAACAGCGAATTGTTTGAATTGGAATTTAGACATAGAAACATTCGTTTTTTTTCGATTAAACAAATAACCGATTAAACTTGCTAAAGGTACATCTCGATCAAGCCTTCCGGTAAATCCATAATGACTTTTTTGTTGTCGCGGTCTATTTTTACAAGAAAATGATCAATCATTGGAATCAATATTTCAACATCACCTTTTAGAACTTCAAAAAGTGGTTGAGCTGTTGTGTCATTGATAGATTGAATTTCTCCAACATATCCCAGACGTTTATCTTCTACTTCAAAACCTATAACTTCATGAAAGTAGAATTTGTTCCCCGAAAGTTTGGGCAACATTTTTAAAGGAAGATAAAGATCGTTGCCTATAATAGCATCGGCTTCTTCTTCGGTATTTATATCTTCAAAACGAATTCTAAGAAAATCGTTTTTGTGTAAGTTGCAATTTTCAATAAAAAAAGGAACCAAGTGTTTGTTGCATTCAACAAACACTGATTCCAAGTTTTCGTATAACTCCGGTTCGTCTGTGTCTAAATAGGCCAGTACTTCACCTTTGAAACTAAATTTTTTGGCGATTTTACCCAAATAGAAACAATCTTCTTTACGCATCGTCGCCTTGTAAATTATGCTTCAGTTGTTTCGTTATTTTCTTCAGCAGCAGGAGCTTCTTCAGCTTCAACTTCAGCAACTTCTTCTTCAACAGCAGGAGTTGCAGCAGCAATAGCATCAGCTTCAGCTTGAGCAGCAGCAGCTAAACGTTTTGCATTTACTTCTTGTTCCGCTTTGAATGCTTTGGCTCTAGCAGCAACTTCTGCTTTAGACAAACCTTCTTTTTTAGCGTCAACTTTTCCAGCTTTAGCTTCTAACCAAGCAGCTAATTTTGCATCAGCCTGTTCTTGAGTCAAAGCTCCTTTACGAATACCTCCATCTAGGTGGTGTTTCAATAAAGCTCCTTTGTAAGAAAGAATTGCTTTTGCTGTTTCAGTAGGTTGTGCACCATTGTGCAACCATTTTACTGCGCTATCAAGATTTAAATCTATAGTAGCAGGGTTTGTGTTTGGATTGTAAGTACCAATTTTTTCTAGGTATTTACCATCTCTTTTTGAGCGTGCATCTGCAGCTACAACCCAGTAAAAAGGTTTTCCTTTTTTACCGTGTCTTTGTAATCTAATTTTTACTGACATAATCGTATGATTAAATTTTGAGGTACTCGACCTCGATTAATTAAGGGTGCAAATATACATCTTTTATCGAAACAAACTAAAAAGTTTATTACTTTAATGATTAATAGTTTATTAGGGATAAATATGGTTTTTATTTATATTGAAAAAAGGGCTTTTTAAGGCAAAATCAATTATTTTTGCTTTTCAAAATCAATGGTATGAAGAAGTTTTTTTTTATAGTTACGGCACTGTTTGTTTTAGTTTCTTGTGAGGATCAAGTTAAGTTTAACAACCCCGCATTACAAGGCTTGAAAGATAATGAAATTTGGCGAGCTACTTTGATAACCGCCGTTCAATCTGCAGATGGTTCATTGACTATAGAAGCCTATCTAAAAAATGAAATTTTGACTTTGACAACTGTTTCTACAAATGTACAAAGTTACCCTCTTGGAGTGAATCTTTATAATAGAGCATTTTTTTATCAAAAAGGGAGTGCCGAAAATACAACCTTCTCTACTGGAATTGAAAGCGGCAATGGTCAGATTGTAATCACAGAATTTGACACTGTGAATCATACTATTACTGGAACTTTTTCATTTAATGCTAAAAACGAATCTGAAGATCCATTAGCGATTTCAAATGTGAATTTTAGGCAAGGTGTTTTTTATAAAGTTCCTATTACCAATGTTACAAAATAGTCAATATTTCTAACCAGAAAATCAATTTTTTTATAATTAGCTTCCAAGTGAATGTTAGTTTGTTTTTGAAATTAATAACGGAAAAAATTTGTTTTTTATTGATAAAACAGTGATACGTTAAAAAGGTAAATGCCTCAATATCATAAATTAAATCATAAATAAGCTAATTTATAGTTGTTTAGAATAAAAATAGAGTACATTTGCTCTAATTATTATAAATAAGTACTTATGAATATTTTTGTTGGAAGCCTTCCATTCAGTATTGAGGAAGCAGATTTAAGAGAGTCTTTCGAGGCGTACGGAGCAGTTGATTCAGTTAAAATTATCACAGATAAATTTACAGGAAGAAGTAAAGGATTTGGTTTTGTTGAAATGACAAATGATGACGAAGCTCAAAAAGCAATTGACGAATTGAACGGAGCTACTGTTCAAGGACGTGCAATCGTAGTAAACAAATCTGAACCAAAACCAGAAGGTGAAAGAAGAAGTTTTAACAATAACAGTCGTGGTGGAGATTCACGCGGTGGTTATGGTGGTGGAAACAGCCGTGGTGGAGACAACCGTGGAGGTGGAGACAGAGGAGGAAGATATTAATATTCTTTTCAATCATATAATAAAAAGGTGTCAATGTAAATTGACACCTTTTTTGTTTTCTCATTCCACGCCCCTCTCAAGGAGAGGGAGCTAAGGATGAATTTTAATTTTATAAGTTAGCAACCAACCAGTCACCAACTTCACTAGTTTTATATGCTTTAGCGCCTTTGGCTACTAAATCTTCGGTTACAATTCCTTGTTCCAATGATTTGTTCACTACGGATCTAATCGCTTCGGCTTCTTCTTTTAATCCAAAAGCATCTTCAAACATCATTGCTGCTGATAAAACAGTCGCCAATGGATTGGCAATGTTTAATCCAGTTGCTTGAGGATAAGAACCGTGAATTGGTTCATATAATGAAGTGTGTTCACCAACAGAAGCTGATGGCATTAATCCCATTGACCCTGAAATAACAGAAGCTTCATCGGTCAGAATATCTCCAAATAAATTTTCTGTTATCAATACGTCATACGAGTTTGGCCATTGTACCAAACGCATAGCAACTGCATCTACAAATTCGTAAGACACTTCAACTTCTGGATAGTCTTTCTCCATAGCTTGAACGGTTTCTCTCCACAAACGAGATGTCTCCAATACATTGGCTTTATCCACACAACATAATTTTTTGGAGCGCGTCATCGCCAATTCGAATCCTTTTTTTGCCAAACGCTGCACTTCAACTCTAGTGTACACACAATTGTCAAAAGCAGTTTCTCCGTTGTCTCTTCTTCCTTTTTCTCCAAAATAAATTCCTCCGGTTAATTCTCTTAAGAAAACCAAATCAGTTCCTTCAATACGCTCTCTTTTTAAAGGAGAATTATCAATCAATGATGGAAAAGTAAAAGTTGGACGAACATTGGCAAACAACCCTAATTTTTTTCGCATTAACAACAAACCTTGTTCCGGACGAACGGGAGCACTTGGGTTGTTATCGTATTTTGGGTGTCCGATAGCTCCAAAAAGAACAGCGTCGGCAGCCATACAAATTTCATGGGTTTCGTCTGGGTAAGGAACACCAACGGCATCAATTGCACAAGCTCCTGTAAGAGCAGGTGTCCAAGTGATTTCGTGGTTGAATTTTTTGGCAATGGCATCCGAAACTTTAACCGCTTCGTTAATTACTTCTGGTCCGATTCCGTCTCCGGCTAAAAGGGCAATATTGAATTTCATTGTTGTTGATTTTTAATTATATTTTTAATAGATTTTTTTAAATAATAACCACATTCAGCATTTTTTGAGTGGCAATGATAGCGGCTACAGTTTGGTCGGAATCTAGTCCCCTTGTTTTAAATTCTTTTCCGTTGTGAGTCCAGGTTATAATGGTTTCGCATAATGCATCCGAGCTACTGCCTGGTGGAATGCGAACCGCATAATCGACTAATTTAGGCAAAATCATTTTTCTGGATTTGTAAATTTTGGAAAGCGCATTCATAAAAGCATCAAATTGACCATCTCCTTGTGCATTTTCTTCAAAAATTTCACCTTCGATTTTTAAACATAGTGTTGTAGATGGACGCAACCCTTTGGCATGAACCAATATATAGGATTCGACTACAATTTTTTCTTCATAAGATTGGCTATCCAATACATCCGAAATGATGTATGGCAAATCTTCCTTGGTAACCGTTTCTTTTTTGTCTCCCAATTCGATAATTCGTTGGGTTACCAATTTCAAATCCTCAGGGTTTAGTTTTAATCCTAATTCTTGAAGGTTTTTTTCGATATTGGCTTTGCCGGAAGTTTTTCCTAATGCATATTTTCGTTTTCTTCCAAATCGTTCCGGAAGTAAATCATTAAAATACAAATTGTTTTTGTTGTCGCCATCCGCGTGAATTCCTGCGGTTTGTGTAAAAACATTATCGCCTACAATTGGTTTGTTAGCGGGAATTCTATAACCTGTAAACGTTTCTACGAGTTTGCTCACTGAATATAAAGATGATTCTTTGATGTTGATTTTTACCTCAGGCATAAAATCATTAATCACAGCAACAGTACTTTCTAGCGGAGCATTTCCAGCGCGCTCTCCCATTCCGTTTACCGTAACGTGCAGTCCACTTATACCAGCTTTTACAGCTTCCATCACATTAGCAATGCTTAAATCATAGTCATTATGGGCATGAAAATCAAAATGAATGTTAGGGTATTTTGCGGTGATTTTAGATATAAATTCAAAAGTGTCCGATGGAATAAGAACACCCAAAGTATCGGGCAGTAATATTCTTTTAACGGGTTGTGTTACCAAAAAATCCAAATATTGAAAAACATATTCAGGGGAATTGCGCATGCCGTTACTCCAATCTTCAAGGTAAACATTAGTTACTATTCCATTTTCATTCGCCAAAGCAATAGATTCTGCAATTTCGGCAAAATGTTGCTCCGGTGTTTTTTTTAATTGATGCGTCAAATGATTCAGAGAACCTTTAGTCAATAAGTTTTGAACTTTGGCTCCCGCTTTTTTCATCCATTCGATAGAAATTCCACCATCGACAAAAGCCAGGACTTCGATTCTGTCAGTATATCCTTTTTCCTCAGCCCAAGACATAATTCCTTTTACACCTTGAAATTCACCTTCGCTTACACGAGCTGATGCAATTTCGATACGGTCAATATTTAGTTCTTCCAGCAATAATTGCGCAATGGTTAATTTTTCTGCAGCAGAAAAAGACACTCCCGAGGTTTGTTCTCCATCGCGCAGTGTGGTATCCATTATTTCAATTTTTCTTTTTTCCATATTGCGGTTCTATAAATCCTTTTCCAAAAAGGGTATTGTATATTTTTTATATTTTTCCTCGCACTTCATTTAATTTCATTGTCATAGAAATCGCTTCGGTTTCTATCCAATGGTTGTATTCTTCTATGGCTTTCAATCGCAAGTCATTTTCTAAATAACCTTCTTCTACCATTTGAAGAGAACCTGCCACTTTAGACCAAATTCCTATTTTCGTTTTGTAATCTGAACGCTCTTCATTATAAAGTTCATCAGAATTTATTTTTTCGACAGAATGAAAACCTGCTTCTTCTAATAAATGTGGCAAATCTTCGGCAATTCTATTATTCATTCCAGCGTCGTGTCTCCACTTCAAGAACGTATTGTAAAAGGCTTGCATACTTTCTGGCGGCGACGGATTCCAATCTAGATTCGTATGGTCATAGTCTAAAATTGAAATTTGACCGTTTGGTTTCAAAAGGGATTTCATTTTTAGTAAAGCCTCTTTTGGATTGCTCAACCATTGTAATACTCTTGCTGAAATAATTAAATCAAATTTTTCTTCTGGATTGAAATCAAATAAATCAATATGAATTAACTCTAAATTTGTGACGTTTTGATGCGATTCTTTCTCGCTTAAAATTAAACTTTCGGTATTGTCAATTCCGGTAACTTTTCCGTTTTCTCCAATTATAGCCGCAATGTCTTTTGAAATAAAGCCTGTCGCACAGCCTATATCTAAAACATTCATACCCGGTTTTAAAATAGAAGATAAATGTCTGTAATCATTTGCTAGGCTTCTGTCATTATATACTTTGTTGGCATCTTGATTGTCTCGTTGAATGTGCTTGTTTGCGCTCATAGGATTATTTTATACCTCCAAAAACGGAGAAATTACTGTTTTTATGTAAAACGTCTACGTATGAAAAACCTACTCTTTTCAATACTTCCAATTGATACATCACGGAACGAGGTGTATCTTCTTTGGCAATATAATCGAACACATTTTCTTGATATGCTTTTCCTCCAACACCTTCTAAATAATCAGCATAACGTTTCCACATCAATTGGTCAATTGCAGGATGGTCGTGTTTTATTAAATCTGAAATCCAAAAACAACCTCCTTTTTTTATACTTTTATATATTTCGGAGAAAACAGTTTCCCATTCTTCATCCGATCTTAAATGATGCATTGCCGCTCCTGTTACTACAATATCAAAAGTTTCGTCCGGCAATTCCATATTCAAAAAATCAGTTTGAATAGCAGTAATTTTTCCTTTGGAAACGTTGGAAATTCTTTCTTTTGCTTTATCCAACATCGGTTGACTCAAATCAATCAAGGTGGAATCAAAATCAGGAATAAGCTCTAATAATTTTAAAGAATAATTACCTGCACCACAGCCTAAATCCAAAACTTGTTTGGCATCAGGGCAACAAACACTTGCTGCTTGGGTCAATAATTCTAAACTCAAAGTGGCATCAACGGTACTGATTTGGCCTGTTTCTAAATTTGAAAAACGGGCTACTTCGTTGTCAAAACGCTGTTGTATTTCAGATAATGTTGATTTCATTTTATATGATTTAAAATTATTTTTTAGACTCCAAAACCATTTCGTAATGCTCTACTACTGGGAACGGATTGTAATAATGGTGTAATAATCTTTTCCATTCTAAATAGGCTTCAGATTTTCTAAAACCAACGGTATGATCTTCCAATTTCTCCCAATCAACGAGCAATAAGTATTTGTTTTCTTCCTCTAAACATTTTCTCAAACTATGACTCAAATAACCTGGGATAGATTCTATAAATTGACTGGCAATTGCAAAGTCTCTTTCAAAATGAGCTTCTTCTCCTTTTATTACTTGCAGAATAGCTATTTCTAAAATCATATTTATTTTTATATAATATAAGTATTAAAAAAAATTATTTTGAATTCGAATAAATTAACGAATCATATGAAGTTCTTGACTTTTGTATTTTAATTTGTTGTTATAAAAATAGATTTTGCTATTGAGTTTATACTCGTTTCAGAAATAATTGGAATTGACTTTCCATTTTTCCAATATTTGGCAATTCTGTTAGGCGGATTAGTGGTATTATCTTCATTTCCTACCACATAAATATCAGATCCTGTTATACTTATGTCTTGAGCTCTAGAATATTTAGTTCCGTCAGTTAGATTTGTGGCAATACCATTTTTCCAAACTTTTGCAACAAAAGTTATCCCATTATGTTCAGTTCCTGCAACGTAAACGTCAGAACCAATAACCTTTATAGAATTTGCATAAGCTGAATTAACTCCATTTGTTAAATTTGTAGCAATTCCGTTTTTCCATATTTTAATTATAGATTTTGATCCATTATTTTCATGTCCAACCACATAAACGTCGTTACCTACAACCGCAATATCCTCAGCACCAGCGTCTTTACTTCCATCAGTTAGACTTATTGAAACATTATTTTTCCAAAGTTTTGCGACATAATTATTTCCATTTGATTCTCTTCCAACTACATACACATCGGAACCAATAACTTTAATTCCAAATGCTGTCGCATAGAAACTTCCATCTGTTAGACTTGTAGCAATTCCATTTTTCCAATATTTAGCAACATCTATTGACCCTTTGTACTCAAATCCAGCGACGTAAACATCATTATCAACAACTGTAATTGCGTTTGCAAAAGCATGATTAGTTCCGTTAGTTAAATTTGTAGGAACACCATTTTTCCAAAGTTTTGCAACGCTTTTATTTGTGATTAAATGCTCACTTCCAACTACATATGCATCTTCTCCTACTACAGTTACTTTATTCGCTTCACAATCATTTGTTCCGTTTGACAGATTTGTAGCAATGCCATTTTTCCAAAGTTTTGCAATATATTTTGTGCCATTATATTCTTCACCGCAAATGTAAATATCTTTTAAATTTGAAGAAATAGAAGTATTAGCTTCATCTTTGGAGCAAGAGGTTAAAAAAGAGTATAATGAAATAAAAATTAAGATAAAGAACTTTTTCATGTTTTTTATAAGTGTATAGCGTATAAATGTTATTTGACTTATTGCATATTTTCGCAAAATGAAGCTTAAATTAAATAAAATTACCTGACAGTTTTATGTAAAGCTGTCAGGTGGTTTTAAATTATTTTTTTTGACAATATTTATCTGTAATAATAATTATAGTTAAATACTGTAAAATTAATACTTTTAGTAAGGCAGTTTATCTGCAAATCCCGTGATTTCTTCTTTAATGTTTTGCAAGTAGTCAATATCATCAAAGCCGTTAATCATATTGTCTTTTTTGTATCCAGAAATATCAAAAGACTCTTTTTGTCCCGTTACTTTAAGTGTAATAGTTTGCTCAGGCAAATTGATTTCCAATTCTGTTTTTGGATCGGCTTCGATTGCTTTGAAAATAGTTTCAGCAAATTCTGGGCTTACTTGTACTGGCAAAACACCAATGTTCAAGCAATTTCCTTTAAAAATATCCGCGAAGAAACTAGAAACAACGGCACGAAATCCATAATCGTAAACTGCCCAAGCTGCGTGCTCTCTTGAAGAACCCGAACCAAAGTTTTTTCCGCCCACTAATATTTTTCCGCTGTATGTTGCGTCGTTCAAAACGAAATCTGCTTTTGGAGTATCATCTCCATTGTATCTCCAATCTCTAAAAAGGTTGTCTCCAAAAGCTTCACGTTTTGTAGCTTTCAAGAAACGAGCTGGGATGATTTGATCGGTATCCACGTTTTCTATTGGTAGTGGCACTGCACTACTAGTAAGGATGGTAAATTTATCGTATGCCATTGTTTTTTGTAATTTAAAGTCCCCCCAACCCCCGAAGGGGGAGTTGTAGGAGCCTGTATTTATTGTGTTTTTTTTACCTATTTAGATTCCCCCTTCGGGGGTTAGGGGGATTACATCAAATCTCTTGGATCTGTCAGTTTTCCAGTAACTGCTGCAGCTGCTGCCATAATTGGAGAAGCTAACAAAGTTCTTGAACCAGGACCTTGACGACCTTCAAAGTTTCTGTTTGATGTACTTACTGCATATTTTCCAGCAGGAACTTTATCATCGTTCATTGCCAAACATGCTGAACATCCAGGCTGACGTAATACAAAACCTGCCTCAGTAAGAATGTCCAAAAGACCTTCTTCTTTAATCTGTGCTTCTACAACGTGAGAACCTGGAACCAGCCAAGCGGTAACATTGTCTGCTTTTTTTCTGCCTTTAACAATTTCTGTAAAAGCTCTAAAATCTTCGATACGGCCATTCGTACAGCTTCCCAAGAAAACAAAATCAATTGATTTGCCAATCATTACGTCATTTTCGTGGAAGCCCATATAGGCCAAAGATTTTTTATACGTTTCCTCGCCACCTTCTACTTGGTTGGCGTTTGGAATAGTTGCTGAGATACCAATTCCCATTCCAGGATTGGTTCCGTAAGTAATCATTGGTTCAATATCAGCCGCATCGATGTTTAATTCAGCATCAAAAAAAGCATCAGCATCCGTTTTCAAAGTTTTCCAATATTCGACTGCTTTTGTCCAAGCTTCTCCTTTTGGAGCATACAAACGTCCTTCCAAGAAATCAAATGTTTTTTGGTCAGGAGCAATCATACCGCCACGAGCACCCATTTCGATACTCAAGTTGCAAACGGTCATACGACCTTCCATAGACATTTCTTCAAAAACATTTCCCGCATATTCAGCAAAATATCCTGTTCCGCCCGAAGTTGTCAATTTTGAAATGATATAAAGGGCTACGTCTTTTGGCCCCACTCCTTTACTCAAAGTTCCGTTTACGTTAATACGCATTTTCTTTGGTTTTGGCTGCATAATACATTGAGTAGCCATAACCATTTCCACTTCTGAAGTTCCAATACCAAAAGCAATAGCTCCAAAAGCACCGTGAGTAGAAGTGTGAGAATCACCACAAACGATAGTTGCACCAGGCAAAGTAATTCCATTTTCAGGTCCTACCACGTGAACGATACCATTTTTTTGGTGTCCCAATCCCCAGTGCGAAATTCCATATTCGGCTGCATTGTCTTCCAGCGCTTTCAATTGGTTGGCAGATAAAGCATCGGCAACCGGTAAATGTTGGTTTATAGTTGGAGTGTTGTGATCGGCAGTTGCAAAAGTGCGTTCCGGATACAGCACCTTGATACCTCTTTCTTTCAAACCTAAAAAAGCAACAGGACTAGTCACTTCGTGAATAAAATGACGGTCAATAAAAAACACATCTGGTCCATCTTCTATTTTACGCACCACGTGCGAATCCCATACTTTGTCGAATAATGTAGTACTCATTTTAACTATTTTTTAGTGTATTTCTCTTTTATAATCCCGATAGTTTCCTATCAATTATAGCATTGGCAACAAATTTAAAAAAGAAAAGAGAGGCGTCAATTTCGAAAAGCGTTTATATACGATACCCAAAAGAACTTTACAGCACCATTGCACTTTAGTTCATTGTTTTTGGTCAAAAAATACACTTTCTTAATTTGACTTTGAATTTCTTTTCAAAGCAGATTTGATACTGTTGCTTCTGTTTTTAATAATTTGCAAATTTATTACAAATAAAATGTATAAATTGGTAATTAGTTTAAAAAATCACAACAAAAAATTAAAAAATAGTGATTATTGTTATATTTTGTATTAGTGTGATTTGCTAAAAATGAATCAAAAAACCAATTTTATAAGCAGTAAATAATGCCGATTTTGAGTTTTTTTATTTCACTTTTTTTGCTAAAATACTACGACATCCAAAAAAGAGAAGAGATGAATATTTGATTAGAAAGTAGGTTTTTGGAATGAAACTAAAGAGATAAAGGTTAAAAATATTTTGGGCGTGCCCCCGTTGAGCAAAGTGGCCAACTTACAGCACCGTTTATACAGCCCCTTTACTCAACGCGGTCGGGCTATCGATGCTACTTCGGTAGCTTATTTCTATCCCTCACTCGCTCGCAAGAACGTTTGTGCTGTTCGAGACATGTTGTTTTTACGGATGTAATTTGGAAATTCGGAGACTATTTATTTTTACAAATCTATTGTTTTCAATTTTATACTTTGAAACAATGGTGTCTTTTGAACGATAAGGAAAGAATCCATTTTTTAGTTCATCGTACTTTAATATAGCTGAAACGGTTTTTATTGTATAAATATTTGTTTTTTCTTCATATGTATTTTGAATAGGATCATTAGTTGATATCTTAAGTTTTGATACTATCCCATTTCCTTTTTGATAGATACACAAGTATGATTTGCCAGCAAAACCTAGTGCAAAAGGATGATAATTGTTGTCAATTCTATATGTATATCCGTAAAGTATTAAATAGCAATCATTACTTGTTTTTGTTTTGTATCCATAATAATAATTTTTACCTATTTCAGATTCGAATTCGTTGATAGCTTCAGATCTATTTAAAAAATACAAATCATCAGAGGTTATTTCTTTTGGTTTTCTATTACTATTAGATTCATATTCTTCTTTGTCTGGAAAATTTTCTAAAAAAGTTTCTTCCTTTGTATTAGTGCAGTTACAAAAAAGTATAGAAAATAGAATAATAATGTATTTAGCTTTCATCTCAATTTAAATTAGAAGTTGTTTCTGACATATGTTTGCATATATTGGTTGCTAAAAAAAAGTAACATTATAGTAAAGGATTTCAATACGTTAAAAATGATTTATGTTGTATTGTTCAATCTTAATTGTGTAATATAATTCCATTATAACTTTTTACTATTTCTACAAATCGGTTGTTTTCAATTTTATACTTTGCTATGATGCTATCAGTTCTAAAATATTTTCTATATCCGACCGAATCATCTATTTTAAAGACACTATTAAAAGATGTTATTGTGTAAATCCCGTTTTTTTCTTTACACCCGCTCAAAAGAGGATCAGAAGATGCTGTTTTAATCTTAGAAACTACACCATTTCCATTTTGATATATGCATAAATAAGTATCTGACCAGTTTATTAGCCTAAATGTTCCTGTGTACAAAGGGTTATAAGTAACACCATATGAAATTAAATAAGTATCCTGAGTCAATTTACTTTTATATCCATAATAGTATTTTTTATCATCATTGAACACAAATTCATTCATTGCTTCAGATTTATTTAAAGTAAATAGATCTGTCTCATTAATTTGTTTTTTTAATTGATCAATCGACAAATTTTCATACTTGTTTTTATATGTAAAATGTTTTAAAAATTCATCTTCCTTTGTGTCATTACAATTAAAAAAAAGCATAGAAAATAGAATAATAAGGTATTTTGTTTTCATCTTATTTGAATTAAAAAGGGTCTCTAATTTCTGGTGACATATATTCTAGATTAATTCCATAAGTTCTAATCAATTATAGTTGTCTATTTCTAAGTAAAAAATAATTTCCTACAGAATATTTGTAATAATACAATCTATTTTGCCAAAACATCTTTTTTGTTAATAACTTAAGGCTCCCAATCCTTATAAAAAAACTAAATTTGAACTTCCGCCATTTTGTATTTTGATGTTTTTTATAGTCCATAAAATCAATATTTTAGGACGATAAATACTTGCAAGTTGGAACTTTAATTTTGCTTTTTAGAAACTATGTACTTAATATTCGATACCGAAACCACAGGATTACCCAAGAAATGGGGCGCACCCATTTCTGATACCGACAACTGGCCAAGATGTGTACAAATTGCATGGCAGCTGCACGACGACATGGGGAAACTCATCGAGCATCAGGATTATTTGGTAAAACCGGAAGGATTTAACATTCCGTATGATGCCGAGCGTATTCACGGAATATCCACCGAATTGGCCGAAGCCGAAGGTATTTCGTTGGCCGAAGTTTTGGAGAAATTCAATATCGCTTTAGGCAAAGCCAAGTTTATTGTGGGGCAGAATCTAGGTTTTGATATTAACATTATGGGATGTGAATTCTATAGAATGGGAGTTGACTCTCCTATGGGTTCAATGCCAATTCTAGATACTTGTACAGAGGTTACCGCTTCGTTATTAAAATTACCCGGAGGGCGTGGAGGCAAATTCAAATTGCCAACTTTAACAGAACTACACTCTTATCTTTTCGATAAACCTTTTGCGGAAGCGCACAACGCCACTGCCGATGTTGAGGCAACCACGCGTTGTTTCTTGGAATTAATTCGTCGTGATATTTTTACCAAAGAGGAACTCGATGTTGAAATTGGTTATTTCAAGGATTTCAAAAGTAAAAATCCCCATGAAATTGAGCTGATTGGTTTAAAACACATCAATCTAAAAGAAGCTTCAGAAAAAATTCGACTTCAATTTGGAGAGAAACAAGCCGTTTCAGTTTCCAAAGAAGAACTTACGGAAAATAAAAAAGTTCTAATAGATGCGCCTTTTGTGCATTTACATAATCATACGCAGTTTTCGGTTTTGCAATCGACCATTAGTATTGCTGCATTAGTAAAAGCAGCCGCACAACAAAAAATGCCTGCCGTAGCAATGACGGATCACGCCAATTTGATGGGAGCCTTTCATTTTGTCCGCGATATTTTATACCATAATAAAGCAGCCGAATCCAAAAATAAAGCAGCCATAGAAAACGGTGAGGAACCTACTGAAGTTCCGATGAAACCGATTGTAGGTTGTGAATTCTTTGTCTGCGAAGACCATAAAAACAAGTCGGTAAAAGACAATGGATACCAAATAGTACTTTTGGCAAAGACCAAAAAAGGCTATCATAATTTGGCCAAAATGTCTTCCATCGCCTATACTGAAGGATTTTATTATGTTCCTAGAATAGACCGGAAAGTCATTCAGCAGTACAAAGAAGACATTATTGTTTTATCCGGAAATCTCTATGGCGAAATCCCCAGCAAAGTATTAAATCTTGGAGAAAATCAAGCTGAGGAAGCTTTGCTCTGGTGGAAAAATGAATTCCAAGACGATTTCTATATTGAGTTGATGCGTCACAATCAAGAGGATGAAAATCGTGTGA
The DNA here is from genome assembly GCF_025947305.1 of Flavobacterium sp. N3904. NCBI lineage: Bacteria > Pseudomonadati > Bacteroidota > Flavobacteriia > Flavobacteriales > Flavobacteriaceae > Flavobacterium > Flavobacterium sp. N3904. The sequence goes on from NZ_CP110009.1 coordinate 1,543,606, forward strand.
ATACATCCTTGATTTCGTTGGCTAGAAAGCACGAAGTGAAGCTCATTGCAACCAACAATATTTTTTATATCGATAAAGAAAATGCCAACGCCCACGATATTTTGCTTTGTGTGCGGGATGGTGAAAAACAAACTACGCCAATCGGTCGTGGTCGTGGCTATCGTTATGGTTTGCCCAATCAAGAATATTATTTCAAGTCGGGAGACGAGATGAAACAACTCTTTGCCGATTTACCCGAAGCGATTTCGAATATATCGGAGATTGTTGATAAGATTGAAATTTTCGATTTAGCCCGTGAAGTATTGCTTCCCAAGTTTGAAATCCCAGTGGAGTTCAACGACCCTGAAGATGAAAAAGATGGCGGAGTACGCGGGGAAAATGCCTATTTGAGACATCTTACTTTTGAAGGAGCAAATCGCCGATATCCTGTAATTACTGACGAGATTCAGGAACGATTGGATTTTGAATTATTGACCATTAAGAATTCAGGATATCCTGGATATTTTTTGATTGTACAGGATTTAATTGCCGAAGCCAGAAGTATGGGTGTTTCGGTAGGTCCGGGAAGGGGATCTGCAGCGGGATCGGTGGTAGCCTATTGTTTGAAGATTACCAATATTGACCCCTTGATGTACAATCTGCTTTTTGAGCGTTTCCTGAATCCCGATCGTGTGTCACTACCCGATATTGATATCGATTTTGATGATGAAGGCCGTAGTAGCGTAATGGATTATGTGATTCGAAAATACGGTTCCAAACAAGTGGCCCAGATTATAACGTATGGTAAAATGGCAACCAAATCGGCGATTCGTGATACGGCTCGTGTACTGGATTTACCATTATTTGAAGCCGATAAAATTGCAAAATTGATTCCGGGAATGATGCCTTCCAAATGGAATTTGGCTCGTTTCTTGAACGAGAAAGAAGATGTTATTCGGAAAGCAGTTCGACCGGAAGAATACGATAAGATTAAGGAATTAATCGAAATTGCGAATGAAGGAGATTTGGGCGGTGAAACAATCCAGCAAGCAAAAGTCTTAGAAGGAAATTTAAGAAATACAGGTATTCACGCCTGTGGAGTGATTATTACGCCAAGTGATATTACCAATTTCGTTCCTGTGGCTACGGCAAAAGATTCGGATTTGTTTGTCACCCAGTTTGACAACTCGGTCGTAGAAAGTGCCGGTTTGTTGAAAATGGACTTCTTGGGTTTGAAGACCCTAACGCTTATAAAAGATACCGTAAAATTAGTAAAATACAGATCGGGAATTGAACTCGATCCTGATACATTTCCTATTGATGACGCAAAAACATATGAACTTTTCCAGCGTGGAGAAACAGTAGGGATTTTTCAATATGAGAGTGCGGGAATGCAAAAATACATGAAGGAACTAAAACCCACGGTTTTTCCCGATTTGATTGCCATGAATGCATTGTATCGTCCGGGACCGATTGCTTATATCCCGAGTTTTATTAAACGTAAAAACGGAGAAGAGCCTATCGAATACGATTTGGCCGACTGCGAAGAACTGCTAAAAGATACGTACGGAATTACCGTTTACCAAGAACAGGTAATGCTCTTGTCCCAAAAACTAGCAGGATTCTCAAAGGGTGATGCCGATGTTTTGCGTAAAGCGATGGGAAAAAAGATGATTGATGTTTTGGCCAAAATGGAGCCAAAATTCATCTCTCAGGCGATGGAAAAAGGACATGCCAAAGACAAGTTGGAAAAAATCTGGAATGACTGGAAAGCCTTTGCCGAATATGCTTTTAACAAATCGCACTCGACCTGTTATGCGTGGGTTGCCTATCAAACGGCTTATCTCAAAGCCAACTACCCAGCAGAATATATGGCGGCGGTTTTGTCTAATAATATGAGTGACATCAAGCAAGTTTCTTTCTTTATGGAGGAATGTAAACGCATGGGATTACAGGTTCTTGGACCTGATGTGAATGAATCGTTTTATAAGTTTACAGTAAATGATGATTATGCGGTACGTTTTGGGATGGGGGCTATAAAAGGTGTTGGTTCCGGAGCTGTGGCAACCATTGTAGAGAATAGAAAAGACGGAAAATACAAGTCTATTTTCGACTTAACCAAGCGTATTGATTTACGCGCAGCGAATAAAAAAGCACTCGAAAACTTAATTCTGGCCGGTGGATTTGATTCGTTCGAAGGAACAACCCGAGCGCAATATTTTCATGATGATGGCGATGGAATTACGTTCTATGAAAAATCCATCAAGTACGGATCCAAATTTCAGGAGAATGAAAATTCATCTCAGGTGAGTTTGTTTGGCGAAAGCAGTGATGTACAAATTGCCGAACCTGTTGTTCCTCCTTGTGAAGACTGGAGCACGATGGAAAAACTGGCCAAAGAAAAAGAGGTTGTTGGAATATACATTTCAGGACATCCACTGGACGATTACAAATTTGAAATGAAATATTTTTGCAATGCCAAATTAGAAGCGTTGAAAAATATGGAATTATATATAGGTAAGAATCTAACTTTTGGAGGGATTATCACCAACGTGCAACACCGTGTGGCCAAGAACGGAAAGGGCTGGGGAACTTTTATGCTCGAAGGCTATGACGAAAGTTATGAGTTTAAAATTTTTGGGGAGGAGTATTTAAAGTTCAGGCATTTCTTTATTCAAAACAACTTTACTTTTATGAAAGTGATGATAAAAGAAGGTTGGGTCAATCAGGATACGGGCAAAAAAACGGAACCCAGAATGCAGTTTGTTCTCGTGCAATATTTGCAAGATGTTCTGAGTACTTTTGCCAAAAAGTTAATTCTTTTGTTGAATGTTAAAGACATTGAAGCCGAATTCATTCATAAACTGAATCGTTTGTTTCAGGAGAATAAAGGAGATAATACGGTGACTTTTGAAATTATGGAATTGGAAAAAATAAAACGGCTTGTAGAAGCGCAACCAGAGTTTGTTGATACGGACGAAGAATCTTTTGTGGATGAAAATGAAGAAGTTGCTGAACTACCGGAAGAAAAATCTGTTACAGAAATAGAAGAAATTAAAGTGGTAACCAAATTGTCGATGCCAAGTAGGAAGCTGAAAATCCAAATTTCAAATGAATTATTGTTTGAATTGGAGAAAATGCAGGTCAATTTTAAGCTCAATTAATTTTTTAACAGTTAATTTTTAATCGATAATTATTTTTTTTAGTTAAAGTTATGCGCGCATATTATTTTTTTAGTAATATTGCGCAAAATTACAACGATTTCGCTGATGCATGTACAAAGCAAGTGTAGGAACTGTGTATTTTTTTTTATGTTTGTATAAATTAACTTAAGAATAAAAAAATTATGAAAAAGACCCTATTTTTATTAGGATTATTAGTTTCTACAATGACAATGGTAGGACAAACTGCAAGTACTACAGATAGTACAAAAGAAAGCTGGTATTTTAAAGTAGGAGGTTCTTATTTTATACAAACTGCTGCAACAGAATTTCCAATTGTTTCTGGAGCATTGCCAAATACAGATGTATATGCTGCAAATGGAACTACTTTGGTTTCTAGAGAAACTAATACAGGTTCTTTTGGAGAAGGTTTCCGTACAGGCTTAACTGCGGGATACCGTTTTACACCACGTTTAGGTGTTGAGATGGCTTTTAATTATTACTCAAGTAATAGTAAAACAATGGTTGAAACAGTAAATAGATTAGTAGCCGCTGGGCCAACTTTCGTTACAGGTTCAGCAGAAGGAAAAATTACAGCTTATGATTTAGCCCCAGCTATTGTATTGTTTCTTGGAGAATTGAATGGTTTTGAGCCTTACACAAAAGTAGGGGTTATTGTTCCTGTTTCTGGTGATTTGACTATTGAAACAAATAGAGTGTATAGCAATCCAGCTGGAACTACTACTACATATGCTAAAGATGTAGTAAAACCGAACCCAACAGTTGGTTTTATGGCTGTTTTGGGGACTTCATATAAATTAGGTAAAAACATTTCTCTTTATGGAGAAGTAGAATACCGTAATTTTACTGTTCATGGAAAAACTAAAGAAACAGAGGCTTATACTGAAAATGGGGTTGATAAATTGAACACTCCTACAGCTTTCCGTCCAGATGCATCTTATTCTGCAAGTCACGTAGATTATGTGGATCAACTTAATAGTAGTTCAAATAATCCTTTGTTTAATCCTAACACGACTACGACAACTATTCCTGGTGATACAACTAGACCAAATGATGCAATGAATGAGATTAGTTCTTACGTTGGAATTTCTGGATTAGGTTTTACTCTTGGATTGAAATACAGTCTATAATTCATTACGATTGAAAATTATAGAAGACCTTCTGAAAAGAGGGTCTTTTTTTGTTTACTAAAGATCTTGAAATCCCGAATGCCCTAGCCCTGATGGTAGCGGCATCCCACGCTTTTTTGCGTGGATACAGCGGACAGCAGGATGAAGCTCCCAAACACTTGAAAATAGCTATTAGTAATACATTTATAATGAAAACTAATTTGGGAATGGCGTTTGGTTGGGTTTTAATTTCTAAATTTGTACACTAGTAAAAAAACAAGCAATTAAACATAAAATAAAAATAGTATGGCATTAGCAATAACAGATGCTACTTTTGAGGAAGTAGTTTTGAAATCGACACAACCAGTAATGGTGGATTTTTGGGCAGCATGGTGTGGGCCTTGTAGAATGGTTGGACCAATCATCGATGAACTAAGCAACGAGTACGAAGGTAAAGTAGTTGTAGGTAAAGTAGATGTAGATGCAAACCAAGAATTTGCTGCAAAATACGGTGTGAGAAATATTCCAACAGTATTGGTTTTCCACAATGGAGAAGTGGTTGGAAAACAAGTAGGAGTGGCTCCAAAACAAACGTATGCAGATAGCTTAGACGCATTGTTGTAATCGGTAACGGTTATCAATTTATATAGGAAGGTTTGGCGAAAGTCAAGCCTTTTTTTGTTTTTTAAACTGTCTAAACTTTTTTATACATTTGAAATATGAAGATCGAATCGCAAATAGAAAAAATATCCAGTTTTCAGCACTTGGAATTGTTGGCCAATCAAGTAGTGGAAGGTTTTATTTCGGGTATGCACAAAAGTCCGTTTCATGGATTTTCGGCTGAGTTTGCCGAGCATAAAGTGTATAATGTGGGTGAAAGTACCAAACATATCGATTGGAAATTATTTGCCAAGACCGATCGTTTGTACACAAAATGTTTTGAGGAAGAAACCAACCTGAGATGTCATATCATTATTGACAACTCTTCGTCGATGCATTATCCTAAACTGAAGGATAATCAGCCGTTTTATGAAAGTAAAATAGGTTTTTCGGTATTGGCATCGGCAGTACTGATGAACCTGCTGAAGAAACAGCGAGATGCCATTGGGATCAGTGTGTTTTCGGATAGTTATGAGTATTATGCACCAGAAAAAGGGAGTGACCGTCATCATAGAATGATTTTGAACACCCTCGAAGGCCTTTTGGGAGATACTAAAGAAAAAAAGCAAACAGATACGATTACGTATCTGCATCAAATAGCAGAGAAAATTCACCGTCGTTCGATGATTATTTTGTTTACCGACATGTTTCAGTCGGATAATGAAGAAGCGCTTTTTAATGCGTTGCAACATTTGAAACACGACAAACATAAAGTGGTTTTATTTCATGTGGTAGACAACGAAACGGAGCTTAAATTTGATTTTGACAATGCCCCAAGAAAGTTTATTGATGTGGAAACAGGAGATGAGGTAGTGATTTTTGCCGATAATGTGAAGCAGGAATACGAAAAACAGGTGAGCGATTACTTCAAAAAGTTGGCGTTAACGTGTGCTCAAAACAAAATAAAGTACATTCCTGTGGGCGTTGGCGAAAATTTTGAAAAAATATTGACGACATACTTGGTTGAAAAACAAAAGTTTGGATAATAAGGCAAAAAAATATTCTTAATTCTCTACAAAAAGGCTTGCGTAAACGAAAATCTATTGTATCTTTGCCACCGCAATAAAGCAGAGGTTTGGTAGTTCAGTTGGTTAGAATACATGCCTGTCACGCATGGGGTCGCGGGTTCGAGTCCCGTCCAGACCGCTAATATTGGGAGAGCCTTTCGTAACAGAAAGGCTTTTTTTGCCAATATACAGTATCTAAAGCTAGTTGTGTTGTTTCTCGTCCTATATGACGAGACCGGTTTGTAGTTAGACCAATGAAAAGCTTTCCACTTTGTGGATAGCTTTTTTGATTTTAAGGAGGTTTTATTTTTTTAATTCTTGTGTTATAAAATAGTTGCGTAAACGAAAATCTATTGTATCTTTGCACTCGCAATAAAACAGGGTTTGGTAGTTCAGTTGGTTAGAATACATGCCTGTCACGCATGGGGTCGCGGGTTCGAGTCCCGTCCAGACCGCAAATATTGTTAGAAGCCTTTCCTTAATGGAGAGGCTTTTTTTATGGATAAAAATTAAAATCTGGAAATACTAGATTAATATCAAATAGTAATGCATTCTTTTTTTTAGCCATTAAGGTATTAAGTTTATTAAGAAAGGCTTCAATACTTAATTTTCTTAATATCTTAATGGTTCAAGATATTTGAGAATTACATTTTTAAATGGTTTTAGATTTTGCAGAAGTAGCTCAAGAAACAGATTAAAACAATGCATCACTATTCTGCCATACAATCCAAAGAAACAAACCCAAATACATCATACACACCACAAACTTCATAAAGGACGAAGCTAGAAAACCGAGGAGAGACCCAGTTGCAGCTTTCAAAGCACGTTTGTGGTCTTGTTTATCGTAAATCAGTTCGCCAACAAAAGCACCAACGAATGGTCCAATAATAAAACCCAGCGGAATGGGAGCAAAAATCCCAACAACCAAACCGATATTGGTTCCCCAAATACCATACGAACTACCTCCAAATTTTTTGGTTCCTTTTGCCGGAATGATATAATCCAAAATCGTTAGCGCAATAGTGAATAACAAGGAAAGGCCCAAAATCCAATAATTGGCAGAAACTGCATTCGTAAAATACAGCAATACAATTCCAACCCAGCTGATACTCGGCCCAGGTAAAACAGGCAAAAAACTTCCAAAAACACCTACGATCGCACAAGCAAAACCAAGAATTAGAAGTAGCATATCCATAAAATAATTTTTAGTAATTTTACCTCGAAAATACAACTCTTTTTTCTTATATGTATATGAGAAAAATAATTGTATTTTTATAACCTATTAGTCCCATTCAAAAAACAAACATTGAAGCAATATTCCTTTTTTTTAGTCTTTATATTTTTTAATTCCTGTCAATATTTTGACAAGCAAGTTCCCTCCGAAAAGGAATTGTTGCAAAAGGAATTGAAGTCTATTAATTGGAAAGAGGTAGACGAATACCCATCAGTTGTTGATTGCGATAAAATTGAAGACAAAAAGCAACGCCAACAATGTTTTTTTGAGGTTTTAACCCAATTAATTCAAGAGAAACTCTGCAACGATACATTGGCTATGCTTTATCCCGAGTTGGATACTATCGAAGTGAAAGTGACTGTTTTTCCCAATGCCACGATGAAATTTGAACCCCAATTTCCAAAAGATTCTGTGGCTTATGATAAAGTGAAAATAGACAGCATTCTCAAAGCTCGTTTGGTAGGTTTTCCAAAAATAAATCCAGCAATCAAGCGGGGATTACCCGTAAAAACCCAATTTATTCTTCCTGTTATTTTAAAAGTGGAATAGTTTTTTTAAGGAGCAATTTCCAGCTGTGCACTATATCTGTCGTCCCGAACCCCGGGACAACAGGATGCCGTTTCCATCTGGGCTAGGGCATTCGTTTTCATAATAAGATTTGAGGTGAGAGTTTAGTGTTGAAAGTTTAATGAAATTTAATTTTAACATTTGCAATCTTATTTTTAAAACCTTCTCCCTTTCCATTCGTATTTTCCAAAAAGGCAATATAAAGCCACAGTAGTACTGAAAAACGGATACCACAAACTACTTAAAAGTAAATGGCGCATTTTGTATTTCGTCAAGAATTTATTTGTTTGCTGTATCAGCACAGAGTCAATTCCAAATTTGATTAGGAAATAAAGCCCCACAAAAAAATAAGGGAGCATTCCTAAGACAGTCAGCACGAAACAATAAACCAAACCAAAATTCATCATAAAGACAAGCAACCCAAGTCTTTTTCCGAAGATACTTTGGTAAGAAGTTGTTTTAGATGCCCAGCGAACGCGTTGGTAAAACAACGATTTCCAATCATTAGTAGGTTTTGTGGTTACGATAGTATTCTTTGATTTTAAATACACTACTTTTTCAGGATATTTGGCTATAGCTTTTTGCAACAGAAAAACATCATCACCACTGGCAATAGTTAAGTTACCATCAAAACCTTTGAGTTTTTTAAAAAATGATTTGGTATAAGCAAAATTGGCGCCATTACACATAAAACCCTTTTTAATTCCAAAACTCCCTATGGTAGCCCCTTGTAAACTCGCCAAATCTAATTGCTGAAAGTGATGTAAAAACGAAGTATTGCAATTGTAGGTAACCGCTCCCGCAATCATCGAAACGTGATGTAACTGAATGAAATTGTCCAGCGCCAATAGCCAATTTTCATGAACCACACAATCAGCATCGGTGGTAATAACCCAATCGGTTTTTACCATTTGCATAGCCGTTGTAATGGCATCCTTCTTAGGGGAATTTGAAACCCGAAGATTATTAACGACCGTGACTTTAAACTTTAAACCTGAAACTTTAAACTCTTCACTAGAAAAATCGTCAACCAAAATCACTTCAAACAAATCCGTCGGATAATTCAATTTTGAAAGACTTTCCAATAGAACCGGTAAATTTTCGGCTTCATTCCGAAAAGGAACAATAATGCTAAAGCTCGTTTTTGGTGGCAAGCCAATGTATTCAAACTGATTTATTTTGGTAAAACCATAAATGAGCCAACTTATAGTCAGAACATAAACGATTACTATCCCTAATAAAATCAAAATCATAGCACTGTTTTTGGTTTAAAATTCAACACATAATAGCTCCCAATAGCCACTGGTAAAACCACATTCAAAAACCACATCAGCGTAGTGACAAAAACAACTACCCATTCATTTACGCCCAATATTCCGAAGAAATATACCGCCACACTTCCTTTTACGGCAAAATCCAAAAACTGAAAAGTAGGCAAAGATGAAGCCAGAAAGTAAACACTCGATGTGGCTGAAATGAGAATTAAATAAGGTAAATCGACATCAAAAGCCAAAAACAAAAAATAGTATTGATGCGAGAAAACCAAATACCTTAAAATCGCCAAATACGTATTTTTTTGATGAATCGATTTTGGAATTTCGTTAATTTTATGAATCAGTTTCTCGATAGAATAGCCTTTGATTGTGATTTTTTTGACTGAAAATAAAACAATAAATAGGATTGTCAGAATTCCAAAAAGAACAGCTACCGTTTTTGTAGTGATTACATTGTACTGCGCATTAAAATACAACAATCCAAAAATCCCAAAAATGACAGTCAAGATCATTTGTATTCCATTGCATATCAAATTTAAAAACACCACTTTTTTGGTGTCTTTTTTATCAAAATACAATGCTTTTCCGGCATATTCACCAACGCCATTTGGGGTAAATAATCCTGCAGTAAGCCCGGCCAAAACTTGTTTGGTAGCTTCAGCCAAAGAAATAGGATGGAGATAGGAAACCAAATATTTCCATTTCAGGATTTCGAATAAACGATTTAAGACACTCAAAAGAAGAATAAATCCAATTCCTAAAACCGATTGATTTTTATGAAACAATACCAAGAATTTTTGCCAGTCGAGTTTGTCATTATTGGCCAATTGATTGTAAATAAAATAAAACGCTCCGCCTACAATCAAAAGTTTGACTATAAGTACAAGGAATTGCTTAGTTTTGTGTGAAATTGAAATCATAGCGCAAAGTAAAGGAAAAACTAGTACACAAAGTCACTGAAAACTCAATAGAGATCAATAAAGTTTTTAATTTATTTTTCAAATGTATGCTTTGGAAATCTTTGAACCAACTTCGAGTATCTTTGCGTAACAACTTGAATAATTTAACAACAAACCAATTCTACTAGGATATGAGTAATAACAAAACTTGGCACGAAAAACATATAGAGACATTAGGTTTTGGCAGTCGTTTGGCCGATTCAGTAGCCAAAGGAATGGGATCTTGGAGATTTATTATTATTCAAAGTGTTTTTGTAATAGTATGGATGGGTTTAAACTTTATTGGTTATGTGTATCATTGGGATGTTTATCCTTTTATATTGTTGAATCTTGTTTTTTCAACACAAGCTGCTTATGCTGCACCAATTATTATGATGTCGCAAAACAGACAAAGTGAAAGAGACCGAATTCAGGCACAATCCGATTATCAGACCAATGTGGATGCAAAGCTAGAAATTGAAGCTTTGACCATTAAGTTGGATAAAATTGAAGCAGAAAAATTAGACAAGATAATTGCGATGTTGGAAGAAATGAAAAGCAATTTGAAGAAATAAATTAAATCTCAGGACACAATTAAAAATAAACCTTGATAAAAGAACGCATCATATTAGGAATAGACCCCGGAACCACGATTATGGGTTTTGGATTGATAAAAATTGTGAATAAGAAAATGGAATTTTTGCAGCTCAACGAATTGCAATTGTCAAAATATGACAATCACTACCAAAAATTAAAAATCATTTTTGAACGTACCATTGAATTAATAGAAACGCATCATCCTGACGAAATTGCGATTGAAGCTCCTTTCTTTGGCAAGAACGTACAATCGATGCTGAAGCTTGGTCGTGCGCAAGGAGTAGCTATGGCCGCAGGACTTTCTAGAGACATACCCATTACCGAATACGAACCCAAAAAAATAAAAATGGCGATCACCGGAAACGGAAATGCCAGCAAAGAACAAGTCGCCAAAATGCTTCAACAATTATTGGGACTGAAAGAATTACCCAAAAATTTGGATTCTACCGATGGACTGGCAGCTGCAGTTTGTCATTTTTTCAATTCAGGAAAAGTGATTGGAGATAAAAGCTATACGGGTTGGGATGCTTTTGTAAAACAAAATGAGGAACGAGTTAAAAAATAGTTTGCATTCTCAGCAACTGAAAACTAATTTATGAGTGGCATCTACATACACATACCATTTTGCAAGCAGGCTTGTCATTACTGTGATTTTCATTTTTCGACTTCGATGAAGAAGAAAGAAGAGATGGTTTTGGCTATTGCCAAAGAATTGCAAATGCGCAAAACTGAGTTTAAGAATGAAGTTGTTGAAACGATTTATTTTGGAGGAGGAACGCCGAGCAGATTGCAGATTGCAGATTTGAGATTGCAGATTGATTCGATTTATAAAAATTATCAAGTTGCTAAAAATCCTGAAATCACTCTTGAAGCCAATCCTGATGATTTATCGGTAGAGTATTTAATTGAACTTTTAAAAATTGGTGTCAATCGACTAAGCATCGGAATTCAATCTTTCTTTGAAGATGATTTGGTGATGATGAATCGTGCTCATAATTCGGCAGAAGCCAAAAAATGTCTCGAAGAAGCTACGCAATACTTTGATAATATTTCTCTCGATTTGATTTATGGAATTCCGGGAATGAGCAATGAGAAATGGAAGCAAAATATCGAAACAGCTTTGTCTTTTGGGATACCACATATTTCCAGTTATGCACTGACTGTCGAACCAAAAACGGCGTTGAACAAACTCATTCAAACCGGAAAAATTGCCAAACCCAATGACGAATCGGCTCAGGAACATTTTGTGATTTTAGTAGAAACGCTTGAAGCGAATAATTTTATCCATTACGAATTATCCAATTTTGGAAAACCCAATTATTTTTCAAAAAACAATTCGGCTTATTGGTTAGGAAAAAAATACATAGGTATTGGCCCATCAGCGCATAGTTATGATGGAATTTCCAGAAGTTGGAATGTTTCTAATAATTCACTGTATTTAAAATCCATTCAAGAGAACAAGTTGCCCAATGAAATTGAGATTCTCTCGATTGCTGACCGTTACAACGAATATATTATGACAGGTTTACGAACGATTTGGGGTGTTGATTTGAATCGAATTGAAACTGAATTCGGAAAAAAATATCTAGATTATTTGCATCAACAAGCTCAGAAGTTTCTTGACGATGATTTACTTGAAATCATCACTTCGAGTAATGCTACTTTTGGGCGGAATAGTATCGAGAAGATTTTGAAACCAACCCCAAAAGGAAAATTTTTGACCGATGGAATTGCATCAGACTTATTTTATTTAAATTTGGAATAGGATTAACAGTAAGGTTCGCAAAGTTTTAATTGTCCAAATAAAAGAATGAAATATGGCAGAATATCAACTTGCAGAAATAAATATCGCTAGAATGAAAGGTGTCAACATTCATGATCCTATTATGAAAGAATTTGTTGACAATCTTGATAAAGTCAATGAAATAGCTGAAAAAAGTGATGGATTTGTATGGCGATTAAAAGACGAAGAGAACAATGCAACAAATTTAAATCCTTATAATGATGAACAAATCATTGTCAATTATTCCATTTGGGAAAGTATTGAAACTTTAGAACATTATATGTACAAAACCTTTCATTCGGAGTTTTTAAAGCGTAGGAAAGAATGGTTTCAAACTTTTGGACAAGTTTCTACTGCGATGTGGTGGATTAAAAAAAGAGAAATTCCAGATCTTGCCGAAGCAATGGAGAAATTAGATTATTTGCAAAAAAATGGTGCTTCTGAAATAGTTTTTAACTTTAAACAAAAATATCCTAAACCGCTTTACTAGTTTTATGAAGACTACAATTCAACATAACAATCACACTATAGAAGTCGACCTCTCAAAACCCATTGACATTTCGATTCCGTTGACCAATACAGAGGAGAATCCGATTGCTTGGTACATAGAAAAACCAGTGATAGAACCCGTTGTCTTTGGTGATTGGATAGGTAGCATAAAAGAAGGAGCATCTACAAATTTTAAAAACATTTTTTTCAATCCTCATGGGCATGGAACCCATACGGAATGTCTGGGTCATATTACTAGAGAGTTTTACAGCATCAATCAATGTTTGAAACAGTTTTTCTTTTTGGCCGAACTGGTTTCGATTGTGCCAGAAATGCGAGGCGAAGACTGGGTGATTAGCAGAAATCAAGTTAAAAAAGCATTGGGATTGAAAACTCCTGAAGCAATCATTATTCGAACATTACCCAATTTTAAAATAAAAAAATCACAGAAATATTCCAATACCAACCCGCCTTATTTGGCAGAAGATGCGGCGCTTTTTATTCGCGAAAACGGAATTAAACATTTGCTGATCGATTTACCGAGTGTGGACAAAGAGCACGATGAAGGGAAATTATTGGCACACAAAGCCTTTTGGAATGTAAAAGATGTCAATAATTTAAATGCTAGTGCACGATTGGACTGCACGATTACCGAAATGATTTTTGTTGCTGAAGAAGTGCAAGACGGCACTTATTTGTTGAATTTACAAATCGCTTCTTTCGAGAATGACGCCAGTCCAAGTAAACCGATTTTATACCAAATATGATAACAGTTTCCACCGATAAAATGAAACTCAATGTTCCATTTATTCAGCATTTTCTAAAAGATATTTATTGGGCTGCAGGAAGAACCATTGAAGAAGTTCAAAAAACAATTGACAGTTCTATTTGTTTTGGAATTTATCTTGATCATGTACAGATTGGTTTTGCCAGAGTGATTACCGATTATGTGGTTTTTGCCTATGTTATGGATGTTTTTATAACCGAAGAGCACAGAGGTAACGGATATTCATCAATTTTAATTCATGAGATGATGCAAGAGCCACAATTGCAAGAAGTAAAAATATGGCGATTGGCTACCAAAGATGCTCATTTTTTATATCAGAAATTTGGTTTCAAAGAATTGGCACACCCAGAAAGAATGATGGAAAAAATAAAAATATGAAGACAATTATCAAGCTCGAAGAATTAGGGTTGTTTATACTCGGTATTTATTTTTTTAGTCAATTGAACTATGCATGGTGGTGGTTTTTGGTACTAATTTTAGTCCCAGATTTCTCTATGATTGGATATGTATTTGGAAATAAAGTTGGAGCTCTTTGCTATAATATGGTGCATCACAGAGGTATTGCGATAGCTGTATATTTGGTTGGAATTTATTGCTCTAATTCAGCAGTTCAGCTTTGGGGAGTGATTTTATTTACCCATTCGTCTATGGATAGATTGTTTGGCTATGGTCTAAAATATGAAACAGGTTTTAAGTTTACCCATTTGGGCGAAATCGGAAAATAATTAAATATGAACCTAGAAACGTATTACGAATATTGCCTTTCCAAAAAAGGAGTGACCGAACATTTTCCATTTGATGAAGATACTTTGGTGTTTAAAGTTGGCGGAAAAATGTTTGCTTTGTCTTCTTTATTGCAATGGGAAAAAGGCAATCCTTCTGTGAATCTCAAATGTGATCCAGAACGTGCACAGGAATTACGTGCCGAATATGATGCTATACAACCCGGTTTTCACATGAGTAAAGTACATTGGAACACGATTGCCGTAAATCAAGATGTTGATGATATCTTATTGAAAGAATTGATTGATCATTCGTATGACTTGGTTTTTAAAAGTTTAACTAAGAAAATTCAAAAAGAAGCCGAAGGGTGGTAAAACCTTCGGCAGATCTTCACATTCAGGATTTGTTTTTGGACTTATCTCTGTTCTAATTTTTTTAAAGCATTTTTCCATTCCTCAAGGTTTTTTATCATTAGTAAAAACCGAATGATAGACCAAAAAACAAATAGAGTGATAACAATTATAAGTGTAATGGATAAAAAGGAAATTAGTCCAAAACTGATGAAATAGAATATTAGACTTAGTGCAACTACTGCTACAGAGACTTTTTTATGGGTCAAGCCTGCAGTCAATAATAAATGGTGCAAGTGAGACTTATCGGCGCTGAACGGAGAATTTCCTCTTTTGATTCGGCCCATATAAACTCTCAAGGAATCCAGTACTGGAATGGCAAAGAATGCTACTACTAACAGAAAACCATATCCATAACCAGTATTAGAAACATTCGATTGTTTTTCCATGAGTTGAATTCCTAAAGTAATTAGTATAAAGCCCAAAAAGAGAGAGCCGGCATCACCCATGAATATTTTTTTGGAAGACAAATTGAATCTTAAAAAACCAATGATCGCTCCAATAAATACAACACTAATAAATCCTAAATTAGCATCTTTGAAATAAAAGGATGATACCAAAAACATGGTAAAACCCAACAGTGACAAACCGCCAACTAGGCCGTCAACACCATCCATTAAATTAAAAGCATTGACAACTCCCGTAATTACTATGATTGTTAGTGCATACTGTGCCCAAACTGCAATTTCATAGATGCCAAATAAACCAAACAGCGATGTAAATCTGATAGAGGAAGAAGCAATTATAAAGGACAACAACAATTGAATCGCCAGTTTGTATTTGGCTTTTACATCCATTTTGTCGTCAATCACACCTACAATTAAGAGTAAAAATGCAGAGGCAAAAATGATTATGTATTGTTTAGCATTTGTAAACAATAGAGATTGGATTCCTAAAATTAGGAGGGAAGTTATTGCGATTGCAATTCCTCCAACTAGTGGAACCGCATCTTGATGTATTTTTCTATAGTTGGGCTTGTCTACAAGATTGATTTTTATCGCTATTTTTTTAAAAAAGGGAATAAGAATTAGGGTAAGCAAAAAGGATAATATTCCTAAAGAGATATATAAGATGTTAGTTTTCATGGTTTTTCTTTTTTAAAAAGTATAATTAATAATTATCGATTTTCATAAAACATGGAGTTATTGTGCAAATGAGCCAATTGATATTCTTGTAAAAAGGAAGGGTTTAGCTTTGTTAAATCGGTATGCACACTGTTTTTGTATTTTGTAACTAGTGCTTCTTGTATCAATAATTCATATTGTTTTGCAATCACTTTCCAAGTATATCTTCGATTGGCAATGGCTTTCATTTCATCCTTTAAAGTGTGCTCCTGCTCCACAGTAAACGTATTCAACTGATGGATTAATTCTTTGGAGGTTGAAAAATAAACGGCTTTGTTTTCGGTAGTTGTAATGTTGTAGGAAACTTTAAAAGCAAGAATAGGAAGTCTCAAATACATGGCTTCAACAAGTGACGGATTTGTTCCTCCAGCCGAGTGACCATGAATGTATAAAGTGGCATTTCCTCGAATTAAATCAATTTCTCTTTGATTGTAAATGGGGTCATAAAGAGTAATATTTGCGATGTTCTGATAGGTTTCTTTTAATTGTTTTCCGTATTCGCTATTGTTCCAATTGCCAACGATTACAAGTTGCATTTGTTGCTGAATTCTAAAGGCTTCCAGAACCAAATGGACGTTATTTTCGGGTTCGATTCGGCAAACTTTTACTGCATATTCATTTTCCAAAAAGGGATACTTTTCAATATCTTGAAGAGTAGGTTTTACTTCCAGTGTATGATCAGCTCCATATTCAATTACCCTACTTAAAGTTTGATAACGAAGCGCAGTATAATCTTGTATGGATTCGTTGTCGGAGATATCAATCTGCGAAAATAGAACAGCGATTTTTTCGGCCCACCACAAATACAATTTTGCAGGCATAGACCATTTGTCTCTTTTCCATTCAATCCCATCTATAGAAATGATAATTTTTTTATTAGAAAATAAACGAACAAAAGGCAATATCCAAGCACCGGCCACTCCCAAAATAAGCAACACATCCGAAGTGAATACAGCATGAAGTATTGAAATCGTATCGTAAGGAATGCTTTGTACACCATTTGCTTCAAGCGGAATGTACTTTAGTTTAGCACCTTTATAATTTTTGACTTGCTCTTCCTTTTTGTATTTTGTTTTCGAACAATAAACAGTAAAGTCAAATTGATCAGACAAATGGGTTACCAAGTGTTCTGCCAGGGTTTCAAATCCACCGTATTTTGCAGGTAATCCAACTGTGCCAATAATGGCTATTTTATTTTTTTTCATTGTAGTATCATTTTCTATTAGTATGCCAAATATCGTGCTGGTTTAAAAAAAGTGATATATAGTAAGGGTTAACGAATAATTTATGGATCAAACAATTCCATATTTTGGAATAAATTCAATTAATTGGAAAGAATTCGGGTCGATTCATTTTCAAAATAATCTTCACAAAAGAATTTGCTGTATGCCAAAGCATTTTCACTCATTTGGGAATATAAAGTGGAATTTACGAAGAGATCGTTTAGTTTTTTTGAAATCAGGGCAATGTTCTTACTGTCTATCAAATAGCCATTTTTGCCTTCTTCAACGAGTTCGATCACACCTCCAACTGGCGGAACTATTGTTGGCAATCCGTACGCCATTGCTTCAAGAATGGTCAAGCCAAAAGTTTCTACCCACAAGCTGGTATCAGACAAATTGAGAACTATACTGGCTTCTTTGTAGAAAGGATGCGTGTCTTTTTGAGTCGGATAAATAATTAAATTGCTCGGGATGCTTTCTTTTTTGAAATAGTCATTAATTTCGTTTTGAGTAGCATTTACAACCAATTTAAAAGTAAATGTTGAATTGATTTGCGCCAATTGTAAAAATTCATTCACTCCTTTGTAGGCTTTTAATGAACAGATCATCAGGACTATTTTGGATTTTTTTTCTAGATTAAAATTCAGACGGGATTGTTTGATAAAACTACTTTCCAGAACATTATAAATTACATTTTTTTTCACATTCAAAGGTTCCTGATTGGCCAGAAAATTGGAAACATAAACTACTTCCGAAGCTGTTATTTTTACAATTCCAAAAAGGAAAAGTTTCAAAATTTTTGGTTTCATTGTAGTTTCATGTATGTGGTACATTACTTTGCATCCTCTTATTTTACCTGCAATTGCTGCACCAAAAGGAAGAACTGTATTGATATACACCACATCTTCTTTTTGCAATTTGAATAGTAATTTAACTAGCAATAAAAACTGACTTGTCATTAAAAACAAAAGTCGGACAAAGGGATTTTTCGCAAAGCGATACCAATAGAAATGGTTTTTTACCTGATCAACATTGGATAAAAATCCTTCTCTCCCGCTGCAAGTGTAGAGATGTGTTTCTATATTTTTTTTGGACCAGCCTTTTAGTAATTGCATTAATACTTTTGGGCTTCCGCTATAATCGTTTAATAAATGGATGGCTATGATTCTCATGATTACAATTGGTTATAAATGGTTTTTAAATGTTCCCCTCGACTGTTCCAAGTAAATCGTTCTTCGTATTTTTTTCTTGCATTGATGCTCATTTGATGCAATAAAGCTGCATCCGAATGTAATTTTTCAAGAGCTTTTTTTAATTCTGAAACGGTTTTTATATAATTTGATTCAGGAATTGCAAAACCACAGTTACTGTCTATGTATTGTCCCGGACCTTCGTTGTCCAAACAAATGATGGGCAATCCAAATGACAAGGCTTCGGCAACAACCATTCCAGCTCCTTCATGGGATGGGAATAGAAAAATAGCCGATTTCTCATATAATTTCATTAATTCAGATCGGTCAATCCATTCTATGATTTCCACATAGAATTCGATATTGTTTTGAAAAATAATCTTTTCGTATAATTCTTTTTCCGGTCCGGATCCCACTAGGGTAAGTTTACATTTCTCTCTTTCAGGAAATGGCAGTGAATTGATAAATTCGGCAAAGGAATGTAGTGTTAAATCAAACCCTTTTAAAGTTACAAAGCGGCCAACACTGATAATATGGAAGTTTTCTTTTTTTGGAATTTCATCGTTATAAAAATCTTCCGAAGCCACTGATGGGAAAATAGAAAATGACTCTTTTTTCAGTTTCAAAACATTGGAAACCCCTTGATTCATACACCAAATATGATTGGCATTTTTGATGGTTTTGTTTAAGGCTGGTGACCATTTCCAAAAGAAATTTTTCACTAGCCAAGTTATGCTATCTTTGATTTTAAATGTTGTAGAAGCCAATTTCAAATATTGTTTCGGAATAATGGGATGATGTCCCACAGGTCCCCAAACCATTGGCTTTGCCAATTTATATAAAAAACTGGGCGTCCAATCGTTATGAAAGTTTACATTGTGTGCAATGTCAAAATGAAGATTTTTATTTTTGATGAAACCTACAATTCCTTTTTGCCACATATAGTAATAAAGCATGGCACCACGTCCTCCTTTTTTCCAGAAACGCATCCAATAGGGCAAATCAAAATAAAGAAACGTAATGTTGTTGTACACCGCATCTGGGTTTTGACTCATGTATTTTTCAATTGATTCTTGGTTGTTTTCTCTGGTAACAGCAAATACTTTATTGAAACGGGCAATTTGGTAAACAAAATTCCATCCCATTCCGTCTTCAGAACCTTTGTACGGATTTACGGCGTAGCAAGTGGCTACAATAGTTTTGTTACTCATGATTTCTATTTTTTAAAAGTTTGGCAGGAACACCACCAATTATACTGTTCTCAGGAAATGATTTGTTTACTACACTGCCGGCTGCAATGATACTTCCATCGCCTATATGAACTCCATCCAGTATAGTTACCTTGCTTCCTATCCAGCAATTTTTTCCAATTTTAATGCCTTTTCTTGTGACTCCTTGGTGTCTTATAGAAACATTCAAATCTTTATAATTGTGGTTTTCGGGATGACAACTCCAGTATTGGCCAACGATACATTCGTCACCAATTTCAAGACCGCCAGCACCTCCTAAATAAGCAAATTCTCCGATGCCTACGCTGTTTCCGATGACAATTTTATCTCCAATATCGTGCAATGAAGTAGAAACAACAACGCGACTAAAGGCTCCAATGCTTACATTATTTCCCAGTTGAATGCCATTTTTACTCAAAGCAGATATAGAAACTTGATTGCCTAATCGAAGGAACTTTCCCCATTTTATTTTAGAACTATTAAAAAAAGAAACGCCTGTTCCCAGTAACATTCCTTTTGGGTTTCGAAACAAAAAAAGAACTTTGCAACCTCTTAACAAACTCCACATTTGAATCCAAATAAATTGAATCAATGCACCTGAATTTAATGCTTCATCAAAGAAAAAATTAGGGTTTCTGAATTGGATGATTTTTAGGATAAGCGCTTTCATCTTTTGGTTTGTATAAGAGTGGCTACTATTCGATTTAAGGTGGTTTCCAATTCTATATTATTGATGGTTTCGTAAATGGAAAAATGACTTTTTGAATCCAGTGATTCGAATAAGGAATGATAGTCCTGTGTCAGTTTTTCGATAGTCATTTTACTCAATTCTTGCTTTCTTTTCAGAATAATATCTGCATCAGCGAAAAGGAAAAAATTGAATTTTGGTTTTAATAAAAAACGATAGCAAAACACCGTAAGTTTCTTTGGCAATTCAATATTACTTCGCTTGCTGTCATTTATAAAATCAAAATAGTATCGGTCATAAATCAGTACGTGACCTCTGAAAATGTGTTTGAAATAAACAACAAACTGACCCAATACGTAATCCATATAATAATAGGAGAATCGAAATAAAGACGATAGCAAACTATTGTTTTTTCCTTGTCTAGGCAAACTTTCAATAGCGTCTTGATGCGCTTTTTCTTTTCCTTTTGTCCACACGCTCAATATGGGTAAAACAGATGGGCGGTGGCGTAAAACAACTACTTTTTTGCGCAACTGTTTTTCGACTCTAAGGGCTATGTTTTCTATGACAGTAGATTTACCAGCGCCGTCAACGCCACTAAAAGTGATCACAAAACCCCTGTTGTTCAAGCTGTTTTTTATAGTATCCATATAATAATTAAAAGTGTTTTGGATGTAATGAAACGAGTTGTTTTGATTTGTTTTTTTTATAAAATTCAAAACACTTTTTCGATCGGTTTTTGTGATTAAATCTATAGGGTCTTCGGAATTTTCAATATGATTTTGTGTAGTGGCATATTTTGCTGGAATTTTAGAGCCATTGAGCAAATAGAATAATGCAATAAATCGGGCTGTATCTCTATCAGAAGCATTTTTAACGCCATAATTATTTCTAGTACTATCTGCTATCATCTTTTTGGCATCCATTATTTCAATATTTTTTACCTTCAATTGAGTAATTAAATCCAATGCCAAGAGTGAACCATCCTTTAGAAAAACCAGAATGCTATTCATAAACGATTTTTCATTGGTAGTAATTTTTGAAACTAAAGCATGGTTTTTTAAGTAATGGACAAGATTTTTGCTGGTGTTTTTAGTTATAATCAAATCAATATCGGAGTTCTCGTTTAGAGCTTCAGGAAAGCCATTGTCTAATTTCAAAGCGGCATATTCTTTATTTTGAATGCAATCAAAAACATCCATAATAAGTAGTTCTCTAGGCGATTTTTCGTGGGACAAAAATTCGTTCAACCCTTCATTCCAAACTAGTAGCAGCCATTCGATTTGAACATGCCATTTGGGTTGTGCATGATATACTTTTAGATAATACATGCAATTTACGAGCAAATACCATTTCAAATATTGATTTAATTGATCGATGTCATTATCGAATAGGGTTGTTCCAAATTCACCTGAACAGTTTTCTTTTATGGATTTGTAGATTTTGAACCAACTTTTGCGTTCTACCATAACACTATTTTGAATGATAAAATGGAAATAGTCAAAAGCCTTCGGTCTGTCAAAACTGGCTAATTCCCAGTCATAAAGAGCGATAGTCTCGCCTATTTTGTACATGTTCCATTGGGTAAAATCGCCGTGAGAAAGGGATAGGGTGATTTTATCATTTGGATTTGTTTTTTCCAAAAGAAGATTCATCTTGCGAATCATATTTGCAGGAATCCTATTGTCATTTAAATTTTTAAAATCATTTTTTAACTTAGTAAAAAGTGTCCAATCTTTTAATGAAATCGTATTGTTTCTGGTTGTACTTATGGCAGATAGAATGTTGAGGTGTGCTGGAGTACAGTTTTTTGACCTTTTTCCATCTTTTGATACATCGGTTAAGCGAATTATATCTTCGGAGATTTTAAATGATTGAGGTGTTGTCAAATTTGGAATTAATCCATTTACTTCTTGCAACATTTGATGTTCATTGCTTATTAATTTTTGTGCTGATAGGGTAGTGGCAATTTTATAAAAAGAGGTATTGGCATATAAAATAGCTTTATTATTAGGCCCAACTGTACCAGTAAATAAAGCCCAATTATCTTTTAAGTTGAATATAGGATTCGATTTATGTTCAACATAATATCTTTTGTTTGAGAATACGAATTTTTGAACTCTCATTAGAAAAATCAAACGAATCACAAATGCAAATATTTTTGCTCTAAAACTGCTAGTGGAATAAAATTTTAAAAAAGACGGACGATTTTGGTTTTTCTCCCATATCCATCTTGCGCTACCATCCGGGTTTTTGATATAAAGAAAAGTAACTTCTCTATCCGAAGGTTGATTTGGTGTTTCAGAAATAGTGTATCCGATGGTTTTAAAAATAGCTTCCATAATATTCGTTTTATACTATCGCTATTCGAAAAACCGTGCCAACAAATGAAAACCCTTGTATAATAAGGGTTTCTTGGCTTTTTAGTATTTAAATACTTTCCATTTTTTGGAAATTTTATTTTTTTTGGAAAATTTAAAAAACTAAATCCGGCCTTCTTTTCCTTAAATATAATTTTTGAAGCGAAGTTAAATGCGGATTGTTTTTGAAAGAAACCGAGAAAATAATCATTTGATAAAACATAATTCCATAGTTGCTTTCGCCAAAAATTCCAAATTCTGTAAATGAATTGATTATAATGGGAATCAGTATACCAATCAGCATCAAGCGGGTTTCTTTGTTCTCTGTAGTAAATGCTCGTAGTGTAAAAAACATTTGAAGCAAAGCGATACACAAACCCACAAACCCCAAATTCATCAGTACCTGCATGAAAGTATTGTGAGTCATTTTGCCTGGATACGTATGCACACTTTGAAAAAATTCTTTGTAATCAATTCTCATGTAGCCAAAACCCAATAGGGGTTCTCTGGGTAATCCTTCAGAAATAAGGGCTTGCCAAAAAGGCAATCTTCCGGTTAAGGTTAATATTTCTTCCATTCTGGCTTTGTCACCTCCTTTAAGAATAATTTGATTGACAGCAAATGGAATTACCATTAGAACACAACCTATAATGGCCATTTTTAAACCTTGTCTTTTGGTTTGATTAATGTGAAAGAAAATAATAATTAAAACTCCAATTAGTGAAGATCGTGATCCGGTCATGAATAAAGCATAGAAAATCACCAAAATTTTGATAATGGTCCACGCTTTCTTTTTTTTTCTATATAAATCAAAAATCAAGCAGGCCACACCTACACCAGCAAGCATTCCGAGTTCATTTGGGTTCATCATTACGCCACCCAAACGCGCTTCTTCGCCTCCATTTGTCAATCGGAAAAAAGTGTCAGGATCAATCCACATTCCCACCACAAAAACCAATTGTAACATAAAAACGGTGTTGCCCAAAAGATGGTACAACCGAATGTTATGTCCTTCGAAAAAGGCGTCTAATACTTTGATACTTTTTATAAAAAAATAAGCAAAAACAAAACTCTGAAACGTCATAAACCATTGTAAGGCACTAAATCCTGGGTTGGTGCTCCACATAAAAGATAAAAAACCCAATCCCAAATATCCCAAGTAAAATAATGGTGAAAAAGTATTTTTGTAGCTCGTGGTGTTTACCGCTCCGTAGCGTATAATTTTGTAATAGATACCAATTGAAGAAAGCATAAGTCCCATTCTACCTACCACTTTTATGGCACGTGTGATGTTTATGTTTTCACTCCAGGTAAAAAAACAAGCCACCATCAACAGTAAAATAATAAACATATAATTGTTTATTTTTTTTAGGAAAGCATCGTGAATGTTTGTGTTTGTTGGCATGACTAATGGTATAATTCAATGTTAAACCGAGATATTAATTGTTCCCAATTGTAATTTTCCCGCACCATTTTGATGGCATTGTATTGCATTTCTATAAAATCACATGGATTTTTCCAGCTAGAGAATAAATCAGACATTGCATTTTCAAGCAAATGACTGCTTTGAGCATAAATGGTTCTTCCTGCTTGGTTTTTGGCAATCAAATGACCTATGTTTGTTGTATCGGTTACAATACAGGGTTTTCCAAAACTGGCAGCTTCAATTACCGAAAGCGGTAATCCTTCGTTGCGAGAAGGATGTACAAAGACGTCGATTTTTTTGAGTAAGTCGTTTTTTTCTTCTCCAAACTTACTTCCAAACAAAATGACGTTTTTTGCAAAGACTTTGCCTTTTAGTTGTTGTTCCAAAACCACTTTTTCGGGACTGTCTCCTATAATCCAAAGTTTAGAATTTGGAACTTTTTTTTGAAATTTTTGAAACGCTTCAAGCAAAGTGTCTATGCCTTTGGTGTAAATATCAAGTCGTCCGATAAAACCAAAAACAATTTCTGGATTATTGGATTTTTCGATTAGAACTAAGGTATTGTTCTCATAACCATAAGGAAGTAAAATAGATTTGTTGTTTTTGAATATCCTTTTTAAGCCCGAAACTTCACTTTTCCCGATGCAGTGAATTTTGTTCGAATTTTTAAGCAATGTTTTTTCGAAAAGTAAAAAATACACTTTCTTTCTCCAAGAACTCCTTTGCATAGCAATGGTATTGTAAGCTCCATGCGGAGTGTAAACAAAAGCAATATTGTTTTTGTGCAATAATTTTGAAAGGGTATAAAAAACTGGAATCCATCCACCATGAAGATGAAAAACAACTTTGTTTTTTTTGTTTAAAATTGAGTCTTTTAATATTTTGGATATAGAGAAAGGATTGGCTTTTTTCAAGAACAATTGGGTGTCGTAATTGCGATCACCATAATTGTTTTCTAAATCTTTTGTAATTCCCCAAACCGACACTTTTTCTCCAAATTCTGTTTGCTTGGTAGCCAATTGATGCACCACTTTATTTACGCCATTCATTCTTTCAGGATTGGCTTTTCCGAGTACGATGTGTATTATTTCCATAACTGAAATTGATTTTTTTTCAATTGATTTTGCCAAAACAAAATCATAATGATTTGATTAAGAATAAGCCCTGAAACGGCTCCGTAAAGTCCAAAACTGTTTAATAAAAAATGAAACGAAAGCAAAGAAGAAACAAAAGAAAGCACATATCCGAAAAAGAAAATCTTGTTCAATACCAATATTCTTACTGCAATTCGGACAGGATAACTCAAGAAAATAAAAAAGTATAAAACCGACATGATTCGCACCACATAACCGTAGTTTTGATATTTTTGACCACCAACCAGAACAATAATTTCTTTTGAAAATATAAAAAACACGGACAATAAAACGGCAAAAAAGACAGCGCCAAATGCGGTAATTTCGATTAAGTATTTTTTTGCTTTAGCGTTATTCTCATTATAAATTGCTGCCACTTTTGGTAAAAAATAGTTTTCGACTGTTTGTAATCCCACATTCAGGATTCCAAAGAATGACTGTACCAACCGCAAGGCTCCAAGTGCTTCAATTCCTAAATAAATACCCGAAACCAATACAAAAAAGTTGCTGGAACACCATTGCAAAAGTGCCACACTAAACAACCATTTGCCCTGAGCAAAATGATGGCTTAAGAATGATTTCCAAGAAATTGGTCGCTCAAAGTTTTTAGCAATAAAGCAAATTCCCGGTAGCGCAGTAATAAGATTTGACAATCCAATTATCCAAAGAACATTTGGTAATAGGATTGTCTCATCCCAACAAAAAACAATTAAAATCAACATTAAAAAAATGAAATCCATGGCAAAAACAATTTTTACTTTGTTGATGCCTAAAAGTAATTTTCGAAAAAAATCATTTGCAATAAAACCCAATATAAAACAGCTAATGGCATAAACATTAATGCGATATTCATTGGTGTGAGCCAAAAACAACACTGTAAATTGGATAACCAAAAACAGCAAAACAGACAGTGCACACAATCCATACGTTAAGAAAACCTGATATTGTTTCTTCTCTGTTATTTTAGATATGGAAACCTGAAACGGTTGAATCAATAAAGCATTTGTAATACTCATTACTAAATAACTCACTAAAACAATCGCAGAAAACGCACCAAAACTTCTATTGTCTAGTTTTTGAGCCAAAAACAGAGTCAGCAAAAAAGTAGTTCCGCTGCTAATGGCCTGGTCTGCAAAAACCAAAATTGAGGGAGATGACGCTATTTTTTTTAGTAGTTTCATTTTTAGTATTTTATTTTTTGATGTATTTTTTCCAAAGTTTTTTTACTTCTGCAAATACACTTGGATTGTAGTCTACTTTATTTAAAACAAACCAAACATTAGGCAATTTATACTCGTCTTTTAATAATTCGATTTTCAAAACGGTTTTCTCTGCCGATTTTCGACTGTCTAAAACAATTAGGTTTTCGGTTGCCAAACTCATAAAAAGCAATGCGAGTTTGTCTTCTTTTATCGCTTGATTGTGAATGATGCACAATTCAAATTGTTGCATTATTTCCTGAATTTCTTTTTGAAAAGCAGCTTTGGTATAATTCAAGTATTTTGAATTTGAAAAATTGCGATATTCAGCAGGTTCAAACTCGTTTTCTAATTGGCCTGTTGCATCGAGCACTACAATTTTTCGGCCTTGTTTTTTGAAAGCAAGGGCTAAATTTCTGGAATGAAAAAGATGGTCTTTGTCACTGTCGTAAGAACTTATGGACAATAGGTTTTGCTCTTTGATCATTCCTTTCAATTCCATTTGGATGGCTTCTTTCAAGAAATTGGTTGCAACATCTGCTTTTGATTTTATAAACGGAGTGGCTATGGCTACAGGAATAGTGCTGTTTTTCTCGATGGTATAGATGTCATTTACTTTTGCTTTGGCAAAATGAACAATATAGATAAGAACTACAGAACCAAACAATCCCATCAAAGCCGCTACAACAATTATGATTCCACGAATAGGAGAAACAGGAGTTTTTGAAATTTCGGCGGGTGTGATTATTTTATGAAATGCTATTTTGGCAGATCGGGCAATTTCGGCATCTATTCTTTTTCCGTTCAAGAAATTATAATTGGTTTCATAAAGATTAAATTCTCTGTTTAGGATGGTTAATTTTTTTTCTTTTTCGGGTAAACCAATAAAAATTTTTTCTGATTCGGTAATGTCACTCGAAAGGTCATTGTATTTTATTTGTAAATTTTTCTCTGTGTTTTTGATACTTTCAATTTGATAATCGATGAGGTCTTTTAATTTGGCATCTATAATTTGTACTTTCTCATTTTCGGGCGTGTAGGTTATCAATAAATCCTTTTTGTCGGATTGTAATTTCTTGATGTTTTTTACCATTTCCGTAGATAGTAAATCAGTGAAAGCTTCAAAATTGGGAGCCAAATCCAGATAGTTTGTTTTCCCCGCAGCGATGTATTTATTTAAGTCTTTAATCGCATTCAGGCTCATTTTTATATTGGTTTGCTCAATTTTAAGTTGCGATATTTTACGCAAGTCGGTTTCAGTTTCCTGAGTTACGTTGATAATGTTTTTTTCATCTCTGTAGTTCTGAATATTGTTTTCGGAATTGGAAAGTTTTTTATTTGAGTCTTTTATTTCTTTTTGCAAGAAATCAACTGTGGTGTTGGCTGCTTTGTATTTGTTTTCGATATAATCTTTGATGTACATTTCGGCAAGCTTGTTTACAAAAAGAGCTGCTTTCTCGGGAACATTACTTTTCATATTAATCCGAATTACCGGAACATCTTTATCAACGGGAACGATATCTAAATTTTTGTTGATTTTTTCCATCAATTTTTGGTTGCTCAAAAATTCGAACTCATAGGTGTCAATGATTTTTACTTCTTTTTTGGATTTAATGAAAGTTTCATTCAATGTGATTAAAAAAGTAGCTCCATTAATTTTCAACGGTTTTCCAAATTTTCCGGCTATACTTTGATTGGAATCAGGATAAAAAAACTGGAATTCTTTGTTGGAAATCACATTCAATGAGTAGCGTTTGTCTAATGCTTTTTCAGATTGAAAAGTGCCTTCTACTAGGATTGGCGAGTTACCATACAATTCCACAGTCAGCATATCTCCTTTTCTGTAAATTTCTTTTTCAAAAGGAAGTTCATTCAATGTTTTTTGGATAAGGTTTGCCGATTTTAAAACCTCTATTTCTGTAGCAATTTTATTGGCAGAAGCAAACACATCAAGATCTTTGAACAAATTGGCACTTGGCACGCCTTCTTCTACATCGGCAAGTTTTAGCATGGCCGTGCTTTCGTACATTGGAGTGACATAATTCAGGTACTTTTTGGCTCCCAATACAGCCATAATCATTACCAAAATGACGATTGGTAATCCTCTAAAAAAAGGTTTGAGTAATCTTATATTTTCGTTCATATCTTCTTTTTAAAGTAATCCGATTAATATTACTGCAGTAGTAATAGCAGTTGTAATTGGGATAATTGTTGCAATGCGTTTGTCAAACTCTTTGTTCTTTTTTGAAGGAACAATTATTACATCTCCTGGATGAAGTTGAATATTGGTATTAATTACATCTTGGTCCGTGGTCAAGTCCAAATTGGTCATTTTTACTTGGTTGCCAACTTGTCGTAGAATTTTTATTGACTTTAAGTTGGCATAAAAATCAAAGCCACCCGATTTACTGATCATTTCAAGCAAGGTGACATTATCTTTGTCGATGTTTATGGTACTTGGATTTTTGACTTCTCCCAGAACTATGATTTCTTTGTTGAGGATTTTTACATCTACAATTGGGTTAACCAACCATTTTTTTAATGCAGTTCTTATCTCTTCTCTCAATTCTGGAACCGTTTTGTTGAGTACAGTTGTTGACCCTATTTTTGGTATTTCAATTGTGCCATTTGCATCCACCATAAGCCATTTGCCATATACTTCATTTGAGTTGTAAATTCCATAAACAGATCCGACACTCAGATTGTCTTCGCCCCAAACAGAAATAGAGATTTTATCATCTTTTCTTATTTTATATTGATAGGTTGAATCATAGTTAAAGGCTGGTTGATCTACTAATGGTTTTTTGCTCACCAATAAGTTTTCGGTTTTACAAGCTGTAAAAAGTAATGATAGAAGAAGTATTTTTATAATTGCTTTCATTTTTGGAGATGTTTATGGATAATCTTAGAAAATGGATAAAAATCGTTTTAGGATAGTAGGATTCGATTTTTTGAGTTCTTCTTTTACTTTTATGATTTTGGTAATAATTAAATTCATTTTCTCGGAAACCATATTGTCCTTTATGATGTAATCAAAAGCACCGTATTTTAAGGCGTCTACGGCAGTTTTAATGTTTTCCTGACCAGAAATCATAACCACATAAATATTGGGATTTTGTCTTTTTATTTTTTTTAATACTTCAAAGCCCGTAATGTCTTCCATATTATGATCTAAGAAAATAATATCTGGTTTTAGATTAAGATTGTTTAAACAATCATTTCCATTATTGTAATAGGTAATGTCTGTGTAGTTTAAGTTCAATAGGTATTGTTCGTACATATTGGCACAAAAGATATCGTCGTCTACGATAAAGAATTTAAATTGATTTGAGTTTTCCATGGTATAGTGTTGTTTTGATAACTGCTATGCCAATATCAAGCCAAAAATCCTAACACCAGCAAAATAGGGGTGTTAGGATTTTTGGCATAAGTTTTTTTTCCAAATTTTGGAAAATAATTCCAAGTGAATTTCGAAAAGGAAGGATTATTTGCTTAACTCATTTTCCTGAAGAAGGGAAATTACTTGTAGTAATGTTGGTTTAATAATTGAAAAAAGCGCCTTTATTTGCTCTTTATCAGTAGTTTCTTTGGCTATTTTTTCAAGTAATTTGATTTCCTCTAGAATGGATGTAATTCCCAAACTTTCTACGCTTGGTTTTATTTTATGAATCAATCTGCTCACTTCTTGAAAATCATCAACAGTTAATGCTGTTGTGATATTTTCGATTTCCTCTGCAGTTTGTTTTATAAACAGGCGAACCATTTTAAGTACGAATTCCGAATTTCCTCTGCTTAAATTATTCAAAGAGTTAAGATTGTATAGTTTTTCATTGCTTAAAGTTACGGGTACTTTAATATTTTCTATCTCTTTATAGACAGTATATTTTGCAATGGTATTTAATAGAATAGTTTCGTCAAAAGGTTTTGTGACATAATCATTCATTCCGGCATTTTTGCATTTTTCGATTTCGGCTTTAAAAGCATTAGCGGTAAGCGCAATAATTGGAGTTGTGAGTTTGAAGTCGTTTCTAATGATTTTGGTGGTCTCATATCCATCCATTTCTGGCATTTGAAGATCCATTAGGATAATATCGAAGTTTTTGTTTTTCAATATTGAAATTGCTTCCATTCCGTTTTCGGCCTCAGTGATGGTGCAGTCATAATATTGAAGCGTATTTTGTGCTACCATTCTATTCATTTCATTGTCTTCAACCAATAAAATGGAAAGTCCGTTAAGTTCTACCTTTTTTTCTTGTTGTTTTAAATTAGAGATATTCTCAGGATCTCCTTTTATAAAATTGGCATAAATGCGAATAGTTGTTCCTTCATTTCTTTTGCTTTGAATATCTATTTTGGCATCCATCAATTGAATAAGTTCATAGGTAATGGCCATACCTAAACCCGTTCCGCCAAATTTTCTGGTTATGGTTTTGTCCTCTTGTGAAAATTTACTAAAAATATTTTCAATAAAACTTTGGTCCATGCCTATTCCTGTGTCAGCGATTGACAGACATAATTCTTGGAAAGTAGTATTGTCTTTAATTACGTTACAATCAACTGATATTTTGCCTTTTGAAGTAAATTTCAAAGCGTTGCCAATGAGGTTGTACAGTATTTGTTCCAATCGCAAAGTATCTCCTTTTAATACCGTATTTACTTGATCGGATATAGTAAAATTCAGTTTCAGACCTTTCTCTTTAGCTTTTGGCTTGAGAATGCGAATTACATTTTTAATGGAGTTTTCAAAAATGAAATCTTCTTTTTCAAGAGTCATTTCGCCAGCTTCAATTTTAGAAATATCCAATATGTTATTTATTATAGAGAGCAAATGCTTGGAGGCAATAGCGCTGTTTTCTATATATTTTTTTTGAAGTTCTGTAAGTTCTTGCTTTTCTAATTCCCTTAAAAAACCAATAATAGCATTAAGTGGTGTTCGTATTTCATGACTCATATTGGCTAGAAAAGTTTCCTTGGCTTTGGATGCTTCCTGTGCTTTTATTTTTTCGGATTCAAGATCAATTTCCAGTTGTTTTTGTTCGGTTACATCCAAGTGAATTCCCACCGATCCAATTAGGTTACCATTGTCATCATAATTGGGCCCACCACTTATTGTCCACCATTTGAGTTCTCCTCTTTTGTTTTTAATGGGAACTTGATACAAGTCGGATATGCCTTGTTCACGCAATGCGATTTTTGAGGTTACTTTTTCTTTATTTTCTCCAAAAACAAAAAGATCTTTTGGGTTTTTTCCTAATAGTTCACTCACTTCGAATCCAGACATGGTGGCAAAACTCTGATTGACAAATTGTATGATCTCATTGTTATCTACTTCTATTAATCCCAAATTCATATTGGCAATTATGTTTCGATATTTTTCTTCTTGAAATTTCAAATTAGATTCAGCTTTTTTTCTTTCAGAAATATCTTGAATAAAGGAGCAGAAGTATAGCTCATCGTTTTGGTGCATAGGTACTATTGAAATTTCTACGGGAAATTCTGTACCCTTTTTATTCAAAGCAGGAAGTTCTATTTGTTTGTTTAGTATAGGGCCTTCTCCAGTATTTATATAATGTTTCATACCTTGAGTATGGCCAGCATTATGTTGCTTAGGAATAATGGTTTCGTTTAGTGTTTTTCCTAAAACTTCATTTTCAGACCAGCCAAAAATGGACTCTGCCTGACTGTTCCAAAAGGTTATTCGTCCTTTTGTATCTATCATTATAATAGCATTCAAGGAAGCGTTCATTATATTTCGGGAACGTTCTTCACTTTGCTCTAATAGCGTTTGGTTTTTTATTCTTTGTGTAACATCGGTATATTTCCAGAGATGACCCTTATATTCTTCATCAATAAAAATAGGAATGTAATCTCTTTCATAAAAAGTGCCTTCTACTGTTTCCATCAGTTCCCCTATGACAATCTCATGTTTGTTTGTGATTTCATTTATTCTATTGACAAAATGTTCGGAGTCTTTAAATAATGATTTGGATTTCAGTGCAATTTTAGTACAATCCTCACCAATCAACTCTTCGGGGGAAACGGGAATATGACGCATATCACAAAACAATTGATTTGTAAACAGCAAGACACGTTTCTCGCTTTCGACCATTATTCCGGATTGCAAATTGGCAAGTAACGTTTTTAATAGTTCTACTGTTTGTGAAAGCTGAAGTTCGGCTTCTTTTCTTTTGGAAATATCCTGAATAAAAGAACAGAAAAAAGTTTCTCCATTCTGAGTTATTGGTATAATGGAGACTTCGGTTGGGAAAATAATCCCCTCTTTGTTGATGGCATCTAGTTCTACTTGTTTGTTCAAAAAATAATCTTCACCATCTGTTAGATAGTGCTTGATACCATTATCGTAATTTTCTTTGTTATAAGGAGGAACGATGTAATCCGAGAATATTTTGCCTACGATTTCTTCTTTTTTCCATCCAAATATGGTTTCAGCCTGTTCGTTCCAAAACGTAATTTTTCCTACATCATCTACTGTGATTATAGCATTTAGAGAGGCATTCATGATTACACGACTGCGTTCCTCACTTTGTTGCAGCAGTTTTTGATTCAGTATTCGGTCAGTAACATCCGTGAATTTCCACAAATGACCTTTGTGTATCTTATCTATGAATATTGGAATAAAATCGCGCTCTAGGAATCTATTGTCAGTGGTTTCTATTAATTCTCCGATGACAGTTTTTTTATGAAGCAAAAGTTCTTTGACCCTAGATACAAAAACTTCTGGTTCTTTGTAGATGTATTTATTTTCTTCAAATTGCACAGAATAATCAATTCCTTCTGTTTCTTCTGGTGATATTGATTTCTTTTTTTGATCCCAAAAAAGCTGATTTGAAAACAAAATGTTTTGATTCTCATCTTCAACCAAAATGCCAGATTGGAGATTTACGAGCAATGTTTTTAATAATTCTACGGTTCTGGATAGGCTTTCTTCGGTAGCTTTTCTAGTTTCAATTTGCTTATTTAAATATTTAGAAATAAATAGTAAATCATCTACATCATCATCTGGATTTATTCCAGCATAATTTTCATCTAAAGTCTCTAAACTGTCATATAAATTGGAAATGGATTCTTGTTTTAAAGCATATTCTTTTTTTAAATTCAGATTGATTTCATGATATTCTTTCTCACTTTCCTGAAAGGAATGATCCATCAATTCTCGGTCTCTTTCAAATGACAAATAGGAATCATTTATGGATTGAATGAATGATTGTAATGAAGGATCATTTGCCAATTCAAGCGGAAGGTGTTTTCTAATTTGTTTTTGTAAATGCTTATGAAAATCCATATCTAATCTCTTTCGTTTAAACAAGTGATGGTCATAGTTTGATTGTGCAATTCGCATTTGGCCATAGGTTTGAGAGGAGAAATTTCACCATAAGAATAAAAACCGGTGAGTAGGGTTTGCTCTCCAAATATTTCTGAAACGGCCTCTATTTCTTCTTCGGTTCTACTGCCCAAAATAAGTTTTCTTCCCACACAGCTAATCATGATGGCCAATTTTGGATTCGCTTCATTCATTTTCAAACAAGTAGAAGCGGCATCGCTTGCAGCATCAATCAATCGGTCAAAATTGGCTTTCATAAAACGAACTTTACTTCCTATTGGAATGTCACCCGCAAAAGTCATGGATTGATTTTTTTCATCTATGGACAAAATGGTTCGTACTATTGGATTCTCGCTTTCGTCTAGTTTTATGGATAAGGGGAACAATAATGCTGACCCAGGAAGTTCATCGGCATATTTGCCCAAGTAGGTTTTGTATAAATCAAGTGCGTTTTTACCATCAATCTCAAATAATAGATTCTCAGTAGCTTTGGTAACGGTTCTTTCGAGTCCAAAACTTTCCCAACCACCAAGTGATCCATGTGAGACTTCTAGTTGGGCGCCATAAAAACCAACAGCAATAATCTTCCCTGTTTCGGGAACTTTATTCAATCCTACATACGTTTTTTCAAATTTGGCACCATCACCAGCTAACCCTCCTGTAATTAATACCGATTCTTTTTTGACATGATTCATACCTTTTACTAGTTCGCTACCATTTACTTTTCCACCATCAGAAAGAACAAACACAAGCTTTAAATCGTCTTGAGGAAAAGTGTTGATTAATGACATACCCGCCTCAAAACTGGTAGAAAAATCATTAATGTCAACCTCGGATGTTTTTATGGTAGTTTTTGAAAAGGATATTGCTGAGATTGAAATGGTATTATCAATAACTTCTGTATTATAAATTTCTCCAGAGGAAGAACACAATAGTAATTCTGAATTTGGGAACTTCTCTTTAATTTTCTCGAAAGAAGTAGCGTTCGAAATCAAATCTCTTGATCCAAATCCAAGAACCAATTGTACTTGATCAAAATTTAATTCTTCTTCATTTTTTTCTTCAATAAAAGAATTCTCTTTGTATAATGTTGTCGCTACTTTCATAATTTTATTTTTTAATGTCCAAAGATTGAATTAAATTATAAATGGTTGATTTGCCAATGTCTAGTTTCTTGGCTGTTTTTAATACATCATTATTGTTCTTTTTAAGGTAGTGCAAAATAATTTCAGCATTATATTCTTTTAATGTTTTTTCTTGTGAAAGGAAAAAATTGGTATCATGAATGCTGTTGAATGTAAAATCATCGGCAAGAATTTCATTTGATTCACACATGACACAAGCCAAATCTATAACCGACTTTAATTCTCGAATATTGCCA
The DNA here is from genome assembly GCF_025947305.1 of Flavobacterium sp. N3904. Lineage (NCBI taxonomy): Bacteria > Pseudomonadati > Bacteroidota > Flavobacteriia > Flavobacteriales > Flavobacteriaceae > Flavobacterium > Flavobacterium sp. N3904. Next base: position 1,578,640 of record NZ_CP110009.1, read on the forward strand.
GGAAAAGGATATTTCAATAATTTATCCTTAGCTTCTTTTGATAAGATAATAGGTTTCATTTTATTGTCTTTTACAAATAAATCAATAAAATGCTTTGCCAGTAATAAAGTGTCATTTCCTCGTTCTCTTAATGGTGGTAACTCAATAGGCAGGCCAATTATTCTATAATACAAATCTTCTCTAAAGTTTCCTTTCTTTACTTCTTGGGCCAAATCTTTATGAGTTGCAATTATCAGTCTGGCGTTGAACTTTATTTTTGCAGATCCTCCCAAACGCACCACTTCTCTTTCTTGCAAAACACGAAGTAATTTACTTTGAAGATTCAAATCCAATTCGGCTATTTCATCTAAGAAAATAGTTCCTCCATCTGCCTGTTCAAATTTACCGATGCTTCTATTATCAGCACCTGTAAAAGCACCTTTTTCATGCCCAAAAAACTCACTTTCCATCAACTCTTTAGGAATTGCGGCCATATTTACCGCTATAAAAGGTTTGTTTTTTAAATCCGAATTATAATGAATTGCTTTGGCTACAACCTCTTTACCAGTTCCGGTTTCTCCGGTTATGGAAACATTTATATTGGTATTGATCGATTTGTTTATTTTATTGAAAACACTTTTGATTGCTTCACTTTGACCAATAATTGTTTTTTCAAAACTAAACTTCTGTTCAAGTTTCTCGCGTAGTTCTTCAACTTCTTGCACTAAACTTAGATTTTCTCTTATTTTAATAATGGAATTCCAAAGTAAATCTTTGGTGTGGCTATTTTTTACAATATAATCTTTGGCTCCCGATTTTAAGAATTCGACAGCTACTTCTATATCCTCCTGCCCACTGATGATGATTATTGGAATCGAATTATTGGTTTCTTTTATTCTTTTTAAAAGCAAATCTCCTTTAATATCAGGTAGACCAAAGTCCAAACAAATGATGTCTGGTTTAAGATACAAATGGCTTAAACACTCTTTTCCGGAAGAATAAAGAAGGACTTCAAAATCTGGATTTAACGTTAAATGATATTTTAAGGTTTCACCAAAAAAAGCATCATCTTCAATTAGAAATATTTTTATTAGGCTCATAATATTTCTTCGTTTACTATTATCAATTAAAGGTATAAAAAAAAGTAAAGGTTTTCTGTTTTTTTAATTAGAAATACTACGCTTTCAGTAATTTAAAGTTTTCTGAATTGTTTTTAAATTTATTTTTTTAGAATTAGAAATTCAAATTATAATGTCAAATTTAAAAATAGGCATTACTTTTGTACAACAATTAAAACACTTAGCAACTCAGTTACTTAGTAGCTCAGCAACTTTATAAAAAAATGAAATGAGCATAATAACTGATTTTTCGCCAAAACAAATGAAGATATGCGAATTGCATATTCCAACAAAAACAATATTAGCCACATATGAAAGAACAAATTAAAAAGTTTTTAAACGAAGAACAAGATCCAAAAGCAATTGAGAAAGTCACTTCAAAATTGAAGGATATTTTAATGAAAAACGAAGAAGTAGGATATATAGCGGTTCAAAAAAAACCAGCATTAACAGTTCTTCCGGATAGTATTGTTATGACCAATAAAAGAATCATCATTTGCCAGCCTAAAAATTTGGGTCTGTCTATGAATTTTATTGATTATACTTGGGATGATATCGAAGGCACTTTTGTAAAAGAAAACATTCTGGGCTCCGAATTCTCTTTTTCTACCAAAACCGATATGCAGGTTTCAATTGATTATATTCCGAAGATTCAAGCTCGTAAAATATTTACGTATGCCAAAGAACAATTGGATATTTTGAAAAATAGAGCAACACAAACTGTAGTCTCGGAAGAAATCGCTCCATCATTAATTCAAGAGTCAGAATTGATTGAAGAAATGGAAACGGAAGAAGTAACGGATTATGCCGAAATAATGCCGGTAGTTTCGAATTATGCAGAACCTATTGCAGATAATTCAGCTACTTCAACAGAGAAAAAGCCAAGTGAATTGACACAAGACGAACTTTTTGCAAAGCTTCAAAATTATAAAAAACTACTCGATAACGGTCTGATTTTGCAAGGCGAATATGATGCTTTCAAAAAAGAGATTTTGAGTTATATGTAGTCCAATTGCTACTTCAAAATTACACAAAAAGAAACCCGACAAATTAATTGATTGTCGGGTTTTTTTATTGCTTGTGTGACAATAGTTACTGTTTGTCTATTTTTACTAAGCTACCTTTATGCTATAAAATTCAAAGTTATGACAACGACAGTAGTAGTAGGAGGAAGCTTTGCTGGAATGACGGCGGCACTCGAAATTAAAAGAAAAGGCAAAGAAGAACATAAAGTGGTTTTGATAGACAAATCACCTTTGTTTTTATTTATTCCATCACTCATTTGGGTGCCTTTTGGAAGAAGGGAAATCAAGGATATTTCTTTTAAAAAAGAAGAAGTTTTAAGAAAAAAAGGTGTTGATTTTGTTCTTGACGAAGCTGTAAAAGTTGACACTACCGCTCAAATTGTCTATACGACTAAGGGCGAATTTAAATATGATAATTTAGTGGTTGCCACAGGGCCAAAAGTGAAATACGACATTGCTCCAGGAGTAGAAGAATTTGCTCATTATGTTGGAACACCAAATGGAGCAATGAAAATTCGTACCGCCTTGGAAGAATTTAAGAAAAATCCAGGTCCAATTGTTATCGGTGCAACGCAAAATGCGGGTTGTATGGGAGCGGCTTATGAGTTTTTATTCAATATCGAAAAATGGTTGCGCGAACAAAATATTCGTAAAAAAGTTGATTTGTACTGGATCACTCCAGAGGATTATTTGGGACATTTTGGAATAGGTGGAATGCCAATGGGAGAAACCATGCTCAAAACCTTCATGAAAATGTTCAACATTCATTATCGAACAGAAGTTGGGGTTAAAGAGGTCTTTGCAGATAAAGTCGAATTGTCTACTGGTGAAATTCTACCAAGCAGTTTTACCATGTTAATGCCGCCTTTTGTTGGAGTGGAGTTTGTAACCAATTCACCCGATCTTAAAGCAACTCCAACGGGTTATATACCGATTGGAGACGATTATAGACATTTGTATGTTCCCAATGTATGGGCTGCTGGAATTGCAGTTGATGTGAAGTTGCCTTTTACACCCAAAAGTATTCCGTTTGGCTCACCAAAAACAGGTTACCCATCTGATGAAACTGGAAAAATTGTAGCTGAAAATATCATTAGAGTAGCCAAAGGAAAAACCGATTTGGTAAAAAAAGCTTGGGGAAGAATCCCTGGACTTTGCATTATGGATGCGGGAAAAAAAGAAGTCCTTATTTTATCCAGTTCGTTGTTTAAACCACGTTCATTTGCGATTATGATTCCAAATGTATTATATGATTTTAATAAAGTCCTACTCGAAAAATACTTTCTTTGGAAAACCAAAAAAGGGTTAGCATTTCTGCCCTAACTTGATTTTACTCGATAAAAAAAAGCCTTTCAGTTGATGTTGAAAGGCTTACTTACTTACAATGTTTTCATTTGCTTCTCTACAAAATTATTGGATTGATGCTCTAATAATTCGGTTGCGTTTTTTCTTTGCAAATCGTATAATTTTTTGTCCTCGGCAATATCGGCATAAACTTTATCGTGCATAATTGCGCTGGTTTTTATCAATAATTCGCGTTGGTATTTGTCTTGCTCGATAGTTGCTTTGAGTGCTGTTTCCAAGTCTTCCAATTTATAATCGTATTCGCCTCTTGGCGACAGTAATTTGGCAATAATAGGGGAGGTTTCAATCGCTAAGAATAGTAGCATTATAAAAAAGGAGGGAATCCATGGCAATTTATTCAGCGCGTTGATTCTGGCCATTAAACCATCAAATCCATCAATGATGGGTTGGGTTTCGCTCACTTTTTTGTCTAAATCCATTTGCAGTGTTTGGGTGCCTTTTTCCAGAACAGCAATTTTGGCCAAGTTGTTTTTTCGAATGGTATCCAATTCTTTTTTGGACAAATCGTGCTTGGCTATTTTTTCTTTAAAAACAGGACCTTTTCCTAGTTTTTTTGTTCCAGCAGTTCCTTCGGCTTCTTTGATGTAGGTTTCATAAAGCGTGTTTACCTCTTTTTCTTTATTGGTGATTTCAGCCTTGAGATTCTTTATTTCAGTTTTGTTTTTGTCTAAATCTGTTTTGAAATAATTGGAGACTTCCTTTTTGTTATTCAAAGCCATGGCATTTTTCTCTTTCAATAAAACAGTATTAATTTCCTTTTCGAAAATTTTAATTTCCAATGGCTTTGAAATCACGATAGCAATGATGAAAGCCAAAATAATTCGGGGTGTGGCTTGCAGTAATTCATTGGAAAAACTGTTTCTTTTTCGAATAGTCGAAACGATAAAACGATCGAGATTAAAAATAAGTAAACTCCATACAAAGCCAAAAAGCAAAGCAGGAATAACGTTGTCAAAAACAGTGAAAAGGGCATAAGCACTGGCAATAAAAGCCATAACAGCTGTAAAAAAAACAGTGGCGCCAATACCTACAAATTTGGTTTGTTCACCTTCAGAGCAGCCTTCAAGGAGCTTTTTGTCAGCTCCTGAGCAAAGGATAAAGAATTGTTTTAACATGATTGATTTGATTTTTGATTGAATGATGTTGCAAATTTAACGCCAAAAAATTAATATTGTTGTAAAAAGTTGATTTGTTTTTGATTAGGATTTAAATTGTAAAAAAAAAGAGCTGTTCAGTAACGAACAGCTCTTTTAGTAAATTAATAATTAACTTATGCAATTGGTGCACCTGCCAAAATTTCGGCATTTGCGAATTCTTTGAATTTAGCAAAATTTTCTTCAAATTTATGAGCCAATTCGGAGGCTTTTTTATCGTATAGTTCTTTGTCTTCCCAAGTGTTTCTTGGGTTTAAAATTTCTTTAGGAACTTCTGGACAAGATTGCGGAATAGCAATTCCAAAAGTTTTGTGATTCGCATACTCCACGCTGTCTAATTCTCCTTTTAACGCAGCGGTAATCATGGCACGGGTATATTTTAATTTCATTCGGCTTCCAGTTCCATAAGGACCTCCTGTCCAACCCGTATTGATTAACCAAACTTTTACATTGGCATCTTTCATTTTTTTGCTCAACATTTCTGCATATTTTGTTGGGTGCAATGGCATAAATGGCGCTCCAAAACAAGCTGAAAAATTAGGTTGAGGTTCTGTTACCCCTGCTTCTGTACCAGCCACTTTTGCTGTATATCCTGAGATAAAGTGATAAGCAGCTTGTCCAGCCGTTAGTTTAGATATAGGAGGCAAAATCCCATAAGCATCAGCTGTCAAAAAGAATATGTTTTTTGGGTTTTTACCAATTGATCCCGGTTGAATATTATCAATATGATCAATTGGGTAACTTACTCTTGTATTTTGTGTAATAGAAACATCTTCAAAATCAACTTCATTGGTTCCAGTTTTGAAAACTACATTTTCAAGAATTGCTCCTTTTTTGATAGCTCTAAAAATGTCTGGTTCGTTCTCCTCAGTAAGATTGATTACTTTGGCATAACATCCTCCTTCAAAATTGAACACAGTATTCTCATTCGTCCATCCGTGTTCATCATCACCAATTAATTTTCGCTCAGGATCTGCAGATAAAGTTGTTTTTCCTGTTCCAGACAAACCAAAGAATATGGCTGTGTCTCCATCTTCTCCAACATTGGCGCTACAATGCATAGGTAAAGTGTTTTTGAAAACAGGTAAAATAAAATTTAATGCAGAGAATATTCCTTTTTTCATTTCTCCTGTATAACCAGTACCTCCAATTAAAGCAATCTTTTTTGTAAAGTCCAAGATGGCAAAATTTCCTTGTCGAGTTCCGTCAATGGCTGGATCAGCAACAAATCCGGGTGCGCAAATTACGGTCCACTCTGGAGTAAAGTTTTCTAATTCTTCATGAGTAAGTCTCAAAAACATGTTGTGGCAAAACAAATTGGCCCAAGCTGTCTCAGTTACTACACGAACATTTAATCTGTAATTTGGATCGGCGCAAACATAAGAGTCCCTAACAAATACTTCTTTGTTAGATAAATAAGTAGTTACTTTTTTGTAAAGAGCATCAAAAGCGGTTGGTTCAAAAGGGATATTTACTTTCCCCCACCAAACTTTATCTTGAGTAATACTATCTTTTACGATGAAACGATCTTGAGGAGAACGTCCTGTAAACTCTCCGGTATTTATTGCTAATGCTCCAGTAGAATTTTCAACTCCCTGTCCAGATCGAATGGTAATATCATGTAACTCATTAGGGGTTAGTTGATACTGAATTTTGGCATTTTCAATTCCCAGTTCTTTTAACGAAATCGATTTCGTAAACAAAGCGTAGTTGTCCATAAAAAATAAATTTTTGTGAGTGTTGTTTATTTCACCGCAAAAGTATAATTTTTTTTAGAACCACATTATATTTTATTTTTCTTTTTTTATTGGTTTTATTAAGTCAAAAAACAGGATGAACCATGCAGAAATAAGAAATATCCCCCCAATTGGAGTAACGAAGCCAAATATTTTAAAATCAATTGGCATCAAAGAATTGGTAGCCAACAGGTAAATGGAGCCAGAAAAAAGGACAACTCCAAAAACAGTCAAATTATAGATGTTTTTTTTTGATTTTTGTCGAATTATAGTTGTTGTTCCAATAAACAATAAAAACAATGCATGGTACATTTGATACCGTACACCCGTTTCAAAAGTGGAAAGTTGTTCAACCGTGAGTACTTTTTTTAGGGCATGTGCGCCAAAAGCACCTAAAATTATGGCGACCATTCCAAAAATGGCTGCCGTCGTAATTATTTTTTTATCCATTGTTTTTTGTTTTATAAAAGGCAAAAGTATTTCTAATATTTTTAAATTGAAAGCAATTTATAAGCAACGTTAAAAGTAGGTTTTTAGGATTTAAAAGGTTACAATTTGTGTATTTTTTTAAGTTGTGAATTGAATTATATTAAAAATGTTTTTTCAATATAATTTGTTATAAATACAACAATATTGTATGTTTGTGTTATAATTTTAAAAAAGCACGAAGTACTACGTTTTAAATACGGATGAAAATGTCCTGTTTAAAATAAAAATATACTGAAATGCGCTAGCAAGACGATTTAAATTAAAACGAATCATGAGGACAATTCTTATTATTGGAGCAGGAAGATCTGCTTCTTCGTTGATACAATACCTTTTGAATAAATCGGTATCGGAAGAACTGCATCTTATAATAGGTGATTTGTCATTGGCATTGGCCGAGAAAAAGACAAATAATCATCCAAATGCAACTCCTATCGCTTTAGATATATTTGATGAAAATCAAAGAAAGACTGCAATCCAAAAAGCAGACATAGTTATATCCATGTTGCCAGCTCACCTTCATATTGAAGTGGCAAGGGATTGTATCGTATATAAAAAACATCTGGTAACGGCATCTTATATAAGTGATGCGATGCAAGAATTGGATGAAGCTGCCAAAGCAAACAACCTAATTTTTATGAACGAAATTGGGCTGGATCCGGGAATCGATCACATGAGTGCGATGAAGGTGATAGACGAGATAAGAGAACAAGGAGGTAAAATGCTTTTGTTTGAATCCTTTTGCGGAGGTCTTGTAGCTCCAGAATCTGACAATAATCTTTGGAATTATAAATTCACATGGGCACCCCGAAATGTTGTGCTCGCGGGTCAAGGTGGTGCTGCAAAGTTTATTCAAGAAGGTGCTTATAAATACATTCCGTATACGAGTTTGTTTCGTAGAACCGAGTTCTTGGAAGTCGAAGGATATGGAAAATTCGAAGCATATTCCAACAGGGACTCGCTGAAATACAGAAGTGTTTATGGTCTTGATGATGTGCTTACTTTATATAGAGGAACGATTCGAAGAGTTGGTTTTTCTAAAGCCTGGAATATGTTTGTACAATTGGGGATGACTGACGATAGTTATATTATGGAAAATTCGGAGAATATGAGTTACCGTCAATTTGTGAATTCCTTTCTTCCGTATCACCCAACCGATTCGGTTGAAATTAAAATGCGTCTGATTCTGAAAATTGATCAAGACGATATTATGTGGGATAAATTATTGGAATTGGATTTGTTCAACCGAAATAAAAAAGTGGGATTGAAAAATGCCACGCCCGCTCAAATTCTTGAAAAAATACTTACTGATAGTTGGACTTTAGAGCCCCATGATAAGGATATGATTGTTATGTATCATAAATTTGGATATGTACTCAATGGTGAAGAAAAACAAATAGACTCCAAAATGGTTTGTATTGGCGAAGACCAGACCTATACTGCAATGGCCAAAACGGTCGGATTGCCGGTGGCTATGGCTACTTTGTTAATTTTGAATGGTAAGATTACTACGCCTGGAGTTCAACTCCCGATTCGGAAAGAAGTGTACCTTCCTATTTTGAACGAGTTGGAAGAATACGGAGTTGTATTTAATGAACAGGCAATGCCTTATATTGGCTATAATCCTGATAAAGTTTTTAGTTAAGTTTTTTTTAATTTTTTTTAATTTTTTTAGATTTTTTTTTATAAATCCGCTTCGAAAGAAGCGGATTTATTATTGTTTATAAGAACTATTTTGAAGGTTCTATTTGGATAGGCAAACTATATTTTACTCTTACTGCTTCATTGTTTTCTTTTCCAGGAACCCATTTTGGGGATAATTTTAATACTCGAATGAATTCATCGGCAGTGCCAAAACCTAAGTCTTTTAGAATTTCAAATTCGGATAGGCTACCATCCTTTTCAACCATAAAAGTCAAAACTACTTTTCCGCTACCTTTTAATTCGGCAGGAACTTTAAAATTAGTTCCAATAAATTTGTAAAATTCTAAAACTCCTCCCGGGAATTCAGGTTGTGTTATCTCCGTTATGGGATTGGCTTCAGTATTAATAGAATCTACAATTTGATTTTTTGTGGCTATATTATTTTCTATTATAGTTGGATTTAATGTATTAGTTTCTTGAAGAGATTCTTTTTTAATTGAAAGTTTTTCATGTAGAATTTCATTTTTAGAAAAGCTATTATTAGTCTGGACTAAATGTATTGATGGGTTTTCTCTAGCCACAGTTTTAATAGAGATACAATAGAAAATTGCAACGAAAATTGGAATCAAAGCGATTTGTTTTAGTATGGCTTTGGTTTGTGTCGTGTTTTTTGTCATCATAAGAAGCCTTTTCTTGGTTACTAAATAATTCAAGTTGCTAACTAAATAAAGAGGTTGGCTCGCATTTGCTTTGGATACCAGTAAAGATTGATAAAACGGAATGTTTTCATAAGAACGTATCACGAATTCATCAGCTAGAAATTCATGATTGAGTTGAATTGCTTTTTTATAAAAAATAAAAATAGGGTTAAACCAAAATAGTGTTTTCAAGAATTCGATTAATAGAATATCCAAAGTGTGAAATTGTCTAACATGTGTAAGTTCATGGGTGTACAATTCAGCTTCAATGTTTCTATTTTTATAATCGGTTTCATTGATGAAAATATAATTAAGAAAAGTATGTGGAAGTGTTTTTTCTGGTATCAAAACGAGTTTGGCATTATGATAATCTAGCGTTGTATTCGTTTTTATTTTGGAAGTGATTTTTAGAATATTTCTAATGAATCGAATGCACAAAAACAGTGTAATTATTCCGTAAATTATCCAAAGCCAATAAGTGGTATAATTTGTTTCTTTTATTATTTGTGAGTTTCCTTGTGAAAACAGAATACTTGTTGGATTTTTCGCAGCCTTTATAATTTCAGTTGCTATTTCAATTGTAATGAAAGGAATTACAAATGAAAAAACAAGACTGAACAATAAGTAAAACCTATTGAATTGGTTCATTTTTTCTTTTTCTAATACTAAATGGTAAAAGATTAAAAGAGCCAAAAGGCTACTGGATGATTTGAATAAAAAGTCAATCATTTTTTCTTTTTTTGGATTTCACTGTCTATTATTTTTTTGAGTTCTTCCAATTCTGATGCTGATAAATTGGTTTCGGTGGTAAAGAATGAAGCAAATTGTGAAGCCGAATTGTTAAAGAAATTGCTAATCAATCCGTTTACATGTTTCGAGAAATAATCTGTTTTTTTTACCAATGGATAATATTGGCGCGAGTTTCCAAATTCGTTGTAAGCTACAAATTTTTTATCAATCATTCTCTTTAGCAAAGTGGCAACTGTCGTTGTGGCTGGTTTTGGCTTTGGATATGCTTCGAGTAAATCTTTCATGAACGCTTTTTCAAGCTTCCAGAGATGTTCCATTAATTGTTCTTCGGAGTTTGATAATTGCATGGTTTATTTTTTAGTGTGTTTTTGCAAGCTGTGTTGTTTTTATTTCTGAAATAAACTCTCCATTTTCATATTTCTTGGTAGAAATAAGCTTTCCTTTTTCGTCAAAATATTTCCAATCTCCATAATAAAACCAGTGTATTTCGGGGCCAGTGATTACTAGCTTTGTTTTGCCTTTGGATTGAATTGTTCCATTTGCGTTGTAATAAGTAATGAAGCATTTGTTTTTTCTGTAAACTTCTTTTTTGTTGATTCTATTGTTGGTGTAATAATGCCATTTCTTTGTGGGATCACCATTTTTATATTTTCCAACCGATTTGTAATGCGTGCTGTCAATTGAATATTGTTCAATCCAAAGTCCGACCCTTTTCTTGTTTGCCTTTTGGTTTATTGGTGTCGTTTTGCATCCAATCAATGTTAAGGTAAGAAATAAAGTGATGAATAAGTGTCTCATAAATAATTTTTGCTCTACTTAAGTAGAATTAACTCTACAAATGTAGAATAAAAATTAACACAACCAAATGTTTGAATACTTTTTTAGGAGAAATAGCGCGCTTGTTAAAACAATTTAATTCTAAAAATCAATATCTTATCAAAACTGTAAGCCCTAGCCCAGATGGAAACGGCATCCTGTTGTCCCGGGGTTAGGGACAACAGATATAGTGGACAGCTGGAAATAGCTCCTCCCTTCGACTGTAGTCAGGATGTTTTAATTTTAAAGATTGTTAGATTGTTTGAGAAATAGGCATAAAAAAATCCGTTCACTGAGAACGGATTTAGTTATTTTTTGAGAATTCTTATTTGCTCAACTCGACAAAATATTTGTAAAACAATGGAATGGTTTCAATCCCTTTTAGGTAATTGAAAATTCCGAAATGTTCGTTTGGTGAGTGAATGGCATCACTGTCAAGTCCAAAGCCCATCAATATCGTTTTGCTTTTTAGCTCTTTTTCGAACAAGGCAACAATAGGAATGCTTCCTCCGGAACGCACGGGAATCGCAGGAACGCCAAAGGTTTCGGTGTACGCCATATTGGCCGCTTTGTAACCGATGCTGTCTATTGGAGTTACGTAGCCTTGGCCGCCGTGATGGGGGGTTACTTTTACGGTAACGCCAGCCGGAGCGATGCTGGTGAAATGTTTGGTGAACAACTCGGTTATGACTTCCCAATCTTGGTTAGGTACCAAACGCATCGAAATTTTGGCAAAAGCCTTGCTCGCAATAACCGTCTTGGCACCTTCGCCAGTATAACCTCCCCAAATTCCGTTGACATCTAGTGTTGGTCGAATCGAGTTGCGCTCATTGGTTACATAGCCGCTTTCACCGTAAATATCATTTAGGTCTAATGCTTTCTTATAATTATCTAGACTAAAAGGAGCTTTGGCCATTTCGGCTCTTTCTTCTAATGACAATTCTTCAACATTGTCATAAAATCCAGGAATAGTAATGTGATTGTTTTCGTCATGTAAAGATGCAATCATTTTGGCCAAAACATTAATAGGATTGGCAACAGCCCCACCATATAATCCAGAATGCAAGTCGCGATTAGGTCCTGTAACTTCTACTTCGACATAGCTTAATCCTCGCAGGCCAGTGGTGATTGAGGGTTGTTGATTGGAAATCATTCCGGTGTCCGAAATCAAAATCACATCATTTTTCAGTTTCTTAGTATTGTTTTCTACAAAGGTTTTTAGGTTGACGCTGCCTACTTCTTCCTCACCTTCAATCATGAATTTTACGTTGCAAGGCAAAGTATTGCTTTGAATCATGTATTCAAAAGCTTTTACATGCATGTACATTTGACCTTTATCATCGCATGAACCTCTTGCAAAAATAGCGCCTTCGGGATGAATTTCGGTTTTTTTGATAATAGGTTCAAATGGGGGAGAAGTCCATAATTCTAATGGATCAGCCGGCTGAACATCATAATGTCCATAAACCAAAACAGTAGGTAATTTCGGGTCGATTGTCTTCTCTCCGTATACAATAGGATAGCCCGCAGTCTCGCAAATTTCTACAAAATCGCATCCTGCAGTCACTAAACTTGTTTTAACAGCCTCAGCAGTGTCAAAAACATCTTGGGAAAAAGCGGTGTCTGCACTGACAGATGGAATTTTCAATAATTCAATTAACTCGTTGATAAACCGTTCTTTGTGTTTTGTAACATATAATTTTATATCATCCATGGAATCAAAATTTTTTTATGATTCAAAAATACAAAAAATAGAATGAATATTTTTTTAAAAAATTCCTTTGAAAATTGGAAGATATGATTATCTTTGCACCCACAAACGCTAGTTCAATGAACACCTCTTTAAAATAAGAGTATAGTGAATTAATTTCGCGGATATGGTGAAATTGGTAGACATGCCAGACTTAGGATCTGGTGCCGCAAGGCGTGTAGGTTCGAGTCCTATTATCCGCACCAAAAGCTTCTCATCTTGAGAAGCTTTTTTGTTTTTATCACTCCTCTCCTAGTAGCAAACTCTTTTTTGTCTTTATATAGGGTTTGTAATAATGCTAAAGCAAGTATTGTTGTCTTTACATTCGTTATATCTGTAGCTTTTTTGATTTTCTGTTCCAAAATGAAAATTGCAAATGCTAAGAATAAAACAATTCTAAAGTATATTTCACTCCTATATATAATCACCAAAATTACCCCAGTCAAAGCTATTCGTTTCGATTAAGTATTAATAGTTGTAGTAATTAGGAGCTGAAAACCTGCTATTCGTTACAATCTTCTTGTACCGAACCCCGGCACAAGAAGGATTTCTACTACTATCAGGGCTATGGCATTTGTTTTCATAAGAAGTCAGGTAAAAAGGAACACCTTTATATATAGTATAGGAACATTTAAAAAAAATCCGTGTTAATCCGTCGCATCCGTTTCATCCGTGTCCCATTTACGCATGATCATTCACAAACCAATTCTTAGAAACCGAACAAAACTGCATAATTCCTCAAAAACACCTATTAGAAAATGGTAAATTCACAAAAAGGTTGTGCTGTAAATTGTGATATATCAATGTGTTAAAAAATAAGTGTAAAATTAAAGCAAAATAAATGTAAAAAGTCATTGTTTAAACGGATAAAGGGACTACTTTTGCACCCGCAACAGCGCATAAGTTCTTTAATATTCTGATAAGCAAAAACGAAATTAACACTGAAAATAAATTTTCAAAAAAGATTTCAAAAAGCTTGTGAGAGAAGAAAAAGCTTTGTACTTTTGCACCCGCTAATCGAAAGACTAGTGAGTAAAAAAAGAAGAATACGTTCCTAGACATATTGAATTGACAGCCGTTTTAAGAGAGATCTTAAAACAAAAGAATAAGAGTAATAGAATCGATAGATTTGAATATTGACCACTAGAATTGGAGTCGAATAACAATAGCTTAAGCAATTAAGCAAACAATATACGATGAAGAGTTTGATCCTGGCTCAGGATGAACGCTAGCGGCAGGCTTAACACATGCAAGTCGAGGGGTATAGTTCTTCGGAATTAGAGACCGGCGCACGGGTGCGTAACGCGTATGCAATCTACCTTTTACAGAGGGATAGCCCAGAGAAATTTGGATTAATACCTCATAGTATAGCGACATCGCATGATGATGCTATTAAAGTCACAACGGTAAAAGATGAGCATGCGTCCCATTAGCTAGTTGGTAAGGTAACGGCTTACCAAGGCTACGATGGGTAGGGGTCCTGAGAGGGAGATCCCCCACACTGGTACTGAGACACGGACCAGACTCCTACGGGAGGCAGCAGTGAGGAATATTGGACAATGGGCGCAAGCCTGATCCAGCCATGCCGCGTGCAGGATGACGGTCCTATGGATTGTAAACTGCTTTTGCACAGGAAGAAACACTCTCTCGTGAGAGAGCTTGACGGTACTGTGAGAATAAGGATCGGCTAACTCCGTGCCAGCAGCCGCGGTAATACGGAGGATCCAAGCGTTATCCGGAATCATTGGGTTTAAAGGGTCCGTAGGCGGTCTTATAAGTCAGTGGTGAAATCTCCCCGCTCAACGGGGAAACGGCCATTGATACTGTAGGACTTGAATTATTAGGAAGTAACTAGAATATGTAGTGTAGCGGTGAAATGCTTAGAGATTACATGGAATACCAATTGCGAAGGCAGGTTACTACTAATGGATTGACGCTGATGGACGAAAGCGTGGGTAGCGAACAGGATTAGATACCCTGGTAGTCCACGCCGTAAACGATGGATACTAGCTGTTGGGAGCGATCTCAGTGGCTAAGCGAAAGTGATAAGTATCCCACCTGGGGAGTACGTTCGCAAGAATGAAACTCAAAGGAATTGACGGGGGCCCGCACAAGCGGTGGAGCATGTGGTTTAATTCGATGATACGCGAGGAACCTTACCAAGGCTTAAATGTAGTTTGACCGGACTGGAAACAGTTTTTTCGCAAGACAAATTACAAGGTGCTGCATGGTTGTCGTCAGCTCGTGCCGTGAGGTGTCAGGTTAAGTCCTATAACGAGCGCAACCCCTGTTGTTAGTTGCCAGCGAGTCATGTCGGGAACTCTAACGAGACTGCCAGTGCAAACTGTGAGGAAGGTGGGGATGACGTCAAATCATCACGGCCCTTACGCCTTGGGCTACACACGTGCTACAATGGCCGGTACAGAGAGCAGCCACTGGGTGACCAGGAGCGAATCTACAAAACCGGTCACAGTTCGGATCGGAGTCTGCAACTCGACTCCGTGAAGCTGGAATCGCTAGTAATCGGATATCAGCCATGATCCGGTGAATACGTTCCCGGGCCTTGTACACACCGCCCGTCAAGCCATGGAAGCTGGGGGTGCCTGAAGTCGGTGACCGCAAGGAGCTGCCTAGGGTAAAACTGGTAACTAGGGCTAAGTCGTAACAAGGTAGCCGTACCGGAAGGTGCGGCTGGAACACCTCCTTTCTAGAGCCTTAGTGTTAGTATTTATACACGCTGAGGAAAGAAGACGAAAAGACTATTGGTTACAAAGATTGAAATTTTATTACTCTTGCTGTTAATTTAAAAAACATGTGCTAAATAAGCACAAAAATAAGAATGAAGAGTGTCTCGTAGCTCAGCTGGTTAGAGTACTACACTGATAATGTAGGGGTCGACAGTTCGAGTCTGTCCGAGACAACAAAACAGTTACGAATTTGTAAATTACGAATTACGAATTGAAAAAGTTCATAAACATAGATTGAAAGGAAATTCTAGGGTTGAAAGATTACGAATTACAGCAATTCATAATTCATAATTCACAATTCATAATTAAATTGGGGGATTAGCTCAGCTGGCTAGAGCGCCTGCCTTGCACGCAGGAGGTCAACGGTTCGACTCCGTTATTCTCCACTATTCTAGTGAATAGTAAAGAGTGAATGGTAATTAGTTTAGACTAATCACTACTTACTAAGTACTAATCACTAAGAAAAAAGTTCATTGACATATTGAGATAAGAAATAATAAAAAGTAGAAAGCAGTTTTTATACTTTTTAAGTATAGAAACGAAAAAAAACGGTCGTAATTAAGTTTACGATTGGTACAATAAGCAAAATAAGGGCGTATGGGGGATGCCTTGGCTCTCAGAGGCGATGAAAGGCGTGATAAGCTGCGAAAAGTTACGGGGACGGGCACACACCGATTGATCCGTAAATACCTGAATGGGGCAACCCACTATGTTGAAGACATAGTACACCGATAGGTGGGCAAACCCGCTGAACTGAAACATCTAAGTAGGCGGAGGAGAAGAAAACAAAAGTGATTCCGTAAGTAGTGGCGAGCGAACGCGGATTAGCCCAAACCAGTGTTGTTACGGCAATGCTGGGGTTGTAGGACCACGATATTTTATGCACAAAGAATTAGAATCTACTGGAAAGTAGAGCCAAAGAGAGTGATAGCCTCGTATAAGTAATAAGTGTAATAGATAGTGGTATCCTGAGTAGGGCGGGGCACGTGAAACCCTGTCTGAATTTGGCGGGACCATCCGCTAAGGCTAAATACTCCTGAGAGACCGATAGTGAACCAGTACCGTGAGGGAAAGGTGAAAAGAACCGTGAATAACGGAGTGAAATAGATCCTGAAACCATACGCTTACAAGCGGTCGGAGCCCTTTAGTGGGGTGACGGCGTGCCTTTTGCATAATGAGCCTACGAGTTAACGTTGCTGGCAAGGATAAGTGGTTAAGCCACGGATCCGTAGCGAAAGCGAGTCTGAATAGGGCGCTTTAGTCAGTAGTGTTAGACGCGAAACCGTGTGATCTACCCATGGGCAGGATGAAGCGCTGGTAACACAGTGTGGAGGTCCGAACCGGTTGACGTTGAAAAGTCTTCGGATGACCTGTGGGTAGGGGTGAAAGGCCAATCAAACTCGGAAATAGCTCGTACTCCCCGAAATGCATTTAGGTGCAGCGCTGGTCGCAAAGTTATATAGAGGTAGAGCTACTGATTGGATGCGGGGGCTTCACCGCCTACCAATTCCTGACAAACTCCGAATGCTATATAATGTTTACCAGCAGTGAGGGCTTGGGTGCTAAGGTCCAAGTCCGAGAGGGAAAGAACCCAGACCATCAGCTAAGGTCCCCAAATATATGTTAAGTTGAAAGAACGAGGTTTGTCTGCCCAGACAGCTAGGATGTTGGCTTGGAAGCAGCCATTCATTTAAAGAGTGCGTAACAGCTCACTAGTCGAGCGGACGAGCATGGATAATAATCGGGCATAAACATATTACCGAAGCTATGGATTTGTAATTTATTACAAGTGGTAGGGGAGCATTCTAACAGGGTTGAAGGTGTATCGTAAGGTATGCTGGACTGGTTAGAAAAGAAAATGTAGGCATAAGTAACGATAATGCGGGCGAGAAACCCGCACACCGAAAGACTAAGGTTTCCACAGCTATGCTAATCAGCTGTGGGTTAGTCGGGACCTAAGGCGAACCCGAAAGGGACAGTCGATGGACAACGGGTTAATATTCCCGTACTACTGATTACTGTGATGGGGTGACGGAGTGATGAAAGCGCCGCGAACTGACGGAATAGTTCGTTGAAGTACCTACCTATAAGCTGCGCAGGCAAATCCACGCGGCTTGGGGAAATACGATAGTACTCGGAGTCTTCGGACAAAGAGATAGTGCGCCTAAGGGCTTCCAAGAAAAACCTCTAAACTTCAGGTAATTAGTACCCGTACCGCAAACCGACACAGGTAGTCGAGGAGAGAATCCTAAGGTGCTCGAGAGATTCATGGCTAAGGAATTAGGCAAAATAGACCCGTAACTTCGGGAGAAGGGTCGCCTCTATGTAAAAATAGAGGCCGCAGTGAAGAGGTCCAGGCGACTGTTTATCAAAAACACAGGGCTCTGCAAAATCGTAAGATGAAGTATAGGGCCTGACACCTGCCCGGTGCTGGAAGGTTAAGTGGAGATGTTATGAGTAATCAGAAGCATTGAAATGAAGCCCCAGTAAACGGCGGCCGTAACTATAACGGTCCTAAGGTAGCGAAATTCCTTGTCGGGTAAGTTCCGACCTGCACGAATGGTGTAACGATCTGGACACTGTCTCAGCCATGAGCTCGGTGAAATTGTAGTAACGGTGAAGATGCCGTTTACCCGCAGTGGGACGAAAAGACCCTGTGCACCTTTACTATAGCTTAGTATTGACCTTGGATAAATGATGTGTAGGATAGGTTGGAGACTGTGAAGTGGCGTCGCCAGGCGTTGTGGAGTCATTGTTGAAATACAACCCTTTGTTTATCTGAGGCCTAACCCCGCGATTGCGGGGGACATTGCTTGGTGGGTAGTTTGACTGGGGTGGTCGCCTCCAAAAGAGTAACGGAGGCTTCTAAAGGTTCCCTCAGTACGCTTGGTAACCGTGCGTAGAGTGCAATGGCATAAGGGAGCTTGACTGAGAGACATACAGGTCGATCAGGTACGAAAGTAGAGCATAGTGATCCGGTGGTTCCGCATGGAAGGGCCATCGCTCAAAGGATAAAAGGTACGCCGGGGATAACAGGCTGATCTCCCCCAAGAGCTCATATCGACGGGGGGGTTTGGCACCTCGATGTCGGCTCGTCACATCCTGGGGCTGGAGAAGGTCCCAAGGGTTGGGCTGTTCGCCCATTAAAGTGGCACGCGAGCTGGGTTCAGAACGTCGTGAGACAGTTCGGTCTCTATCTACTGTGGGCGCAAGAAATTTGAGTGGATCTGATTCTAGTACGAGAGGACCGAATTGGACAAACCTCTAGTGTATCTGTTGTTCCGCCAGGAGCATCGCAGAGTAGCTACGTTTGGAAGGGATAAGCGCTGAAAGCATATAAGCGCGAAACCCACCACAAGATGAGATTTCTTTTAAGGGTCGTGGGAGATGACCACGTTGATAGGCTATAGATGTAAAGGCAGTAATGTCATAGTCAAGTAGTACTAATAACCCGTAAGCTTATGTACACCTTTTCCCGAGCCGCAAGGCTCGGGGAGAAACTTTCTAATAAAATACTTTTTATATTCTTTATCTCAGTATGTTACGATATTATTGCAATTACGAATTCAGAATTATGAATTACGACTTGCAGATAATTGCCCAAAGCAATTATAACAACCTTAAGGTGGTTATTGCGGCGGGGCTCACCTCTTCCCATCCCGAACAGAGTAGTTAAGCCCGCCTGCGCAGATGGTACTGCAGTTATGTGGGAGAGTATGTCGTCGCCTTTCTTTTTAAAAACCCTTCATCCTATCGATGAGGGGTTTTTTGTTTTGAAGAAGGTTTTAAATAAAAAAACTCAAAAACTCAAAGAAAGAACTATTCTAAATTACCTCGAATCTGTACTAAATTATCTCAAGAGTCAATACATCGTTTTCGTGTAGTTAAAATAGCAGTTGTATTGGAAAATACAGTTGCATTTTCAATGGAATTAGGATACTACTTTAGCCATAGAAATTATTACTAATTTAAAACAGCAGTATTATGAAAACGATTTTAAAACTTAGTCTAGTAGTATTAGTAGCGATGACTACCATGAGTACTTATGCAATCGATGGTGATTTTTTACTAAATGTAAAAAAAGGAACGGGTAAAGAAATTAGTTTTTCTGTAAACCAGATTCAAAAAGCCAATGTGACGATCTATGATAAATTCCACAATGTAATCTATAGCGAAATCGCCACCGGAAAAGGGGGTATCTTGAAAACCTATAGTCTTGAGGAATTTCCTGATGGCGTTTACTTTTTGGAAGTGGAAACCAATCTTAAAAAAGTGACACATGAAATCGTGATTGCTAATCAAGCGACCACTTTGTCCAGAAAATCAATCGCCGAAGTTTACAAAGGAGAATTGAAAATGAAAAACCAAAACGTGGCTACAACCAATTAATTGGGTTGCTGTTTAGGACACAATACTTACTTCGAAATTATGAAAAACAGCTCTTCTTTTTGAGCTGTTTTTTTGTTTATAGCGTAAAAGGTATTTATTCAAAAAAGCAGTTTTGAAAACGCCATTGCATGAGGGATGGGAACGGCATCCCACGCTTTTGGGCGTGGATACAGTGGACAGCCCGACCACGTTGCAAACAAAAAGCTATTGTGAAGATAAAATGGTATGCAACGGGGGCATGCCAGACTACATATTATGGGTTTGCTAAGTTTCAACTAATTTAAATTAAATTCATCGCAAAAAAAGCCACCAAAACTTAATTTGATGGCTAATTTAAACTAACTAATTCGAAATAATAGGTATTTATTGCTTGATGAATTTCATCACTTTTACTTGATTTTCTTCGTTGTAAATCTTAACTAAGTACATTCCACTATCAATATCGCTGATGCTAAATTGTTGTCCGGCAGTTTGATTTTTATTGAATGATTTGACCAATTGACCTGTTATAGAATAAATTTGAACTTTAGAGGTATTGGTATTTAATGTAAAATAGCTTGAGGCTGGATTTGGATAGATATAAACATCTTTTAAAACCTCAAAATCTGTGGTTGCTAAGGTTGTTGTTTTGTTTCCGAAAATTCTAAATTCACCCGGTGCTAAACTAATGGGTGTGCTTACATTGGTTACAGTGAATGTTGAATTGTCCATTAAGTTGTACCAGGTTCCTGTATATGGGAATCCTGTGGCTACATTTTGAGTTGTAACGTCAAAATTGGCAATTATTAATACGTCTTTAAGATCGGTACTGGCCAAAGCACTATTGGTTATTTTAATATTTGGCATTAAAGTGGATGAATTAGCCATTGTTGCTGTACCAGAGAATACAGCTTCAGTAGTTTTTAATCCAATCATTCTTGCCCAATCGTTGTAGATTTTATTTCTATTATTATCCGCCAGCCAATTGTTTGTCCATTGTGGTTGAGGCTTAGTATCCAATTTGCAGTCACCGGATGTTGCGTCTGAAGAAGTATTTAGAGTTCCATTACTACAGGTGTAAATAGAAGAATCCCACCCTAATTCACCAAAGTGCCATATCATTTTTGGTCCAGGAACTAATAATGAAACGGCTCCTATCGCTGACATTCTAGACAAAGCAACATTTAATGTTTTTACATTATGAGCGGCATTAGTGCTGTTTCCGGCAGTTTTGTTATAATACATTAAACGTTCTTCATCATGACTTTCAGCGTAACCCATTAATCTGTTGTTGGTAAATCCGCGACTTGAATTTGTCATTCCCGAAATATTTCCCGAATATCCTTTAGACAGTTTACCATATTCATTATTCATATTTCCCCACATCATTACCCCTTTACTTGGAGTTTCAGTAATTCTATAATTTGCCCATTGTTGTTCTTCGGTATTTCCACCTAAATGTTCAAATATAGTATAATGCGTTGGATCTAGTGACCATGAATAATCAGCATACCCTTTCAAAATATCAACTCTGTCCTGTTGGTAATTACCTGTACAACTTTGATCGCTGGCAGTACAGTTTTGCGTAAATCCTTTGGTTAAATCCCAACGGAAACCGTCAATCTTGTATTCTTCAATCCATTGTTTGATGACTCTTTTTACATAATTTTTTGTATATGGAGAAGCATGATTAAAATCTTCGCCTACACTATAAGCATGTTTGGCGACGGTATTAAAATAAGGATTTTCAGCAGTTGGAGATCCATAACCGTTACCATCGGCATCATTCATCCACATACGGATCATTGGGTTTCTTCCAAAAGCATGATTTAAGGCTACATCAAGGATTACGGCAATTCCATTTTGATGGCAAACGTCAATCAATTCCTTTAATTTGGTTGAAGGACCGTAAAATTTGTCCAAAGCCATGTGAAAAGAAGTATTATACCCCCAGCTTTCATTGCCTTCAAATTCCATTACTGGCAATAATTCAATGGCATTGATTTTTAAATTTTTGAAATAATCAATACGGTTAATTAAATCTTGATAATTCCTGTTGGCGTCAAAATCTCTCACCAATACTTCGTAAACAACCAATTTGTCTTTTTGTGGTTTTACAAAATTAGTGGTAGCAGAGCTCCATGCATATGGTGTTTGCCCTGTCTGTAGAACGGTTACTTCTTTATCTTGTCCTACAGGATAAACAGGCATATTGGGATAAGTTGCAGTTGGAATACTTGGATCGTCTTGAGTTAATACTAAAGTCGAATAAGGATCGGCAGTTTTTACCAACGCAGGAGAATTGGCAATAGGAGTCGTTTCCCCCACCCAATATTGATACGTATTATTTGCACCCGAAACTAATCCGGTCAATTCTAACCAAAATTTTGTTGAACCAGCAGTTGCATCTTTTTTCATGGCATAAGAAATGCCCGGTTGCCAATTATTAAAACTTCCGGCTACATATACAAAATCTTTTAGGGGCGCATCAAGTACCAAAGTAGCTTTGGTGGCATCATTTGGATTATAATTGATTCCATCAACCAAACCTGCTGGAATTGTTTCAGAAACTGTATTTGGATTGATGACAACAGTGAATTTCTTAGTAATGGTTGTTGTACCTTGTTTTACTTCCAATTCATAGTTTTGGTTTGCAGTAATGTTGGTGTGGTTATAGGCATAGCTTGCAGTACTTGCATTTGTATTAATACTTATGCCGTTTGATTTTAAGTTGTAACTCGCAACACCATTGGTATTGGTTGCGGCTATAGAAAGACTTCCTCCAGAAGCAAGTATAGAGGTGCTGTTTTGTGCAGGTGAAGTAAGGGTAACTTGAAAAGAACCCACTTCGGCAAACATATCTTGCGATTTTTTATCACCTGTTCCGTCTTTGGCTTTTATTAAAAAACCAATTTTTCCAATATTAGTAGTATTATAATAAGCAGTTGGCACAAATGTCTTAGTATAAGTGTCACTACCGGCATTATAGGTAAATTTACTGGCTGCATCAGAGGCAGCCCACGAACCATTTAGTGGAGTCCCTTTTGGAGAGGTATCATCCAAATCAAAAGCCCATGCCCATAGGTAAAGTGCATTTCCAGTGACCCCCCAAATAGATTCATTTATACTACTCCCATTAATAGTAATAGTAATAGATGTAGTTTCCTCAAAGGTGCTTGGGTTAACACTGTAGGTTGCCGTTTGTATCTGAGCAACAGCCCCTAACGACAAAAAAAATAAGAATAAAAGTATAAGTTTTTTCATAGTAATTAATTAGTTTTTAGGTTGATAACCTCTTAAGGACATAAATATAGTTATATTAATATATTTTATATAAAACACCTTGTTTAACTCTTTACGATAACGTTGTAGTGTTAATAAAATAAAATCAATATAGCAATTTACATGTTAAAATATTTCTTAATGGTTACTCTTATTAAGGAAGTTTTGCCGTGACTTATAACAAATTAGATTCGTAATAACTCGTTTTAAAAATGATGATGGAATTTAAAAGACAGTATAGACAATTTTACTTAAGAGCAATTTGCCCTAATAAAAATCATCAAGTTTTTTTATCTAACAACTAATTTTCTGAATTGAAAAAAAATACGTTCAATTAAGCGCATATCATCACTTATTATTTCTGCCTGACCTGTTAGTTCTTTGTCAAATTTTAATTTTTTGTTATAACTTGTAGTTAAAGCATTTGGCATTGTAACTTCTACAAAATAGTTGCCTTCTTTATCTGTAACAGTTGACATTGTTTGGATTTTTCCCTCTAGCATGCCATATTCTTGGAATGGAAAATTATCTAGTTTAATTAGTACTTTCTGACCCTGTTTTATTTTACCTGAATTTTGAGAAAGAACTAATAAATTACATATAAATTCCTGTTGGTTATCTGGTAATATTGTTGCAAATAAATCGCCTGTTTTCATTAACTGGTTTTCTTTCCAAGAATTTTGAAATATAAAAACTCCGTCGCAAAGAGCCATAAATTGATAATTTTGCTGCCAAATATGAATGCTTTTTTTAAGTTCATCTAGTGCCTGATAAAGAGAACTCAAATTAGTAACATCAGTCTTCTCTTGCGATATTTCGTTTCCTATTATTAGTTTTTTGGTCTGATTTACCGCCTCTTTTTGTTGAGAAATGGCTAAATTGGTTTGGTCATAACTTTGTTTAGCTTGTAAGTTATTGACTTTTTGAACTTCTAAATCATATCCTGAAATCACGCCTTTGTCAAAAAGCAGCTGGGAACGTTTTAATTGTTGGTCGCTTAATGATAGTTTTGCTGATTCTAATTTTTGTTGCTCATAAAGAGAAGACAATCTTTTACTATTTTCATTTTGAGAACTTAGTCCAGCATTAATTTCTTGCGAGTAGGGATGGAGTTTTTGATTTAATTCATTTTCAACATATGCTTTATGGAATTGAATATAAGCCGTTTGAACTTCTCCAAGTTCAAGGTTTTTTAGCCTGTCAAAAGGGAAAGTAAAGTTGTGATAGTTCGTGTTGACAGCCTGAATTGCTTTTGATATTTTTATTATATCCTGATAATTTGCTGTGCTTTCTAATATAGCCAAAACATCTCCCTTTTTTACTTTGTCAGAATTAGAAACATATATTTTTGCAATACGAGAATTGACTCTTGATTCCAGTCTCTCGGGAGGATTTATAGAAGTTATAATTGCTTTGGCAGTAATAATATCTGGGTATTTTACAAACCAGGAGCCCATAAAAGTAAATAGTATTATTATAAAGATAATGGAAATTCCATATCTTACAATCCATGTGGGAGGATTTGACAATACTTCTTGTACAGATTCCGAACGCAATTCGATGTCTTCTAAAATATTTTTTTTTGTCATTTATAGCTATTCTTAAAATGATTAATTTCCTAATTCTAATTGATTTTTCACTAACTCAAAGTAATTTCCTTTTAGGAGAATTAAATCTTTGTGTGTTCCTATTTCAACTATTTTTCCTTTTTCCAAAACGACTATTTGATCTGCATTTTTTACGGTTGAAAGGCGATGGGCAATAATTACTGCGGTTTTTCCTTTGAGAAATTGATTTAGATTCTCCATGATTACCTTTTCATTGTTGGCATCAAGAGAAGAAGTGGCTTCGTCAAAAAATAAATAATCAGGATTCTTATAAACTGCTCTAGCGATTAAAAGGCGTTGTTTTTGTCCACCAGAAATTCCTGTTCCTTCATTTCCAATTTTAGTATTGTAGGAGAGAGGCAAGCTTTCTATAAATTCCTTAATATTGGCAGTTTCGATAGCATGTAAAAGTTTGTTCTTATCTACATAATCATCTCCTACTGCAATATTATTGGCAATAGTGTCATTGAAAATGAATCCTTCTTGCATTACTACACCACAATTTGATCTCCAGGCACTAGGCGAAATGTTGTCAAATTTGATGTTTCCAAGACTGATTTCTCCATTATTTGGTTGATAAAACTTCATCATAAGTTTTAGTAGTGTTGTTTTTCCGCTGCCGCTTGTGCCTACAATGGCGGTTGTTTTTTGTTTTGGAATATGTAAATTCAAATTTTCTAAAACATAATTAGGATTTCCTGTATATCGAAAAGACAAATTTTTTATAGTAATGTCAGAATGTTCTAAATCGTAAATTTTCGGATTTAGTACATCCTCTTCATCTTCTTTATCGTGAATTTCTCCTAGCCTTTCGAGACTGATTTTTGCATCTTGAAGAGAACGTACAAAATCTACCATCTGCATTAGTGGGCTGTTTAATTGGCCTATAATATATTGTACCGAAAGCATCATACCTAGTGACAGTTCTCCCTTTACAACTAATGTTGCAGAGAAAAAAGTAATTAATAAATCTTTAAGATGATTGATGAAATTAGAACCCACCGATTGCCATTGCTCCAATGTAAGAGATTGCATACTGACCTTGAAAAGACGAATCTGTACAAACTCCCACCCCCAACGTTTTTGCTTTTCGGCATTGTGCATTTTTATTTCCTGCATTCCATTGATTAGCTCCATGACCTTAGATTGTTCACTCGCCACTTGTGAGAAACGCTTGTAATCTAATTCTTTTCGTTTTTTTAGGAAAAACAATATCCATCCCAGATAAACGACACTTCCGATAAGGAAAACCAGGAATAGCTGAATGTTGTAAAAGGCTAGTACAAAACTAAATACTACTAAATTAACTAGTGAAAACATTACATTGAGAGAACTCCCTGTAAGTAATTGTTCGATTCTATGATTGTCGCCAATACGCTGCATGATATCACCTGTCATACGACTGTCGAAATAACTGATCGGTAGTTTCATTAATTTTATAAAAAAATCCGAAACTAGGGAAATATGAATACGGGTGCTTAAATGCAACATTATCCAAGATCGCAGTATCTCGATTGAAGTTTGTCCTGCAAAAAGCATTAATTGTGCCAAAAGCATCAAATAAATAAAATTTAAATCTTGAGTTTGAATTCCAATATCTACAATGCTTTGCGTCAGGAACGGAAACAGTAATGAGAATAAACTCGCAGCCGATAAACCCACGATAAGCTGAATAACAAGTCCTTTGTAACGGAACAAGTACTTAGTTAAGTAACCAAAACTTCGTTTAGAGTTTTCGGTATCCCATTCGTTTTTATGAAACTCTGGCGTTGGCTCCAGCAAAAGAGCAATGCCTTCTTCTGTTTTTTCATGGGCATTTTTGCCAATCCAAAATTTAATAAAATCCTCTATGGAATAAGTTATTAAACCATGACTGGGATCTGATATGTAAATGGTATTGTTCTTAATTTTATAAACGACCACAAAATGTTGGTTATTCCAATGTACAATACAAGGGAGTGGAGATTCATTTTGTAAGGTTTCGAAGCTTATTTTTATACCAAGAGTTCGAAACCCCAGAGCTTCTGCAGCATCACTCAAACCTAATAAACTACTGCCCTCACGAGTAGTTTCAGAAAGATTTCGGATTTGTTGTAATTCAATAATTTTTCCGTAATATTTAGCTATAATGCGTAAGCAAGTTGGGCCACAATCTTTGGAATCAGGTTGTTTGTAGAAAGGGAAATTTTTAATTTTCAATGTACGTGAGTTTTTCTTCAATTAATTCATCGATGAAATAATTGAGGTCATTAATTTGGTATTCTTTGGGCATAATATGGCCGTTAAAAATAGTAGCAGGCGTATAATGGATATCATTTTCCAAACACCAGTTGTACTGCTTTTGAATGATTTTACAGGAATCTTCTAAATGATTGTTCTCCCATTTGCATTTCCATTTTTCAATATCCATTCTTTCTATATGCCAGTCATTTAATGAGGCTATAGCTTTATCTACTTCACCAGCGCAATAATAATTGAATGCTTGTTTATAAATTAAATTACTTGGATTTTCGGTGTTCTCAATGTTGATGTTAAAAATGAGTTGGATTTTTATTTGATTTGGATTTCTTTTTACCAATTGGCTAGCCTTTTCATATGCGGTATGACAATGGCCACAGGAAGCGCTTAATACCAAAAACATAGTAATTGAAGATTCTATGTTACCTATCACAATCGTTTTTAGGTTATTTAAATGAAGTTCATCTATTTTTTGATTATTTTTTAATAAGGTGCTAAATACAGTATAGTTACGTTTTAGTTTATAATATTCCAACTCAACACCCTCACTTTTAGTGATCTTTAGAATTTTATTTTTTAATTGAGAACCCAAATAATAAAATAGCGCAACTATAAAGAGCCCTGATAAGAATGAAATGCCAGTTGCATAATTGAATTTAAGTGAGAAATTGAATGAAATTACCAGTAGCTGTAGCAGAAGTACTGCATCGATACCCAGACAGAGGAGACACCATTTTTTGACAATAAATCCCTGATAATATATCGAGTAGAAAATAACCGGAATTGAGAAAATTCCAATTATTGAATAGAGAACACTATTTTGAGCAAAAGAAGTAAGAACAAAAAATAATGTTAGCGAACTAAAATAGAGTATTGATATATCACTTAAACTAATGTTCTTTAAAACTTTGGCTCCTTTAGACGACATCACATCTTTGCAACTTGTCTTTTCTGTAACATTGCATATTTTCGAAATCGAATCATTGTGCAAGCCCATCTCTTCACGCACCAAAAAGATACTAATAACAATACCTACTACTAACAATAAGTAATAAAATGTTGCTTCAACCAAGTTGTCATTGTTTTCTAAAAAAAGTAGCGCTAATGAAAGGACAATAATACCTCCCAGTAGGAGAAAGTGCTTTTTGTTTGAAGAAAAAAAATGCTTTTCTTTCATTGGATTTTCGTCAATGGCTACAATTATACCTGTCCAAATTTTTAAATAGTCATCATTTGAAACTGTTTTTGTGAAGCCATTAGAAAATTGTATAGTTATTTTATTTATATTTTTTTCAGTATAAACAATTTCCTTTCCAGTATCTGAATCAACTACTGAAAGAAAAGAACTAGGAAGGTTTTCAAACTCTTCTTTTTCAACTTTTGCGGCTACATTTTCAATTCCTAGAAATTCAAAGGTGTCTGTTATAGCATACAAACTAGGGAAGTTAGGATGAGATTCTAATCGAATAAGAATCTCATCTTCAAAATTCAAATAATAATTCTTTCTTAAATATTTTTTGAGGTATGTGTAATTATTCATTTTTTAATTGAAATTTACAGGTAATAAAATTTGGTGATACATACATCTATCCATTACAAAAGAGAATATTTTTTCTTTTAATTCTTCTGGAGTAATATTTTTCATAAAATCTTCGTCGTCAATTATTTCCAAAGCTATAGTGTTAATGCTGATTGGGTTTTCAAAATAATATAGAAGAAAATCCCAATCTTCCATTTTTAACTTATCTTCGATCTTCTTTTGTGGAGAGAAATAATAGATTTGTATTTCTTCTTCAGTAATTTCATTGAATCGTGTGCTTTCGGATAATTTAAATTCGGTATCCAAAATAATTTCCCAAGAAGTGTTCTCCAGCCAAGCATATATTTTAGATAGGAATTCAAAACGAATTTCATCATCTACAATATCATTCACGGGACATAGATTGTGTTTTACTAAATTCTTATTTAGTTTGCCATATTCTTCCGGGAATTCATATCGCAATCTGTATTTTAGTTGTTCACATATTTCTAGAGACTTTTTGGCATAGCCAACAGTATGAATATAGGTCTCTTTTATAGGTACCATATGGAATTTCATAACATTTGTAAAAGCTTCATTCACTTCAGATTTTAAAAATGTTATATCTAAATTTTTTTGAGTTGCCAATTCAAACCCTAACATTTGTTCGTACACCATATTAAAGACTCCAACATCAATCAAATGCAGTTTGTCTAAGTTTGCATCAATAATTTCAAATACTTTACTTTTTAATTCTTTGAAAAAATCTAAACTAGTACCGCCAATTATACCTGCGTTATAAGCATACACATTGTTAGTTTTTGAGTAAATGGTAAATAATTCTTCAGTGATATTTTTAAATTCACTAAGTACTATTTCCAATACTTCATTATATTTTGGGAAATTAAGTTCTATGTTTTGGGCAAATAAATCAGTTTTTAATAAATCAACCGGAAGTTTATCCCACAAAAAAACATCGGTATCCGCATGTATAAATGGTTTTTCTTGGAGAGAATAGGTTAGCACTTTACCCAATGCCCATAACTCGGATGGATAATCCTGTAATTCATTAAGTTCCAAATTGACTTTAGAATAGGGGATTTCTAACTTATCGATAAGCAATTCTTTGCCAAGATTATCAGTATAAAGCCTAACTTCGCCATAATTTTGTTTAAATTTTAAACAACTCAGCAGACAAGAGTAAAAAAAGAAGTTGGCGTTTAGCCAACCTCCCTTAAATCTTGCATTCAAATCGTCATTTTCTTTAAAAAAAGGCTTAGACCAAAAACTTTGAATTATCATAATTTTTTTTAAAAGGAAAGGGGTTTTATACAAAACCTCGTTCTAATTAATTATATGTAACACAATATAAATCAGGTTTTGGCTTATACACATATACTTTGCCTGGCATTGGTAGTGTACAACTTGTTGAAACTTGTGTACCTTGATTTTGTATTCCACCACAAACAATAAAAGAACATGGGGAACCAGGAAGGTATGATCCAGAATAACCTCCAGAAATAGTTTTTGCTTCTTCTTTAGAAAGGATAGCACCTTTTACTTTACTTAAAAAATCTTTTTTCATTTTAATAAATTTTAAATTTTAGTTGCCTACTCATCAGCTTTTCGGCTTCCGCTGTTTTATTTTAAAATCATATTTTAAAGACATTAATCGCGGGTTCGGTCTTTGGTTGCGCAACCGTATCTAAAATTCATATCATTCGTATTTGCAACTAGGAACAATGGAGAATATTAAATCTAAATAATCGACTGTTAATCGTATTAAAAATATCAGTTATTAAATATATAAAATATATCTTATGTTTTAACGCATGGTATTTATTAAACAATACTACAACGATGTAGTGTTGATAAAAAAAGGACTACAAATAAAATTTGTTTTTTATTATAAATCATTGATATGTAATTGATTATAATTGCTAACAGTAAAAATATGATAATTTTTAGGGCACTCTTATTGTTGCCTCCAATAAATCTGCTTTTATTCTTTATTATGGGAATAAAAAAAAGGGCTGTCAGTTAAGACAGCCCTTTTCATCATTATAATTCTTATGTTATTTTTGATTAGGAATCATAGAATAACTACCGTCTAAGTCATTGAAAAACACAATGAATTTTGATTTTCCTGTTACTGGAATATCGCCACCACCTGTTCCTATTGCAGAAAATGCAGTTGAACCACCCCAATTGTCAGCCCATGCGCCATTGGCTCTGAACTTGGCAGCACCTTTAGCCAAATCAAGTGTTATGGACCAAATATGAGATTTTGGATAGAAACCAGATTGTGCCATAACCTGATCTATATCCCAACTTCCTGTCGCAGTACCAACCATACCTATTGATGTAAACTCTTTGGCAGCTGACGCATCATAAGCTACTAACGTATAAGTCAAAGCTGTTGTGTCAAACGTAAATTTATAAAATCCTTCTGTAGGTATTGTAAATTCACCAGCATTGTCTTGTATTTGGATTGCTGTATCACTCGCTTTACCTAATTGAGAAGCCCAGCTACCTTTTTCTGAAATTAATTTGAAGTTACCAGCAAGGAAATAACCTGTAAAAGAGTAGATGTTTGCATTAGTACCGTCTCTAAACATTGGTTGGTGATCAGTGTTTGCATTGTTATCCCATCCGCCTTGTACAGCTGCTCCAATTAGGTACCAATCTGTATAGGCATAAGGAAGTAAACCTGTATAAGAAGTAACTACAATTGTAATTGGTTCTGAAACCATTGTAGTAGAAACACCTGTAGTTGCAACAACGCGAACTTCAAATTCAGTAGGTACTAATGGTGTTGCGCCTAACTTAGTTACAGCATTATTCATGTCTTCCACAGAAACTGCCAATTGAAGAGTAGGAGATGTAGCTCCACCTAAAGATTGTGGTGTTTTAAATTCATTTCCTTTTATGTCAATTATTACAGAATAAGCCACTTCAACAGATTGTCCAAAGTCAGCAGCAGTCCAGGTAAAACGTTCCGCCATCTGGTCTTTATTTACTTCTAGTAAGTTATAAGTGGCACCGCTTAATGGAGCAGTCAAAACTGGTGCAGTTTCTGGTGAAACTACAGGACGATCTTGTACATCATCAGGAGTACAGGAGAACGCTAAAACAGCGAACAAAGCAATTATTGATTTAGTTATATTTTTCATTTTATTTAGTTTTATGATTGATTATTAGTACCCAGGGTTTTGTTTATAGGTTGTGTTATTTGCTAATGTTTGAGCAGGGATAGGATATAAATCTCTATAGGATTGAGTAGGTGAACCAGAATATACGCCACCTTTCCATGGCCATAAATAAGAACCACCAGTAAATTTACCAAATCGAATTAAATCCGTTCTTCTATGACCTTCAAGATATAGCTCTCTTCCTCTCTCGTCCAAAAGGAACGGTAAAGTAAGTTCACCAGCCGAAATAGTCCCTGCATTTGCTCTAGTTCTAATGGCATTTACATAGCTAAGCGCATCAACAGCATTTGTTCCTGCTGCTCCCCTAAGTTGACATTCTGCATACATTAGTAATACATCTGCATAACGAAATATTGGGAAGTCTGTATCAACAAAATTACCCGATGCATCTGAACCCCATGAACCATCAACTTTTACGTTTCTGAATTTTTGAAAAGCATATCCAGAATAAAAACTGGATACATCAGTATTTTCTAAGGTATGACCTGTAGTGTAAAAATTCCCTCTTACATCGGTAGTGCTACCGTCAAACAAACTTACAAAAGCAGAGGTAGCTCTATAGCCTCCCCATCCGCCTCCAATACCAAACTCTGAAGCAGGCATTTTACTGTCTCCGTCAATTCCGGCATGTACCAAGAAAGTTGTTCCACCATATCCAGTTGTTTTTATACCATCATAAGCTGCTGTTAATATAGTTTCATTTTGCGCTCCATTTACATCATTGTCTGCTAGAAATAAATATTTATAATTATTTACCAATGAAAATTTACCAGAAGTAATAATTTTATTGATATAAGCAGCAGCACCATCATAGTTTGCTGTTCCAGTATATACTTTGGCATTCATGTAAAGTTTTGCATGCAGCATCCAGGCACAGGCTTTGTCTGCACGAAAAGCTTCATTGGTTTTAGGGTCTTTCAATTCTGCTTCAATTGCGGTCAATTCAGTATCTACAAAAGTGTACAATTCTTGTCTTGATGCATAAGGAGGATAATTAAAACTATCTGGTGACTCTTCGGTAAGTATAGACCCAGCACCAAAGGTATCCAACAAATGCCAGTAAGTAATAGCTCTCAACAAACGAGCTTCAGCTCTATATGTTTTTATTTCGGCTAATAAAGCAGCATCTAGACCTTTACCCGCCAATTTTGCATCAGTTGTTTGTTTCAGAAACTCAGTACAATTTACTGCCTGATAGGCAAAACGAGAATACATAGCATTCAGGAATTTATCTGAAGCCGTCCATGTTTGATAATGAAAATCTTTAATCGTGGCATCGTTCCATCCTAAAATGGTAACATCCGTTGATAGTTCTTGCAATAAGAAGTAACCTCTTATATATTGGCTTTCACCTTCGTTAATACCCAAAATATCTGGAGCTCCTCCATTATTTCCAACTTGACCTGTCGTAGAAAAACCAGCATATAATTTTGACAATACTTGTTTATAGGAAGCTGGATTACTAAAAACTTGATCGGCCGGAAGTTGAGACCCGTTATCTGGAGATTGGTCTAATTCTCCTGTACATGATGAAAACAAGCCCATCATCATCAAAGAAATACCCAATAATTTTATTTGTATCTTTTTCATTTTCTTGTTATTTTGTATTAGAAGTTAACGTTTAAACCTAACGTAAAAGTGATTGGTCTAGGATAGATATTGTTGTCAATTCCAACAGAGTTACCTGGATTAACTACCTCAGGATCCAAACCTGTATATTCAGTAACTACAAATACATTCTGAACTGCACCAGTCAATTGTATTATTGCACCCTTATCATCTTTTTGATCAAAAGTATATCCTAAACTTACGTTATCCATTCTGAAAAAATCGGCTTTTTGTACATAATAATCGGAAAGATATTGTCTGTCTGAAGTTTGTAAAAAACCTGTTTCAAGTAAATTATTCATACCATTATTAATGTAACTAGGACTAATCAATACGGTTTTTACTGTGCCAGCATTAGAATCTACGTTGTTATAATTAAAGTTACCCCATGAACCTCTAAAATTCATTGCAAGAAGCCAGTTTTTATAGGATACGCTAGTATTAACTCCATAAAAAGCATCTGCTGCTGGTTTATGATAACGGTATTTGTCTAAATCATCAATTTTACCATCTTGATTTCTGTCAATTACCACACCATCTAATGGTTTTCCGTCTGCACCATACGCTTGTTCGTATACAAAAAATGCATTTGGAGCATATCCAACTTGGTGGTTTTGAATAGTGTTACCAGTTCCTCCAGAAATTCCACCTACAGCTATTCCAGGTGTATTAGCTGAATCTGTTGTCAAAGCTGTAATTTCAGAGTTTTGAAATGTAATATTACCTCCAAGATTCCAATTCCAGTCATCATTTTTTATAATGTCTGCAGACAAGGCTACCTCGATACCTTTATTTGTCATCGCTCCTACATTGTAGTCTCCGTAGTTCGAAAAACCAAAGAATGATGGGTTTTGGGTGTTTAACAATAAATCCTTTGTGTCTTTTTGATATACATCGACACTTCCGGTAAATCTGTTTTGGAAAAAACCAAAATCAATACCAGCATTCCAAGACGTAGTTTCTTCCCATTTTAAATCTGAATTGTAGGCTTGAGGTCTCAAAGTGCTGTAATATGCTCCTCCTAAAGGATATTGTGAAGCTGTGTCAGAGGATTGGTACAAAGGAAGTGAAGGGTAATATTTTCCTGGTAAATCTTGTTGTCCAGTGATACCCCAACTCAATCTTAATTTTAGTGTAGATACGCTCTCAACATCTTTTAAGAACCCTTCTTCATTAACTTTCCAACCCAATGCTACAGCAGGGAATCCGGACCAACGATTATCTGGAGTAAAACGTGAAGTTCCATCTAGTCTATAGGATGCTGTCACTAAATATTTATTGGCAAAAGTAAAATTACCTCTGGCAAAGAAAGATTGTAGATTTACAGTATTTGGATTTTCAAGATCATAGGTATATTTATTTTGCTCATAATTGTAAGCGAATCCTGAATTTGTATTTCTAAAATTTTGATAAGAGTAACCCGCTGTTACATCATATACTCCATCAACTGCTCCAATAGTACTGTTGTAATTGGCATACAAATCCATCAATTTATTGTAACTGTTTTGGGTGTGTTCATATGTATTACCATAACCAGTACCTGTTTGCCCGTTTAAAAAATCTAGACTATTATCGCCATAACCTACACCGTCGTTATTGTCAATACCAAAATTTGCAGTTGCTTTTAAGCCAGGGATAAAGTTTGGTTTATAATCAATTTGTGCATTTCCTATACTTCTAAATGAAGTTCCATAGTTATTATTTTGTTGTATAAGAGATACAGGGTTTCTTAAAGTTAAAATTTGGTAAGTACCGTTTGCATTATACCATTGGGAATAAGTGCCATCATCATTTTTTACAGGACGAGTAGGGTCGTAACCTACAGCAGCTCCAATTGCTCCACGATTACTATAATTGTTTACCAAAGAAGCTGTATTATTGTTGATTTCAACTCTTAATTGTTTATCGAAAAAGTTTCCAACTAATCCAGCTTGAAAAGTAGTTCTTTGCAAATTATCTCTAAGCAATATCCCTTGTAAGTTAGCATATCCTACAGACGCTCTATAAGTCACATTGTCAACACCACCTCCTACTGCAATATTGTTGTCTGTTCCAAAAGCAGTTCTGTAAATCTGATCTTGCCAGTCGGTGCTGCTGGTACCAACCAATGCTTTTTGGGCTGGTGTACCATATTGATCTACCACACTTTTAAACTCATCTGTTGATAAAACATCAACTTTGTTAGAGATTTGAGATACTTGGAAAACACCGTTATAACTTACCTTAATATCTCCCGTTTTTCCTTTTTTGGTTGTAATAATCACAACCCCATTAGAAGCACGAGATCCATAAATAGCAGTTGCAGAGGCATCTTTTAATACTGAGATTGACTCGATATTATTTTGATTGATGGTTGACAAAGGGTTTCTGCCACCTTGAACACCACCTGCCTGAGTAGGAACTCCGTCAATTACATAAAGAGGATCATTACTGGCCGTTAAGGAAGACCCTCCTCTAATTCTAATAACTGCACTCTCACCTGGAGAACCTCCTCCATTAATAACTTGCATACCAGCAACTCTACCGGTAATCATAGCATCTGCAGAAACTACTGGTCCTTTGTTAAAGTCTTTTGTGCCTAAAACCGAAATAGTACCAGTAGCATCTTTTTTCTTAACAGTACCATACCCCACTTGAACTACTACCTCTTTTAATTGGTTGGAGTCTTCTTGAAGTTTGATTGTTAAAGAGGTTTGCGATCCAACTGCAATTGTTCTGGTTGCATAACCCATGTAAGATATACTAAGTACATCTGTTGGTTTTACATTCGACAATTGAAATTTACCATCAAAACCTGTTGAAGCTCCCGTAGAACTTCCTTCTATTTTTACATTTACTCCCGGAATAGGCTGCCCTGATACATTATCAACAACCGTTCCTTCTACTTTATTCTGTGCCATTGCACAAAACGGAAGCAGTAGTACTAAAAATAACAACTTTCTATAAATTGTTTTCATACTTTTTGTTTAAATTAATTGTTTTTTGGTTAAGTTTTGTTTAAGTTTTCTTTACTTCGAATTTCAAAATTAAGAATTTATTAACACCCCCGACATGACATCAGTCAAACAGGGTTACGAAAACGTGATAGTGTTGAAAACTTTGCTTTTTATATTTTTTTTTATGCGAATAATTACAATAAATAAAAAATTATGTTACCTTTATTAAGAATTGAATAGTACAACTTTAGGAATGCCATTATGAAGAAAAAAATTACCCTGAAACAGATTGCAAAAGAATTAGATGTCTCTATATCGACAGTTTCCAAATCACTCCGTAACAGCCCGGAAATAGGAGAAGAGACCAGATTAAAAGTTCAAGCGTTTGCCAAATTTTACCATTACAAACCCAACAATATTGCACTAAGCCTTAAAAACAGAAAAACCAAAACGATAGGCATCATTATCCCTGAAATAGTACATCATTTTTTCTCAACAGTCATAAACGGAATTGAACAAATCGCCAACGAAAATGGTTATAGTGTAGTTATCTGTTTATCGGATGATTCTTTTGATAAAGAAGTTTTAAATATGGAGCTTTTGGCCAATGGAAGTATCGACGGATTTATAATGTCTTTGTCTAAAGAAACACAGTTTAAAGGAGATTTTCATCATATTACCGAAGTGATAAATCAAGGAATGCCAGTGGTTATGTTTGATAGAATAACTAATGAAGTACTTTGCGATAAAGTGATTATCGACGATAAATTGGCGGCTTATGAAGCGGTCCAGAATTTAATCGACAAAGGGCGCAAGAAAATAGCGCTTGTCACTACGGTAGATTATGTAAGCGTTGGTAAACTGAGAACTGATGGTTATATCAAAGCTTTACTCGATAATGGATTGACATTTGATGAAAACTTAATTATAAAGATTGAAAATATCGATACCTGTGAAATCATAATTGGAAAGTTACTGGAAGATAAAGCGATAGACGCAGTTTTGGCTGTAAACGAAATTTTCGCAGTAACCTGTATTAAAACGGCAAATAAAATTGATTTAAACGTTCCAAAAGATTTAGCCGTAATTGCGTTTACCGATGGTATGATTTCAAAATATTCTACGCCAACCATTACTACAGTTAGCCAGAGTGGAGTAAAAATGGGAAATAGAGCGGCAAAAATTCTGATAGACAGATTAGAATCTGAAGAGGAAGATGGTGAAGAAAATTATAGTACCGAGGTGATTGAAACTTATCTTGTAGAACGAGAATCTACAGATTAATATATTTATTGATTTATAAAATTTTAAACTGGGTAGCTATAAACTATCCAGTTTTTTCATTTGAAACACATTTATAGATTAGTAGTAAAATGTAAATAAATAGCCTTATTTTATTCATAACTACAACCTTGTAGTTAAAAAAGTTGCTCATATTTTGATTTTTTTGTAAAAAAATTAAAAATTAAATTATACATTTACTCCTCGTTTACAACTTTTCTTTTACTTCGAAAACAAGATGAGTTTTTTTAAAACGATATTTTTTAAAACAGTTTATTGAAAAGTATATGGATGAAAATTCATATAACTAAAAAAATCATAATTTTTACGTTTGCTATATTAATGAATTTTGGAAAAATAATTTCATTTGATATTAATTTTAAACGATTCAATAAATTTAATCAAATTTGAATTTTATCGAAACAATTAAAAAAAATACCAGCTACGCTTTTGTCTGTCGGGTATTGGATTATAAAAAATTGTTTTTGCTTTTTAAAGTCTATTATTTTTAAAAGAAGATAGATTTAAAACTAAACTTCATTTTGTTATTTTGTATCAATTTTATTTTTTTAAATCATTAATCATTTGATAAACAGTGTGTTTGTCAAGCATAAATGCATAAATTTATTATAATGGAAAAACCGAAATTAAGCTTTTGGCAAATTTGGAATTTAAGTTTTGGATTCCTCGGAGTTCAAATTGGCTATTCTTTGCAAAATGGGAATACAAGTAGAATATTAGAAGCTTTAGGAGCAGATGTTCATAGCATTGGTTATTTTTGGTTAGCAGCACCGCTGGCAGGTTTGGTTGTTCAACCCATTATTGGTCTTTCAAGTGACAAAACTTGGACAAAATTAGGAAGACGCATCCCATTTATATTTTTTGGAGCAATTGTATCGGCATTGGCAATGTTTTTTATGCCAAATGCAGAATATTTTACCTTTTTATTGCCGCCATTATTGTTTGGAGCTGTTATGTTGTTGTTAATGGATACTTCCTTTAATGTAACAATGCAACCATTTAGAGCTCTTGTAGGAGACATGGTCAATGATGAACAACGCAATTTAGGATATTCATTGCAAAGTGCACTTATCAATTTTGGAGCAGTATTTGGTTCTTTATTGCCTTGGATTCTTGTGAAAATCGGAATGTCCAATGTTCCTGCAGCAGGCGAAAAAGTAGCAGAATCGGTTATTTGGTCTTTTTATATAGGAGGGGCAATATTATTGGGAACTGTGCTTTGGACAGTTTTTAGAACCAAAGAATACGCACCAAAAGAGCATGCTGAATACAATAAAATTGACCTTGACAGTTCTGAGAAAAAAGAAAAAACAAGTATTTTTAAATTAATCGGGAATGCACCTACAATCTTTTGGCAATTGGGAATCGTTCAGTTTTTCTCATGGTTTGCTTTGTTTTTGATGTGGGTTTATACCACAAGAGCTATTGCCAATCAAGTTTGGGGGCATGGAGTTGCTCTGGATGCAAAATCAATTGGATTTAACGAAGCAGGCGATTGGACTGGAGTAATGTTTGCGTTTTATAGTGGAGTGGCTGCAGTCTTCTCTTTATTGATCCCATCGATTGCAAAAGCAATTGGAAGAAAAAAAACATACAGTTTTTCACTCGTTTTAGGAGGATTAGGATTGATTTCTATGTTTATGGTTGAAGATAAAAACCTTTTATTACTGTCTATTTCCGGAGTAGGATTGGCATGGGCTGCTATTTTAGCAATGCCATATGCAATGTTATCTGGTTCATTGCCAGCAGACAAAATGGGAGTATATATGGGTCTTTTTAATGCAACAATAACAATACCTCAAATTGCAGCGGGTATATTAGGTAGCACATTAATTGCACTTTTTGGAGGTAATCCAATGGCAATTATCGTGATAGCCGGTGTATCAATGCTAATAGCTGGTACAGCCGTGTTTTTTGTAAAGGAAAAAACAGCTTCGATAAAATAATAACAGTAGAATTATAATGAAAAAGAGTAAAGGATTTATATTTGATTTGGACGGTGTAATTGTAGATACCGCCAAATATCATTTCTTGGCATGGAAAAAAATTGCCAATGAATTAGGAATTGATTTTACATTAGAACATAATGAATTATTAAAAGGAGTGAGTCGTGTTCGTTCCTTGGATATAATATTAGAATTGGGAAAAGTTGAGGCTTCACAAGAAGACAAAAACAAATGGCTGATTCAAAAAAACGAGGATTATCTTTCGTATTTGGTTGACATGGATGAAAGTGAAATTCTTCCCGGGGTTATGACTGTTTTGAAATTTTTAAAAGAAAATAATCAACCAATTGCTTTAGGATCGGCTAGCAAAAATGCTAGACCTATTCTGGAGAAAACAGGAACATTGCCTTATTTTGATGCCATAGTTGATGGGAATGATGTTGTCAATGCAAAACCAGATCCCGAAGTTTTTCTTCATGCTGCACGTTTATTGAATGTAGCTAATGAAGATTCAATTGTTTTTGAAGATTCTGTTGCAGGGATTCAAGCCGCAAATATCGCTAATATGGTAAGTGTTGGTATTGGTGAAGAAGCTACACTTAATGAAGCACAATATATTTTTAAAGATTTCACACACATTGACTCAGATTTTTTGGAGTCACTTATTAATAAATAACTATAAAAACAAAAAGATAGGGTTAAAAAGAGGAATGAAGCAAAGAGGTGTTTTATTCTTTTACTTCAAACCTTATACCTTAAATTTTAATAAAAAAAAATGAATCAAGATTATATAAAACCAGATAATTGGTCTATCATCGAAGAAGGATTTGATAGAGAAAGTGTTAAATCTTCCGAAAGTCTTTTCAGCATCGGAAATGGTGCGATGGGACAAAGAGCCAATTTTGAAGAAAACTATACCGGAGAAACTTTCCAGGGAAGCTATATTGCAGGAATTTATTACCCAGACAAAACCAAAGTGGGTTGGTGGAAAAACGGATATCCGGAATATTTTGCCAAAGTATTGAATGCACCAAACTGGATTGGAATCAATATCGAAATTAACGGTGAGGATTTTGATTTAAATACATGTACCGAAGTCAAAAACTTTCGTCGTGAATTGAATATGAAAGAAGGTTGGTACCATCGTTCTTTTCAGGCGACTTTAAAAAACGGTACTGAAGTTGAAGTCGATATTCGTCGTTTTTTATCTCTGGATTTAGATGAAGTTGGGGTGATTAATTATGAAATTACACCTTTAAATAAAGATGCAAAAATCATTTACAAACCTTATATTGATGCTGGTGTAACCAATGAAGATGCAAACTGGGAAGAAAAATTCTGGGAGCCTTTAGACGTTAAAAAATCAGGAAATGAAGCTTTTGTTACGGCTCAAACTTTTAAAACGCACTTTAAGGTAACGACCTTTATGCAAAATACCATTTGGGCAAAAGGCGAAAAACAAAACCTTTCTCCAATATCGGTAGATACAATAGCAGATAAAATTTTATTTTACTATGATGTAATTGTTGCCAAAGGAGAAAAATCAGCCATTCAAAAAATTGGTGGTTACACGGTTTCATTAAATCACGATGACACCATCTCAGCAGCCGAAAATATTATTCAAACTGCTTTGGCAAAAGGATACGACCAATTATTGCAAGATCAAATTGATGCTTGGGCAAAAATTTGGGAAATGTCAGACATCACAATCGATGGAGACGTAAAAGCACAACAAGGAATTCGTTTCAATATTTTTCAATTGAACCAAACCTATTTAGGAAAAGATTCACGTTTGAATATTGGACCAAAAGGATTCACCGGAGAAAAATACGGTGGTTCTACATATTGGGACACTGAGGCCTATTGTATTCCATTTTATATGGCGACCAAAGACCAACAAGTAGCCCGTAACCTTTTGACGTATCGTTTCAACCAATTGGATAAAGCGATTGAAAATGCCGAGAAAAACTTAGGTTTCAAAAACGGAGCGGCTTTATACCCAATGGTTACCATGAATGGGGAAGAATGTCATAATGAATGGGAAATCACACACGAAGAAATCCATAGAAATGGCGCCATTGCTTTTGCCATTTTCAATTATTATCGTTTTACTGGAGATTACTCTTATATCCCTGAAAAAGGATTGGAAGTGTTAATTGGTATTGCCCGTTTTTGGCATCAAAGAGCGTCATTCTCCAAAAACAAAAATCAATACATGATTTTGGGAGTAACTGGACCAAACGAATACGAAAACAACATCAACAATAATTTCTACACCAATTATATTGCCAAATGGTGTATTGATTACACCTACGAGCAAATTCAAAAAGTGTCGTTAGAATATCCTTCAGACCATAAACGTATTATGGAAAAAGTGAAATTATCAGAGACTGAATTGCTTGAATGGAATAAAGTGGCTGGAAATATGTACTTCCCAAAATCAGAAGAAATGGGGATTTACTTGCAACAAGATGGATTTTTGGACAAAGATTTGGTTCCGGTAAAAGATTTAGACCGTTCACAAAGACCAATCAACCAGAAATGGTCTTGGGATCGTGTATTGCGTTCGCCTTACATCAAGCAAGCCGACGTATTGCAATGTTTCTACTTCTTTGAAGACCATTTTTCTAAAGAAGAATTGGAACGCAATTTTGATTTCTACGAATCATTTACGGTTCATGAAAGTTCATTGTCTCCTTGCGTGCACTCGATTCAGGCCGCATTGTTGGACAAAATGGATATGGCGTATGCGTTTTATTTAAGAACATCTCGTTTGGATTTGGATGATTATAATAAAGAAGTGGAAGAAGGTTGTCATATCACATCGATGGCTGGAACCTGGATGAGTATTGTTGAAGGATTTGGTGGAATGAGAGTGAAAGGGGATACCCTGCATTTCTCTCCAAAGATTCCTAAAGAATGGTCGGGTTATTCTTTTAAAATTAATTTCAGAAATCAAATTTTAAAAATTGCGGTTGATCATACGGAAACTAAATTATCGTTGGAAGGAACCAATGAGCTTACCGTTTATGTAAATGGTTTGCCAGTTTTGGTTCAGCCAAAAAACTAGAATTTAAATTTTATAACAAACCCTTTCTTAGTTCTGCTTCGAAAGGGTTTTACAATTATAAACGAAATGAAAAAAGCAATCATCTTATTATTTTTTATCTCCACATCAATTTTTGCACAAATTGATAGAGTTGAACCTCCTTTTTGGTTTGCAGGAATGCACAATCCAGAGTTGCAAATTATGTTTTACGGAAAAAATATTGCCGAAAATGAAGTAACTGTATCTAACGCTATTGTTATAAAAGAAGTCAAAAAAACAGAAAACCCAAATTATCTTTTCGTCACTATTGATACAAAGAACACAACTGCACAAGATCTTGTTTTTTCATTTTCCAAAAATAAAAAGGTCGTATTTACTCAAAAATATGCTCTAAAACAAAGAAGAGAGAATTCTGCCGACCGCAAAAGTTACAACGCTTCAGATTTGATTTATTTAGTGATGTCGGATCGTTTTGCAAATGGTAATCCAAAAAATGACAGCGACAAATCGGTCACTGAAAAAGGAAACCGAGCACTTCCCGGCGGAAGACATGGCGGAGATATTGCTGGTATGATTCAGCATTTGGATTATATCAAAGAATTGGGAGCTACGGCACTTTGGCCAACACCTCTTTGTGAAGACAATGACAAGGCCTATTCGTATCATACGTACGGACAATCGGATGTTTACAAAATTGATCCTCGCTTTGGGACCAACGACGAATATGTGCAACTGTCAGCCGAATTGCACAAACGCGATATGAAATTAATCATGGATTATGTAACCAACCATTGGGGTGCAGAACATTGGATGATGAAGGATTTGCCTACGTACGAATGGATACATCAATTTCCGGGTTATGCTCAAACCAATTACAGAATGACAACGCAGTTTGATCCAAATGCTTCTCAGATTGATGCAAAAATGTGCATGGACGGTTGGTTTGTAAAATCAATGCCGGATTTAAATCAATCCAATCCATTGGTAAATACATATTTGAAACAAAATGCAATCTGGTGGATTGAATATGCCAATTTGGATGGTTTTCGCGTAGACACGTACTCGTATTGCGACAAGAAAGGAATTGCCGAATGGACCAAAGCCATAACCGATGAATATCCTAATTTCAATATCGTTGGAGAAGTCTGGATGCACGACCAAGCCCAAATGGCGTATTGGCAAAAAGACAGCAAAATTGCGGCTATAGAAAATTACAATTCTTATTTGCCGTCTGTTATGGATTTTACCTTAACCGAAACTTTGGCAAAAGTGTTCAATGAAGACGATAACACTTGGAATGCGGGAATGGTAAACGTTTATGAGAATTTTACAAATGACTTTTTATATCCAAATGTGAATAATCTTTTGGTTTTTGTTGAAAATCATGATACCAATCGTTTTAATGAAATCTATAAAAACGATTTCTCAAAATATCAAATGGCGATGGCATTGATTGCAACCGTTCGTGGGACACCACAAATCTATTACGGTTCCGAGATTGGAATGGCTGGAAATAAAGATAAAAATGGTGACGCAGCGATTCGCCAAGATTTTCCTGGCGGTTGGATAGGTGACAAAAACGATGCGTTTACCAATGCGGGAAGAACCGCGGAACAACAAAAATATTTTGATTTTTCGGCTAAATTATTCAATTGGAGAAAAACAAACGATGTGGTGCATTTTGGAAAAATGAAGCATTATATTCCAGATAACAATGTTTATGTGTATTTTAGATATACCGATTCAAAAGCAGTTATGGTGGTAATAAACAACAGCAAAACAACGCAAACTTTTCCAACAAACCGTTTTCAGGAAAGTATTCTGAATCACACTACAGGTCTTGATGTACTTTCGGGTAAAAATAT
Source organism: Flavobacterium sp. N3904 (assembly GCF_025947305.1). Taxonomy (NCBI): domain Bacteria; kingdom Pseudomonadati; phylum Bacteroidota; class Flavobacteriia; order Flavobacteriales; family Flavobacteriaceae; genus Flavobacterium; species Flavobacterium sp. N3904. Next base: position 1,622,840 of record NZ_CP110009.1, read on the forward strand.
TGATTTGAAAAGCAACATTACCATAGAAGGAAAATCAGTTTTGATTTTGGAATTGAAGTAAAAAATAAAAATTAAACCATTAAGAAATTAAGTTTCATTTAGAATAAAAACCTAACTATTGCGAATGATATAATTAGGAACAAAGCTTAATAAACTTAATGCCTTAATGGTTCAAAAATTAAATTAGCCATGAATAAAATATTTCTATTCCTTTTAATTTCAAGTTCCGCCTTTGCCCAAAACGCAAACAGGAAATTTGAAAGCTATAAAGTAGTCAAAAACACTATCGAAGTAAAAACGTCTGATGGTGCCTATTTTATAAAACCGTATTCGGATAAAATAATTGAAACTACATTTTTGCCAACCGGCGAAGTGTTCAACCCAAATTCACATGCGGTGGTTTTAGTGCCAGGTAAAGAGACTTTCAAAGTCAAACAGACACAAAACTCAATTGTTTGTTCCACCAACGGGATAATGGTTTCGATACAAAAAAGCCCATTTCAAATCACCTATTTTTATAAAAGTAAGGAGTTGGTTTCGGAAAAAAATGGCTATGTTCAAAAACCAAACAATGGAACAAGCGATAAAGAGCAGCCAAAACAAACTTTGGAATTTAATTTGGACCCATCCGAAGCACTTTATGGAGCTGGAGCTCGTGCATTGGGAATGAACCGTCGTGGCAATCGCTTGGAATTGTACAATCAAGCGGATTATGGCTATGAAACACATTCGAAAAAAATGAATTTCTCGATTCCTCTTGTAATGTCTTCAAAAATTTATGCCATTCATTTTGACAATGGGCCGATCGGTTTTTTGGATTTAGACAGTAAAAAAGACAACACTTTGGTTTATGAAACCATTTCCGGCAGAAAAACGTATCAGGTAATTGCCGGCGAAACCTGGACCGATTTGATTTCAAATTATACCGAACTTACAGGAAGACAGCCCTTGATTCCCCGTTGGGCATTGGGTAATTTTTCCAGTCGTTTCGGATACCATTCCCAAGACGAAGTGAATAAGACAATTGATAAATTTATAAAAGAGGAAATCCCTGTAGATGCCATAATTCTTGATTTATACTGGTTTGGAAAAACAATTCAGGGAACAATGGGGAATTTGGATTGGGATAAAGATAATTTTTCGGATCCGAAGAAAATGATCTCCGATTTGAACAGCAAAGGGGTCAAAACAATCTTGATTACAGAACCTTTCATACTCACAACTTCAAGTAAATGGCAGGACGCGGTAGACAAAAAAGTATTGGCAACCGATAAAGCGGGAAACCCATTTAAATATGATTTTTATTTTGGAAATACCGGATTGGTTGATGTTTTTAAACCGGAAGGGAAAACCTGGTTTTGGAATATATACAAAAACTTAATCAACGAAGGAGTTGGCGGTTGGTGGGGAGATTTGGGAGAGCCGGAAGTATTTCCTTCGGCAGCTTTTACCGCACAAGGAACTGCTGATGAAGTGCATAATATTTATGGACACAATTGGGCAAAACTGATTCGTGACGGATATAAAGCAGACTTTCCAAATGTGCGTCCCTTTATTTTAATGCGTGCTGGATATTCGGGTTCTCAAAATTTTGGAATGGTGCCATGGTCTGGCGATGTAAGCAGATCTTGGGGTGGCTTGCAATCACAACCGGAAATTGCCTTGCAGATGGGAATGCAGGGAATGGGCTATATGCACTCCGATTTAGGCGGATTTGCCGGAGATTATTTCGACAATGAATTGTATGTTCGCTGGTTGCAATATGGCGTTTTTCAGCCTATTTATCGTCCACACGCGCAAGAAGAAGTAGCCTCTGAGGCTGTTTATAAAGACATCTTGACTAAAGCCAAAGCCAAAAAACAAATCGAATTGCGTTATCAAATGCTGCCTTACAATTATACTTTGGCATTTGAAAACAACAACAAAGGATTACCTTTGATGCGTCCGTTGTTTTTTGAAGAGCCTGCAAATGAAAAGTTATTGAATTACTGCGATTCGTATTTATGGGGAAATGATTTTCTGGTGACACCAATTACAAAAGCGGGAGTTACAAGTGCATCGATTTATTTTCCTAAAAGCAGCAATTGGTACGATTTTTATACCGGAGAAAAACACCAAGCGGGAGTAACTGAAATTGTTGCGGTTTCGCCCGATAACATTCCTGTTTTTGTGCGTGGTGGTGCTTTCATTCCAATGATAAAAACGATTCAAAACACTACAAAATATTCATTGTCCAATTTTGATCTGCATTTTTACTTTGATGAAAAAGCAATTTCAAGTTCAGGAAAACTTTACAATGATGACGGATTAACACCCAATGATTTTGAAAAAGGGTCTTATGAAATTTTAAATTTCGCTAATATTTCAACACCAAAATCGATACAGATTAAAGTAAATACAGTAGTAGGAAAAGCATTTGCTAGTGCCAACAAGAGTGTTACTTTAATGGTTCATAATGTTACTGCAAAACCAACAAAAGTTACGGTAAACGGCTTGGATGTAGAATTTAAAACAATCAATAATACTCTCGAAATTCCTTTTTTAATTGAAAAAGGAGTTGAAAAAGAAATCAAAATACAATTATAAAAATGAAAAAAGGAATTCTATTATTGCCGTTTGTTTTTCTGTTGATTACGAGTCTTTCTTTTGCACAGGTAAAAAAAGAATCAAATGCATTTTCTAAAGAAAAAATACCCTTTGTATGGGAAGGAGCCAATTTATACTTTTTGATGACCGACCGTTTTTGCAATGCAGATAAAACAAATGATGTCAGTTTCAAAAGAGACAAAGCGACGGGAAAACTTCGCGGTTTTGAAGGGGGTGACATCAAAGGAATTACCCAAAAAATAGAGGAAGGATACTTTACAAAATTAGGAGTCAATGTAATTTGGTTCACGCCTGTTGTAGAACAAATTCACGAAGGTGTTGATGAAGGAACGGGTTTGAGTTATGGATTTCATGGCTATTGGGCAAGAGATTGGACGGCGTTAGATCCAAATTTCGGAACCAAAAAAGACTTGGCTGAATTGGTCAAAAAAGCACATGCCAAAGGAATTCGAATTATGCTTGATGGCGTGATTAATCACACAGGACCAGTTACGCCTATTGACTCGGTTTGGCCAGAAGAATGGGTTCGAACAGGACCAACTTGTACGTACAACACTTTTGAAAATACAACGGCCTGTACATTGGTAGCGAATTTGCCCGATGTTAGAACCGAAAGCACTCAAGAAGTTGCTTTGCCTTCTTTTTTGATTGAAAAATGGAAAGCCGAAGGAAGATACGAAAAAGAAGTGGCTTCATTGGACGCTTTTTTCAAAAGAACGGGCTATCCAAGAACGCCTAAATATTACATTATAAAATGGTTGACGGATTACATCACTGAATTTGGAATTGATGGTTACAGAGCCGATACGGTAAAACATACAGATGAAAAAGTATGGGCTGATTTCAAAACACAATGCGACTATTCTTTTGCAAATTGGAAACATAATAATCCAACAAAAGTTTTGGACAATAATCCCTTTTATACCATCGCTGAAGTGTATAATTACGGAATTAGCAGTGGCCAATTTTTTGATTTTGGAGATAAAAAAATCAATTATTATGAAAATGGCTTTAATGCGATGATTAATTTTGAGTTCAAATGGGATGCACAAAAAGACTACTCATTTATGTTCAAGAAATACTCGGATATTTTAAATAATCAATTGAAAGGCTATAGTGTTTTAAATTATTTGTCGTCACATGACGATGGAGGGCCATTTGATGCGAAAAGAGAAAAGAGTATGGAAACCGGAACAAAATTGTTGCTGACGCCAGGTATTTCTCAGATATATTACGGAGATGAATCGGCTCGTTCACTAGTAGTTGAAGGAACTCAAGGGGATGCAACATTGCGTTCTTTTATGAATTGGGAAGCCATAAAAACTGATGCAAATACCCAAAAAACACTTTTGCATTGGCAAAAATTGGGTCAATTTAGAAAAAACCATCCGGCTGTAGGAGCAGGTGTGAATGTGGAAATTTCATCAAAACCGTATGTTTGTTCCAGAACTTTTACTAAAGGGAAATATACCGATGCGGTTGTTATTGGTTTGGATTTAGCCAAAGGAAAAAAAGAAATTCCACTAGGTTCAACATTCAAAGATGGTGCTAAAATAAGAGATGCATATTCTGGAAAAATGGTAACGGTTACAAAAGGGAAAGTGATTATTGATAGTGAATTTGACATCGTATTGTTAGAAGCAAAAAAATAATTTCAAATATATTCATCAAAACGTCTTCAGAAATGAAGGTGTTTTTTTATGTTTACATTTTACTAATGGTATGGACAAAATTCTCAAAATAGGGCATCGGGGAGCCAAAGGTTACGAACCTGAAAACACTTTAATTTCGTTTGAAAAAGCAATAGAAATGGGCGCAGACGGAATCGAGTTGGATGTGTATTTGAGTTTGGATGGCCATTTGGTCGTTATTCATGACGAAACTATTAATAGAACGACCAATGGCAAAGGAATTGTAAACCAAATGACATTGCAGGAATTAAAAACGTCTCGAATAGAAAACAAATTTGAGATTCCAACATTAAAGGAAGTTTTGGATTTGGTTAATCATAGGTGTTTTATAAATATCGAATTAAAAAATCATGATACTGCTGAAAAAGTAGTTCAATTGATAGAACATTATATTTCTGATAAAAATTGGAATTACACTCATTTCATAGTTTCCAGTTTTGATTGGAACGCACTGCAGCAAGTTCGGTTTTTGAATGATGCTGTTCCAATTGGAGTTTTGACGGAGAACGATTTGGATTTGGCTATTTCTTTTGCACGATTTATAAAGGCAGAAGCAGTGCATCCCGATTTTAAATTATTGACTCCTGAAAATACAGATAGAATTCAAGAAAGAGGCATCAAAGTTTTTCCTTGGACAGTAAATGAAAAAGAAGACATTCAAAAAATGAAATGGCTTAAAGTAAACGGAATTATAACCGATTTCCTGGATCGGATTTAAAACAAACCCTCGAAAGCAATTGTTCTCGAGGGTTTGTCTTTTATTAGAATTATAGGGTTTAGAGTTTGTTTTAGCGTCTGCCTCCGAAGCCGCCTCCGCCAAATCTTCCTCCGCTTCCACCGAAGCCGCCAAATCCTCCGCCTCCGCCAAATCCTCCGCCTCCAAAGTTTCTACCTTGAAATTGTCGGCTTTGAGAATTTCCTCGATCTCTATTTTTAAATTCATTATCCATCGCTTGAGAATCAAAATCTTGTCCACCAGCTTGAGACCAGTTGCTTTTTCCGCCATCACCGTTTGCTTTGTTAGACCAATTGTTGTTATTCCCTTGTTCCCAGCCGTTTCCTGTATTTTTATATACATTACCATCGGCCGAAGCAAACATATTCCCATTTGAAGTTCTTCCTGCAGCCGCAGTTCCTTGCGCAGTAGATACGTGAGCAGTTTGTGCAGATTGGCCATGCCCATCATTAAAAACACTAGTTCCTGCTTGACCATTAGCATTGGATCCTTGTCTAGTTGCTGCGCCTGCACCTGTATATGGATTATAGGCTTGTCCTTGAGAGCGTGTTCCGTAAGCGGTAGATTCCGAAGCTCCCCTTGCATAAGTCCCTGTAGAGGGGTTGTATCTTTGTGCACCAGTTACGCTTCCGTAAGGGCCATAAGCCGTTGCACTTCGGCCATAAGCGCCAGTTGCTGGGTTGTATGAGGCATGATAAGCCATTCCACCATAACCGTAACCGTAACCATAACCATAATGCATTCCCATTCCCATTCCGATACCAACGCCAACAGCTACGCCTACTCCGAAGCCACAATAGGCATAAGGGCCATACGTACAGGCAAAAGGGAAAAGCAACGGAAAACCAATTGGCGGGTAATAGTAGAAAGGGGGATAATAAAATCCTGTACCCGAAACAATTATTGCACTAGTAGGAGTATTTATAACATAAGCCCCCATGTAGCCTGAGGTATAACTTGCTACAATGACGCCAGAATCATTAACGTTTTGAGTAACATACGTAAGGTTGTAAACAGGAGAGGTTGATGGTATTGTGTAAATTGATGCAGGTACTGAAGTAGCGACTTGCCATGGACCGTTTGCCGTTGTTCCAGTGTACCAAACTCCATTGGCACAAACGTAATATTGATTTGAATTGACTTCAATCACCTTTGAAGATGTGTTTACCGCATAGGATAAAGAAGTCGTTTCAATAGGTTTAAATTGTGGTGTTCCGGCATACGACACAGAAATATCTTGAGATGTCACTGGACTTACTTGAGTGGTTGTTGGTATTTGGGCAATCAAAACCGCATCAGCTGCTTGCTCAGTACCTGGAACAAAAGCCATGATGGACGAAGCAGGACTATCCAACGGAATCTTCAGAAAATCTGCTGGAAGATTTGGAGTTGCATATGTCCAAGGGCCATTTAAATTGGCCGCACTAAACCAACGCCCCGAAATTAGGAAATAATACAAATTTGTTGAATTAGAAAAAATAATATCACTGTCTGTATTGGTTGCAAACTTCAAAGAAGTTCCAGAGATGGTTTGATAAGTTGGATTTCCCTGAAAAAGAATCAACTCGGCCAAACTTTGCGAATAAATCACTTTTGGCATTTTGCTGTTCGGTTTCTTTAAAACGGGCACCGATCCTTTCAAATTTGTCCAAATACTATCTTTAGACAATTCAATAATACTTTTTGGAATGTCTTTTGTAAATGTCCAAGGTCCATTTGAAGCGGGTGCATTTTGCCATTCTAAACCATCATACAAATAATATTTCGAAGCGCTTGTGTCTTCAAAAAGTGGCAAACTGGAATTAATAACATATTGAAGATTTGTTTGACCGGTAGCTGCTTTTACTGGAGCTCCTTCCAGTTGTAATAATACAGAGGGAGAGGTGCTCATGAAAATTACAGGAGGATCATTATTTACTACCACCGTTGAGGCTGGTGCTTTTTTTGGTGTACAGGCAACAATTTGATCCAAAGAAACTACCAATGAATTTTCCTGATTGAAAAAAGAACGTGCCAACGCATCCATAGTTTGTGAGGTTGTAGCATCAAGCGATGGAAAATGGGTTTGATTTACCACTATATTGGACATAAAAACGGTATGATCTTGTGTGTTTGAAACTGTATTGGCTGTCATGTCCAAAACACCTAAAACTTCTTTTCCTTGATCTGGGATCATCGAAAAAGCCATTCTATAAACCAAGGTACTATAATTGTCCCAGCTCACAACCTGAGGTTGATACATGGTTAATACAGCACCCTGGCTGGTTAATTGCCTAGGAAAACTAATGTCTTGTGCCGTTCCTTTTGTAACAATTAATAATAATAAGAACAATACTTTTTTCATGCTTAAATGGGTTTGATTAGATAATCTATTTTTTATAACTTTTCTTAAAAAAGGTATATATCAAATTTAAATATAATTTTTTAAAACAGAATTAAAACAGTAACATTCTTTTGTTGAAAAGGTTAAAAACCAATACTCCAATTAGTAACTCTGATGCTTTGGAAATTTTTTAAATAAATCCATAAAAAAGGAATGCTTACCTTTGAAAACTTTAAAATAAATAAATTTCTTTTTTTATAGAATAATAAAATAAATGAATCAAAATTTTGATATAATTATAGTAGGTGGTGGAGCTGCAGGTTTTTTTGCAGCTATTAATATTGTAGAAAAAAATCCAAAATTGAAAGTTGCCATTCTCGAACGAGGTGCTGAGGTTTTGGGTAAAGTTCGCGTTTCTGGAGGTGGACGTTGCAATGTAACTCATGCCTGTTTTGAGCCTAACGAGTTGGTAAAATTTTATCCACGCGGAGAGAAAGAATTGCGAGGGCCTTTCCACCAATTTTGTTCGGGCGACACTATCGAATGGTTTGAAAAACATGGTGTTGAACTCAAAATTGAAGATGACGGAAGAATGTTTCCCGTTTCGAATTCCTCACAAACGATTATTGATTGTTTTTTGAAAGCGACTCAAAAACTTGGGATTGCTGTTCTCACAGGCCAAAGCGTACAGTCCATTTTCAAGAAAGACAATTTTTGGAAAGTAGAAACGCAGAACGAAAATTATATAGCCGAAAAATTGGTTCTTGCTACAGGAAGCAACCCCAAAATTTGGGAAATGCTTCAACAACATGGGCATGCAATTGTTAGTCCCGTTCCGTCCTTATTTACTTTTAACATAAAAGATCCCCGTATCAAAGAATTGCCTGGCGTAGCGGCACAAGTTACTGTAAAAGTCAAAGACACCAAATTGACCTCTGCCGGGCCACTGTTAATTACACATTGGGGAATGAGCGGACCTGCGATTTTAAAATTATCGGCTTGGGGAGCACGAACTTTATTCGACAAAAATTATCAGTTTACCATTTTCGTGAATTGGTTGAATGATGTCGATGCCGAAGAGGTCGAAAAAGTTTTAAAAACAATAAAAAAAGAACACGCCAAAAAAGCGGTTTCCAAAAAATCTCCTTTTGACTTCCCAAACCGATTATGGGAAAGTTTAGTTTTGGCTTCAAATATTGAGGCCGAAGCGAAATGGGCCGATTTATCTAAAGTCCAGTTGCAAAATTTAGTAAATCAGTTGACAAATTGCACGTTTCAAGTCAATGGGAAAAGTACTTTCAAAGAAGAGTTTGTAACCGCTGGCGGAATTGATCTCAAAGAAATCAACTTCAAAACAATGGAAAGCAAACTGCATGAAAACCTTTATTTTGCTGGCGAAATTGTAAATATTGATGCTATTACAGGAGGTTTTAATTTCCAGAATGCCTGGACAAGCGGGTTTATTGTTGCTCAGGCTGTTTGAAAGAATTAATTAACAAAAGATTACATCCATTCTAAGTTTTTCTTAAGGACTATTAGGATACATTTACTTTCAATAAATTCTTACTTATGAAGGTAAAACTACCTGTTGCATTATTCTTGTTTTTATATCAAGTTAGTTTTTCGCAAACTGAAAAGCCACTAAAAGGAATTCTATCAAGTGATGGTTTCCTTTTGAAAAATGTGGATGTTATCAATAAAACATCCAAAAAAAGTACCATTACAAATGATAAAGGTGAATTTGTAATTGAAGCTAAAGCGAATGATAGTCTATATTTTTATGCCAAAGAGTATTATATAAAAAGACTGAAAGTAACTTCGGAAGATATAAATCTAAACTATTTGATAGTTTCAATGTTGAAAAAGCCTGAAGAGTTGGAAGAAGTGGTAATTAGGAGAGTAGCCACCTCTGGAATTTCATGGGAAGGTGATGCGAAAAACAAGCAAGAAAAGAGAGATGATTTGGCTGCACAAAAAACAGCAAGTAAACTGAACACAGGCGTTTATGACGGGGCGATGGTAAACGGCCCTGATTTTGGTAGAATTGGAGGCATGATATTAGGTCTGTTTATAAAAGAAAAGGAGCCACCCGTAGAAAAATCTCCAGATATTGAATTTGCAGTATTAGCAAAAAAGACCTGCAATGAAAAATTTTATCTTCAAACCTTAAAGCTAAAACCAGACCAAATTGAGCTGTTTCTTCAGTTTTGCGATGCCGATCCAAAGTCCAAAACTCTTATTAAGCATAGTAATATCCTGAGTATGATGGATTTTTTAACGAATAAAAATATTGAATTTCAAAAACTTAAAAATTGATATCGGCCTATCGATTCAGCCACCAAATACTTCCATTCAAAACGGCGGCAAAACTTACCCAAAGCAAATACGGAATAAATAAATAGCCCGAAATTTTGTTGATTTTGGCAAATTGTATATAGGTTTCATAAATCATTAGCCATAAAATTATGATTTCCAGTCCTGCCAACATTGTGTTTTTAAGCCCAAAAAACAAATACGACCATAAAGCATTTAGTGCCAATTGTACAGCGAAGAAAATCAAAGCTTTTTTGACTATTTCTTTTTCAAAATCAATTCGGTTCCAAACCAATCCTGCCGCAATTCCCATCATGATATAAAGCATACTCCAAACCGGCGCAAAAATCCAATTTGGCGGATTAAAACTTGGTTTTATTAAAGTAGGATACCAAGTCGTAATTGCCGAACGACTAACCATTCCAGAGAAATAACCCACGACCAAACAAGTAGCGACGATAGCTAGAATTCGAGTAATTTTATTCATCTTTTTTTAAATTTTTTCAGAATTCAAAAATACTTAAAAACTTTCTAAGTAATGCAATAAAGAGATAAGCGATTTAACCAAAAAAAGTATCTTTGCCGAAAATTATTATTTATGTTTGAAGCCAACGATTTTATTCCATCAAAATATACGCATTCTATTGATAAAGGTAGTTTTAGTTGGAGTGCTCCCAGTAATATTGCTTTGGTAAAATATTGGGGCAAAAAAGAAAATCAGATTCCTGCAAATCCATCGGTTAGTTTTACTTTGAACAATTGTAAAACAATTACTGTTTTGACTTTCGCTAAAAAAATAAGTACTGGAAATTTTTCTTTTGATTTGTTATTTGAAGGAAAACCCAAAGAAGATTTCAAACCAAAGATTCAAAAATTCTTGGAACGGGTTGAAGTTTACTTGCCTTTTCTGAAAGAATATCATTTTACGATAGATACTCAAAATACCTTTCCACACAGTTCCGGAATTGCTTCTTCGGCATCTGGAATGGCAGCATTGGCGATGAATTTTATGAGTTTGGAGAAAGCATTATATCCAGAAATGACCGATGGTTATTTTTATGCCAAAGCTTCATTCTTGGCACGATTGGGTTCTGGAAGTGCTTGCCGAAGTGTAAAAGGCCAAGTTGTCGTTTGGGGAAATCAAGCCAATATAAAAAGGAGTTCGGATCTTTATGGAGTCGAATATCCGTATCAGATTCATGATACATTCAAGGATTTTCAAGACACAATTTTGTTGGTTGACAAAGGAGAAAAACAAGTTTCGAGTACTGTAGGTCATGATTTGATGCACGACCATCCTTTTGCCGAAAGGCGATTTGCCCAAGCGCATGAAAATCTGGACAAACTGATTCCTGTTTTTGAGAATGGAGATCTAGAAGAATTTATTAAAATAGTAGAAAGTGAAGCCTTGACTTTGCACGCTATGATGATGACTTCTTTGCCGTATTTTATTTTAATGAAGCCCAATACTTTGCAAATTATTAATGCGATTTGGAAATTTAGAAATGAAACCAAAATTCCAGTTTGTTTTACTCTGGATGCTGGTGCCAATGTACATGTTTTGTATCCAAATGAGGTTAAAGAAAAAGTGTTGCAATTTATTAAAGCAGAATTAGTTGGCTATTGCCAAAATGGTCAGTACCTTTGCGACGAAATTGGAAATGGTGCTTTGTTGAATTGATTCCTTTTTTTAGTATCTTTAATTTCTAATGCGACAATCATGGATTTGAATGGGGAGAAATTAAAATTAATTAAAAAGATAGTTAATACTAAAGATGTTGTGATTTTGAAAAAAATTATTGCCGTTTTTGAAGATCAGAAAAAAGAGATTTGGAAAGATTTAACTCCCGAGCAACAAGAAGAAATAAACATAGGCATACAAAATGAAAATCGAGGTGATGTAGTCGATTTTTAAGTTCGAAAAACACAATAGTTACCAACCCCAAATTGATAATTGATACCAATATGAAAGGACCTTTATTTTATTCAAAAATATTACTCTTTGGAGAATATGGAATCATTCGTGACTCAAAAGGATTGTCAATTCCTTATAATTTTTATAATGGAGCGCTCAAGAAAGATGCAAATCCTTCTGAAGAAGCCATAAAATCCAACGGTCATTTGAAACGTTTTGTTGTCTATCTGGAAGCATTGCAAAACGATCAACCTGATTTGGTTACTTTTGATTTAGAGACTTTAAAAAATGATGTGGCTACCGGAATGTATTTTGACTCCAGTATTCCTCAAGGATATGGAGTAGGCAGCTCAGGTGCATTGGTAGCGGCTATTTATGATAAATATGCCCAACACAAAATCACCGTTTTGGAAAACTTAACACGCGAAAAATTATTGACTTTAAAAACAATTTTTTCTCAAATGGAAAGCTTTTTTCATGGAAAAAGTTCAGGCCTGGATCCTTTAAACAGTTATTTGAGTATTCCAATTTTGATAAATTCAAAGGATAATATTGAAGCAACGGGGATTCCAACGCAAAGTTTTGACGGGAAAGGAGCTGTATTTTTACTGGATTCTGGAATCGTGGGCGAAACCGCTCCGATGGTAAATATTTTTATGGAAAATCTGAAAGACAAAGGTTTTCGTAACATGCTTAAAAATCAATTTGTAAAATATACTGATGCTTGCGTAGAAAATTTTCTAGGAGGTGATATGAAATCATTGTTTGAAAACACTAAGCATTTATCAAAAGTAGTTTTGAATAATTTCAAACCAATGATTCCGGAACAATTTCATGGTATTTGGCAAGAAGGTTTAGATTCAAATGATTATTACTTAAAATTGTGTGGCTCCGGAGGTGGAGGTTATATCTTAGGGTTTACAGAGGATCTTGAAAGAGCAAAAGCTTCGTTAAAAGATTTTAAATTAGAAGTTGTTTATCAATTTTAATTTAAAATACCGCTGTTAAAACGACAACTTATAAATACTAAACAGACTCCATGTTAAGCAGGAAGCATAAATTATTTGCATTAAAGATTGTTAGTTTGTTCTCAGTAGTTAGAGGTTATAACATTCCGATAATTGCATTAGCACAGTATCTTTCTGCTATATTTATTCTTGCTCCCGAGAAGAGGGCATTGGCAGTTCTTTTGGATTTCAATCTTTTTATTATTGTATTGGCATCCAGTCTGGCAATCGCTTCGGGTTATATAATCAATAGCTTTTATGACAGTAAAAAAGATTTAATCAACCGCCCGAATAAATCTCAATTGGATCGTTTGGTAAGTCAAAAAACAAAACTTCAGGTTTATTTCAGCCTTAATTTTTTTGTTGCCATTATTGCGTTATTTGTTTCTTTTAGAGCTGTTTTGTTTTTTTCTGTTTATATTTTTCTGATTTGGTTTTATTCCCATAAAATAAAAAAGTATCCACTGGTTGGCAATCTTATGGCCGCATTTTTAGCAGTTTTACCTTTTTTAGCTATTCTTTTGTATTACTATCTAAAGATGCCTTTGTATGAAATAGAAAACAATAAGGACAAGCTAGCCGTAATTCTTTCGCACGCCACTTTCCTCTTTTTATTAATTCTGATTCGGGAAATGATTAAAGATTTAGAGAATATAAAAGGAGATTTGGCCAATGATTACAAAACTATTCCAATTATTTATGGCGAAGGAATTTCAAAAAATAGTATTACCATATTGACTATACTTACCGTAATCCCCGTGTATTTTTTAATTGATATTTATGATGTAGGGTATATGGATATTTATTTTTACTGCAGTTTTATAGTTTTAATTTTCTTTTTGATTTATTTATGGAAATGGAATACAAAAGAAAAATATGTTTTACTTCACAATGTACTTAAATTCCTTATTGTTGCAGGCGTATTTTGTATCGTCTTGATAAATCCAAGCGTTTTGTGGCATGGAAAAAAAGTATTGATGACAATTTAGTGTCACTTTAGTCAATCAATCGCTATTGAATAAATCCTCAAAAGAGTCAATGGCCATTTAATTAAGTAGTTAACGTTTTCTAATTGCCAAAAATCGTTTCTCAATGATATAAATAGTATCTTTGCACAAATTATAGAATCTTATGAATAAGAATGACGGCAATAAAAGAGGGAGTGGACCAAGAGCAAACAGCTCGAGACCTAGTTCAAATAAGCCAAAACCTGCGATGCAAAAAAGGGCACAAGGGCCAAAAAAAGTAAAAACAATTGTAAAAGTTGCCGATACTACTGATAAAGTAGAGAAAAAACCAAATCAAGCTCCGAAAAGACCAAAAGTAAAAGATGAAATTCGTTTGAATAAATACATCTCAAACTCGGGTGCTTGTTCTCGTCGTGATGCCGATATTTATATCCAATCTGGTACTGTCAAAGTAAATGGAATTCCTGTTACAGAAATGGGTTATATGGTAAAACCTGGTGATGTAGTTAATTTTGACGGTTCTGTCTTGACACCCGAGAAAAAAGTATATATCTTGCTTAACAAACCTAAAAATTTCACTACTGCTCTTGATGAAGGTCAAGAATACCGAAATGTATTAGAATTGGTTAAAGGTTCTACCACATCAAAAATTGCTCCAATTGGCCGAATGGATAAAAATACAACGGGTCTTTTGTTGTTTACAAACGACACAGATATGATTCGTAAATTTACTTTACCAAGTCAAAAATCATCCAAAATTTATCAAGTATCTTTAGATAAAAACTTGAAGTTCGAAGATTTAGAAAAAATAAACAAAGGTCTAGTTCTTGATGGACACCGCGTTTTTGTTGAAGATGTAAGTTATATTGAAGGAGAAGCAAAAAGCGAAATCGGAATTCAATTAAGATCGGCTAACGTAAAAGTGGTTCGCTCTATATTTGAGAATTTCAGTTACGATGTTTTGAGAATTGACCGTGTAGCTTTTGCTGGTTTAACTAAGAAAAACTTGCCAAGAGGAAATTGGAGGTTACTTACAGATCAAGAAATTATTAATCTGAAGAATGTATAATACTTCTTTCGAATAAAAACTAAAATCCCTTTCACCTTAAAAATGTAAAGGGATTTTTCAATTAAAACAACAAATAGTATGACGCCAGAAAAATTACAATCAATTGCTTTTAAATGGTTTGAAGCTTTTAACAATCATAATTTGGAGCAATTATTGTCCCTTTATGATGATGAAGCAGAACACTTTAGTCCGAAATTAAAAATCCATAAACCCGAAACTCAAGGTTTAGTTACTGGGAAAGATGCTCTAAGAATTTGGTGGCAAGATGCTTTTGAACGTTTACCAAGTTTACATTATAAAGTAACTTCGCTTACCGCAAATGCAGATCGAGTTTTTATGGAATACATTCGAACTGTTGAGAACGAAGAGGATATGCTTGTTGCAGAAGTGCTTGTTGTAAAGGAAGATAGAATTGTGGCTTCACGAGTGTATCACGGATAAATTTAAGCCATTTTATAAAATTCAAACAAATCCCATTTTGCTCATGTAGTAAATTGGGATTTTTTTTTTTGGTAGAATTTTCAAAAAACGAAAAATTATTTTCAATATTTATATTCTACGAAAACGTTAAACCTATGAAAAACAATCAAATTAGTGTCTTAAAAATGAGTTCTCTAATAAATATAATTACTTTTAAAATTCATTAATAATTAAGCAATTATTAAAAAGATAAAGTTTTAAAGATAAATTATAAAAAAATGAGATTAAAAATTGCACTACTGTTAATCATTAGTTTCCTTGCTTTAGGCGTTAGAAGTCAAAATACTAATTCTGAAACAGATAAGAAAGTATCCGAATTGCTTTCAAAAATGAGTTTGGAGGAAAAAATTGGTCAGATGACTCAAATAACGGTTACCAATTTTGAGGCTAAGGGTAAACCAGGAGAATTTGATATGGCAAAATTAAATGAGGCTATTCAAAAATACCATATTGGTTCAATTTTGAATGTTCCCAACCCAGGTGCTCCAACTATTAAAAGATGGAACGAAGTAATTACTACAATAAGTAACGAAGCCAATAAAACACCTTTGAAAATTCCAGTATTGTACGGTATTGATGCCATTCATGGGTCAAGTTATACTGCTGGCGCAACCTTATTTCCACAGCAAATCGGTATTGCCGCGACTTTTAATACAGAGGTGGCCAAAAAGGGAGCCGAAATTTCGGCTTATGAAACCCGAGCTTCATCTATTCCTTGGGTGTTTTCGCCAGATTTAGATCTACCAAGAAATCCGGCTTGGTCCAGATTATGGGAGTCCTTTGGCGAAGACACTTATTTGTCTTCACAAATGGCAACCGCTTTTGTTGAGGGCTTTCAAGGAAATAATGTTGGGAGTAAGTATAATGTAGCGGCATGTATGAAACATTATATTGGATATGGCAGTACAACAACGGGAAAAGACAGAACACCAAGTATTATCCCAGAACGAGTGCTAAGACAATTTGATTTGACCATTTATCAGGCGGCAATAAAGGCTGGAGCCAAAAGTGTTATGATTAGTTCTGGCGAAATTAACGGAACGCCTGTTCATGCCAGTAAATATTTGATTACTGATGTTTTAAAAAAGGAATTAGGTTTTCAAGGTGTAGTAGTAACCGATTGGAAAGACATCATTTATCTTTATACCCGTCACAAAGTAGCTGAAAATAATAGAGATGCCGTAAAATTATCTGTAATGGCAGGAATTGATATGAGTATGGTTCCTGAAGATTATACTTTTTACAATGATTTATTGGATTTGGTAAACAAAGGAGAAGTCCCAATGTCCAGAATTGACGATGCTGTTACTAGAATTTTAAGAATGAAATACGAATTAAATTTATTTCAAACCACAGTTGCCAATTTGAAGGATTATCCAAAATTTGGTTCCCAAGAATTTATAGATGTTGCATACAATGCCGCTGCGGAATCTATTACTTTATTGAAGAATAATAATTCCGTTTTGCCTTTGAATAAAAACGAAAAAGTATTGCTAACTGGGCCAACGGCTAATAGCATGAAATATCTCAATGGAGGTTGGTCTTACAACTGGCAAGGTGAAAATTCGGACACCTACGCTGCAGACAAAATGACTATTCTAGAAGCGCTACAAAATAAAATTGGCAAAGAAAATGTTCTGTATACTCAAGGTGCAGATTTGGCTAATTTTGATGATGCCGAAATTGCAAAAACGGTAGAAATGGCTAAAGGGGTTTCGAAAATTATTTTATGCCTTGGAGAAAAAAATTATACCGAAACACCGGGAGACATAAGCAATTTATATATTACGTCTTCACAATCTAAATTGGCCTTGGCGTTGTCTAAATTAAACATACCTGTTGTTTTGGTTTTGAATGAAGGAAGACCAAGATTAATAAGTGATTTTGAAGACAATATGAGCGCTGTCGTACAGTGTTATTTACCCGGAAATGAAGGTGCAAGAGCTTTGGCCGACATACTTTATGGAGATGTAAATCCAAGCGGAAGATTGCCATATAACTATCCTAGATACCCAAATTCTTTAGAAAAATACAATCGTAAATACACCGAAAGTTTAGGTGATGAAGAGCAAAATAACGATGCTAAATACGAAAAAAGTTATTCTCCACAATTTGAATTTGGTACTGGTTTATCCTATACGACTTTCGCTTATTCTAATTTAAAATTGAGTAAAAATGAAATAACTGTGACTGATGATTTGACAGTAAGTGTTGATGTCACAAACACAGGAAAAACAGGAGGGAAAGTATCAGTATTGTTATATTTATCAGATAAAGTGGCGAGTATAACTCCAGAAGTGAAAGCTTTGAAACGTTTTGAAAAAATTAATCTTGCTCCTGGAGAAAGTAAAACAGTGGCATTTACATTGAATCAAAAAGATTTACAATTTGTGAATAATGATTTGAAATGGATTTCTGAAAAAGGGACTTTCAAAATTCAAATTGATTCACTTAGCCAAGAATTTATGTTAAAATAAGGTTGAAAAATAGTTAGTGAAAAAAGTGATAACGATTTTAGGATTGTTATCATTTTTTTTAGGTTTAATAGTCAAAAATGGAGTTGTTATATTTCTAAAGGTTTAAATATTGTCAAAACTTTATTTAGAAATTTATTTGTAAAACTTGTTGTAGTCAATTGATTAGGAATGTCATCTACTTCTTCGCAAATAAAATTAGAATATCCAAGAAGCACTCTAATACCTTCCGGAACCGTACTTAAGATTGTATTTTTTTCCTCATTTAAGGAAGATTGTATTGCTTTTACTTTTTGTTTTTCATTTTTAAAATAGGACAAAACCATCATTACAGCAAAATTTAAAATTGCAGAAGCCGTTTCGCTTTTGATGCCTATCTCATTTGAAATCATTTCAGAAATTCGCCCTTTTTTATTTCTAAAAATTAAATTTAATGGTGCAAATCCGTCTTGTTCAAAACAATAGTTAATGGTTAAAAGTTTTCCGTTTTCAAATTCGACTGATTCATAAAATTTAGAATTGCTTATAGATTCGAGCATTTTATCATAAAGAACCAAGTTGTCTATAGTATTATTGAGCCCAATAAGAACTGTACAAATACTTGTGTCAATTGATTTTCGCAATAAAATTTCGCTTTCTTCAAAGCGTTTACTGAATTTTGAAATTAGTGAAGAAGATATTACACTTCTTAGTTGATTGAGTAAAATGGGGGTCATACTTATCATTTATTAAGCAAATCCATTATTTGCATTAATTTTAAATAATCGACAAAAAGCTTTATTTTGTCGATTATCGGATAAATATATAAAAAATATAACAATGAGCAATAAAATAACATTTTTTTTATTTTATTAAAGCGATTTGATTTTTTTTAACGCTTTATTGGGTAATTTTTTTATTCCAGATAGCTTGGAAAATATTCCAATATAATGGAATCAAGAGCATGCTTGGTAAGGATTTTGTTTCGAAAACCTGAAACTGCCGGAAAATGAGTTGCTCTTTCTTTGTCATCAGGATTAAGTGAGCTGGTAAGCATTATGATTATGACTTCGCCTTTTTGTTTTTCATCCAGTTTTTGGTAGGCTTCTATAAATTCCCAACCATCCATTACAGGCATGTTTATGTCAAGCAAAATTAGCATTGGCTTTGGGAAAATGCCATCTTCTTTATGATAAATTCCTGTATTGGTAAGATATTCAATGGCTTGTTGACCGTTCAACACAGTTTCTATATGGTCTGTTATTTCGGCTTTTTTAATTAACATTTTACTCACGAAATTGGTCGCCATATCATCGTCGATTAGCAAAATAGAATTTATTTTTTTCATTTTTTTTCGTTTTTTGGTAATGTAAAATTAATTGTGCAGCCTTGTCCAATTTGAGATTCTACCCAAATGTTTCCTCCATGTAGTTCTACAATTTTTTTGCAAATGGCAAGTCCAATTCCAATTCCGGAATATTCTTCTCGATTATTAAGACGTTTAAAAATGATAAAGACTTTCTCTTTGTTTTTTTTCTCAATTCCGATACCATTATCTTGCACCGAAAACTGCCAATTATCTTTTATTAATTTGGCACTAATGGTGATAATTAATGGAATATGTTTTTTTCTAAATTTTATAGAATTTGTTATTAAATGCTGAAAGAGTTGAACAAGTTCAATAGAATATCCTTCTAATAAAGGTAACTGGTTTATTTTGATTTCAATATCTTTTTCTTCAATCAATTCGGTCAAGGAGTTAATAGCTTCATTCACTATTTCATTGCAGTCAATTTTTTTTATTTTTATTTGATTGCCAACTCTGGAATAGTCTAATAATCCTTTCACGAGTTTTTGCATTCTATCTGATGATTCGATAATAAAATACAAGTATTGATTTAAATTTTTATCTGCAACATTAGGAAATTCTTCTTTTATTAATTCCGAAAAATATTTTAGGGTCAATAAAGGTTCTTGTAAATCGTGAGAAGTAATATAAGCAAATTGTTCTAGTTCCTTGTTCTGAATTTGTAATTTAATATTTTGTTTAGAGATCTTTAATTCGTTTGATTTTCGGGTACTTATGTCCCTCATAAAACCGTCAATATGCGGAGGGTTTCCGTTCGAATAATAAATTATTCTGGCATCCATTGAGATGTGCTTTTGAAAGCCTTTTTTTGTTTTGAGAATTATTTCAAAATCTTTTACTGAGCCATTCTCTTTTAATAAATTCATTAAGGTTTGACCATCATTTATCTTATAAAAAGCAATATTTACAGATTGACCAATGAGTTCTTCTTTTGTATAATCCATGAGCTGCTGTACCGAAGGACTCAATTCTAGGATTATACCATTTATATCTGTTTGAAAAAAGATGTCTTGAACGTTTTCAAAAATATTTCTGTATTTTTCTTCGCTTTTTTTTAAGGCTACTTCCGATTTTATCCTGTCACTTATATTTATTGAAAAGATGGTAGCTCCAATAATGTCTTTATTCTCGTCTGCAATGGGGCTGCATTTTATTTCCCAATAAGTATGATTACTTTCAATGTATTTGATTTTAGTAATGCTTTCTCCAGTAAAAACTTTTTCAAAAATATTTTTTGTTTCTTCTCTGTCGTTTTGGTCTATAATGCATTGCATTATATTCATTCCTTTTGAAATTTGAACATGATTGGATTGCTTCATGTTTAAACTATGTAGTTTATTGAAACTTATATATTCATATTTTTTGTCAATAGAATAAATGCTTATGTCTTTCGGACTTTCAATTGTAGATTGTAATACATCTTGGTTTTTGCGAAGATTTTTTTCGCTGATTGTAATGATGTATTCAGCTCTATTTTGTTCGGCCAAAAGTCCTGCGAAAAAAAGACTGCAAATGGTAATAACGCTTAAAAAAAGATCTAAAAACAGTATGGAATCTTTTACATTATCTTTTACAAAAGGACCAAAGCCGTAACTTTCTATTAATATGGATGACATAGAAAATAAAACAATAATAAATGCAGTGTACCGCATTCCAAATCGATAAGCCGACCACAAAAGAAGAGGGATTAAGAGGTATGCCAATTCGGATTTTTCGAAATAAATAACTATAAAAACTATTATTATGGATAGTATTGTAGTGATAAATTCAAGTGTCTTAAATTTATTTTTTTGTTGAAAATCATTAAAATACCATACTAAAACAAATGGGGCAAATATAATAATGCCGATAGCATCTCCCAGAAACCAAGTTATAAAATTATAAAACAACGTGGCTCTATCAACCTGAGTTTCATGAGGTATATAAATTAGTCCTACTAAAGAGGAAATAATGCTAAAGGATAAAGTTCCAAATATAAGGAGGTAAAGAACATTGTTGCCGGAGTAGAGTGGGTGATTGTTTTTGCAGAATTTGGACACAACAAAAGCACTTACGGCAGTTGCTGTTGTAAACCCTACTGCACCAACAAAATTTAGGCCTACTGATAAAATAAAATGTTTGTCAGCAATGTTTACAAATGGATAAATAGGAATTATACTGGCTATAAAAGAGCCAAGAAATACTTGAGTTAATGCTTTTTGTCCATAAAGCAAGACCAAAGCCAAGCAAAATCCGGCAGCCGGGAAAACGGGTGATATATTTCCTAATGAGACGATAAAAAGAAAGCTGTTCTCTTTAAATATTCCATACAATAAAATAATAATTAAGATTACAACTGGAGTTGAACTTAATATTGATGGTTTTGTATAGTATGGGTGTAGTGTAAATTTCAAACGCATTTGCAATTCACTTTTATAAGATTAATCTTTTTATTCAAAAATAACAAGAATTATCAAGAATTATCAATCTAAGTGTAAATATTTTCTAATTGACGCACAATTGTTTAACATTATGGCTGTAGCGAATTACTACAGGACTTAAATCTTTACTTAATTATTTTTTTAGAGAAAAGCCTAAAACAAATTAATTGCTGATTTCAATAAATGTGGGATTAGAAATAAATTCTAGTTATGGTTAAAAAAAAACCCAAACATTGCTGTTTGGGTTTTGTGGTACCTCCAGGGATCGAACCAGGGACACATGGATTTTCAGTCCATTGCTCTACCATCTGAGCTAAGGTACCGTGCTTATTAGTTTACGTTTCTTCTATTTTTATAGTAGTTCGGTGAACTTGTTTGCGGGTGCAAATATAGAACCTTTTTTAAATTAAACAAGACCTTTTTTAAAAAAAATCTATTTGTACCTTCGCATTTTTAAATTGTATATTATGATTCTAACGATTGATGTTGGGAATACCAGAATTAAAGGCGCTGTTTTTGAGCAAGATATCGCTTTGGAATATTATGTTTTTTCGAATATAGAAATTCAAAAAAACATTGAAATTATTTTAAAAAAATATCCCAACATAACTCATTTGATTGTTGCTTCGGTGAGGAATATTGAAAAAAAAGTGTTTTTAGACTTCGAAAACAAGTTAAAAGTATGGTTTATTTCACATGATGATTTATTTCCTTTTACAAATGAGTATTCAACTCCAAAAACGTTGGGTATAGACAGAATGGTTCTTGCGGCAGGAGCAACCTTACTGTATCCAAAACAAAACCGCTTAGTTATTGATGCCGGAACTTGTGTTACGTATGACTTTGTAGATCAAAACGATGTATATCATGGAGGTGCTATTTCGCCAGGGTTGCGTTTACGCTATGAATCATTACATCATTATACCGAAAAACTCCCACTGTTAACATTAGAAAATTCAAATTACTTTATCGGAAAATCAACAGCAGAGTCAATTCATTCTGGGGTTGTAAACGGATTGGTCTATGAGATTAATGGTTTTGTCGATGAATATCGGGCACAATATGCAAATTTTATAATAATTTTAACGGGGGGCGACACAGATTTTTTGGCTAAACGATTAAAAAATACCATATTTGCCAATTCAAATTTTCTATTAGAGAGTTTGAACCAAATTTTTCAATATAAAATCAAAAATGATTAAAAAAATTATTGTTGCTGCCTGTTTCTTTTTTACACTTGTATCTTTTGCTCAAAGTGGAACTGCTTCCCCTTATTCTTATTTTGGAATTGGAGATGTTAGATTTAAGGGAACTTTAGAAATACGTTCGATGGCTGGAGTTGGTGTTGAGCAAGATAGTATTCATATCAATATATTGAATCCAGCAAGTTTTGCAGCTATGAGATTGACCACTTTTACAATGGGTGGTAGTTATACCGGTACTAAATTAAAGACAGATACAGAAAATGCAAAAGCAAATAGAACTAGTTTGGATTATTTGGCAGTAGCATTACCATTAGGAAAAATGGGTGTTGGTTTTGGATTATTACCATATTCATCTGTAGGATATAATATTGAATCGGTGAGCACTGACGGCAATGTAAACAATAATAGACTAACCGGTTCTGGAGGTCTCAACAAAGCTTTTTTCTCTTTTGGATACACAATTATGCCTGGTCTATTAGTCGGAGCCGATATGCAATACAACTTCGGGAGAATTCAAAATACGAATGCAGAATTCATTACTGAAGTGGCAATTGGTACTCTTGAAGAAAATGATGCTGATTTAAGAGGATTGAGTTTTAATTTTGGTGCAATGTACAAAGGTAAAATCAATTCAAAATTGAATTATTATACGAGTTTAACGTTTATGCCTCAAAGCACCTTAGTATCAAGAAACACAAGAGCAATATTTACAGTGCAATACGATTCAAATAATAACTTAGTTAAGACAGATGCCCTTCCTGTGGTAGAAACCAAAAAAGATTTATCGATAGCCAATAAAACAACATTTGGCGTCGGAATTGGCCAATCAAAAAAATGGATGATTGGATCTCAAATTATTTATCAAAACACCAGTGCTTTAGCAAATGATTTTAACACAGCCAGTAATGTCTCTTATGAAAGTAACATTAATTATAGTATTGGGGGATATTATATACCAAATTATAATGTTTTCTCAAAATATTATCAAAAAATCACTTATCGAGGAGGTTTAAAATTCAATAGAACAGGAACTATAGTTAATTCTCAATCAATTGATGAGAAAGGTATCACGATAGGATTTGGATTGCCTGCAACAAATGGAAATTTTTCTAATTTTAACATCGGTTTGGAGTTTGGTAAAAAAGGAACAACAGCAAGTGGATTGATACAAGAAAATTACGGAATATTTAGTTTGAGTTTTTCACTAAATGATAAATGGTTTAGACAAAGAAAAATCGACTAAAAGTTGTTAATTTGCATTAGTTTTTATTTGTCAACATTTAGCATATGATTTTCTTAAAAAAACATTTTTTATTTTTCAGCACCTTATTTTTGATACTAAGTATTAGTATAGGTTGTGAAAGCAATTTTAAGGAAGTGCAAAAGAATGGCTATTCTGAGTTTATTCCAAGTGGTGATGCAGATACTGTTAATTTGAAATACACAGATTCAGGCAGAATAAAATCAATTTTAGTAAGTCCAAAAATGCTGGACTATGCGAATGTAGATTTTGCATTTACAGAATTCCCAAAAGGTGTAGATGTCACAATTTATGATAACAAAGGCAAAAGAACATTCATAAAATCAAATTATGCAGTTTCTTATAAGCAAACAAATATTATTGATTTGCAGGGAAAAGTAAAAATCACTTCAGAAGCAGGACAAATGCTCGAGACAGAACAATTGTATTTCGATCAAAAAAATCAATGGTTTTATACGGAGAAGAAATTTAAATTGACTGATGCTAAAGGTGGTTCGACAGGACAGGGAATTGATTTTAGCAAAGATTTTAAAGTGGTGAATTCCCAAAGAATTGAAGGAGAAATTGAATCCTCAGAATAATTTTATACAATTGAAAACATGAATTTTTTAAAATACACCTCTTATCTTTATTTGGCTTTTGGAATCTATTTTTTATATGATGGATTTACAAAATGGAACTCAGTTACCGAAACACCTTGGTTGAGCTTCATCATTGCCGGACTTGCTATTTTTATGTTTTTCTTTAGAAGAAAGTTTTCCAAGAAGTTCGACGACAGAAACAAACAATCCTAATAAATGGAAATTAGTATTATAATATTGTGTTTAATACTATGTGCCTTTTTTTCGGGAATGGAGATAGCCTTTATCTCTTCAAATAAAATTTATTTGGAACTTGAAAAAAAGCAAGACAATTTTCTTTCAAGAATTTTAACAAAGCTTGTAGAAAAACCATCAAAATTTATTGCAGCAATGCTTATTGGAAACAATATAGCACTTGTGGTCTATGGGTTTTTTATGGGCGATTTGTTGATGAGGTGGCTTTTGGTTTTTGATTTGCATTTTTCGCATTTTTCTACTCTCTTGCTACAAACTGCAATCTCTACCTTTATTGTTTTGATAACTGCAGAGTTTTTGCCAAAAGTATTCTTTCAAATCTACGCCAATACACTTATAAAGTTTTTTGCGATTCCTGCTTATTTTTTTTATAAATTATTTTATTTCATTTCTACTTTTTTGATCTGGATTTCTGATTTTGTTCTAAAGAGATTCTTTAAAACCGAAGGAGATCAGGTACAACTTTATTTTAGTAAAATAGAATTGGGAAATTATATTACAGAACAAATGAGTACCGTTGAAGATCATGATGATGTAGATTCAGAAATACAAATATTTCGAAATGCATTGGACTTTTCTGGAGTTAAGGCCCGAGATGTCATGACGCCAAGAACAGAAATTGCAGCAATGGACTCGTCAGATTCATTAGAAGACCTGAAAAATTTGTTTATTGAAACGGGTTATTCCAAAATTGTAATTTATCAAAACTCAATGGATGATATCATTGGCTATGTGCATTCATTCGATTTGTTTAAGAAACCTTCTACTATAAAAGACATCATTATTCCTGTTGAATTTATCCCGGAAGCAATTTATATCAAAGATGCTATGAATTTGTTGACCAAAAAAAGAAAAAGTGTTGCAGTAGTATTAGATGAATATGGCGGGACTTCTGGAATGTTGACAATTGAAGACATTGTAGAGGAGCTTTTTGGCGAAATCGAAGATGAACATGACTCGGATGAGGAATTGGTTGAAAAGGACTTCGAAGATGGTACTTTTTTATTCTCGGCCCGTTTTGATGTTGAATATCTGAATCAAACGTATAAATTGGCAATACCCGAAAGTGAATCTTACGGAACTCTTGGAGGATTCATAGTAGATTTTACCAAGGAAATTCCTCAAAAAGGCGATGCTATAACTATAGAAAACTATCATTTTATAATAGAGGAAGCCACAAATAAGAAGATAGAATTGGTTAAAATGGCTATCAAAGACTGATATTTTTTTTTAAATATAAAAAAAAGCAAAAAAAAAACAGTAGTTCTATAATTATTAATTAGATAATTGTATTTTCGCAAACAAAATTTTTAAAATAAACAATAATATACAATGGCAGTTTTATCAAAAATTAGACAACATTCCGCTATAATGATTGGAGTTATTGCTCTAGCATTATTTTCATTTATAATACAAGATCTTTTTACAAAAGGAAATTTTGGTAAAAGCTCAAAGGATGTTGGAAGCATCAATGGAAAGGATATCTCATTTGAGGACTTTAGAATAAAAGTAAGCAATGTTGAGAAAAGTGGGCAAGGGATTTCTGCAACTGAAGCGTCAAAGAGAGTATGGGATCAAGAAGTTTCTGTTGCTTTACTTTCTGCCGAATTTGATAAATTGGGATTGAGAGTTGGTGAAAATCACATTCTTGACGTTTTAAAAGCAGATCCAAATATTGGTAAAAACCCAATGTTTTTGAATGCAGCTGGAATCTTTGATGTTGCTAAATTCAAAGAATATTTCAAATCAAATCCAGAACAAGCACAATATTTGAAAGACAGAGAGCAAGATGCCGAGCTTAATGCAAAATTTCAAATTTACAATACTTTGATCAAATCAGGAATTTATACAACTGATAGCGAAGGAAAGTTCAATTATGAAATGGGTGCAAACAAAGTAAATTTTGCTTATGTTGCTGGTTTATATTCTACAATTAAAGACAGTGAAGTAAAAGTTACTGACGCTGAAATTGTTGAATACATGAAATTAAATCCTAAAAAATTCAAATCTGAAGAAACTCGTAAAGTAGAATATGTTTTGATTGAAGACAAAGCATCTCCAGCAGATGAGAATGAAATCAAATCTAAAATCACGGCTTTGTTATCAGGAAGTGTAGTTTACAACCAAGCGACTGGTAAAAATGATACTGTTGCTGGATTCAGAACAACTACAAATGTAATTGACTTTGTAAATTCAAATTCAGACGTTCCTTATGATTCAACATACGTACCTAAAAATAACTTGCCGGCTGTAGATGCTGATCAATTGTACAACTTGGCTCCCGGATCAGTTTACGGACCATATATTTTTGGAAAATACTATTGCATTTCTAAATCTTTAGGTAGAAAAGCTGGTGTAAATGCAAAAGCAAGTCATATTCTTATTGGCTATGAAGGTTCACAAACTCCAAACACAAGAGAAAAAAGAACTAAAGAACAAGCAAAAGCAAAAGCAGAAGCTATTCTAGCCCAAGTAAATGCAAACCCAGACAGTTTCTTAATGTTGGCTTTTACCAATTCAGATGATTCATCTGCTCAACAAGGTGGTGATTTAGGATATTTTGGTCCAAATCAAATGGTTAAACCTTTTAACGATTTCGTGTTCAATAACGGTATTGGAAAAGTAGGATTGGTAGAAACACAATTTGGTTACCATATTATCAAAATTACTGACAAACAAGATGGAATTCGTTTGGCTACTGTAGCTCAAAAAATTGAAGCTTCAGAAGCTACATCAGATAAAGTTTTTGAACAAGCTACAAAATTTGAAATGGCTGTTGCCGACAAAGATTTTGATAAAACTGCAAAAGACATGGCACTTACTATTGCTCCAACAGTTACTGTTAAAGCAATGGATGAAAATTTTGGTTCAATTGGAAATCAAAGAACTATTGTAAGATGGGCATTTGAAAAAGATTCAAAAGAAGGAGCTGTAAAAAGATTTGAAGTGGCTAATTTAGGTCACGTAATTGCAAAAGTTAAATCTATTGATAATTCAGGGTTAGTTCCAGTGGATCAGGTAAGACCTTATGTAGAACCAATTCTTAAAAACAAGAAAAAAGCAGAATTGCTAAAAGCAAAAATGAACGGTTCTTCTTTAGAGGCTATTGCAAAAGCAACAGGTTCGACTGTACAACAAGCGACTGATGTTACTTTGGAAAATCCAGTTCTAACAGGTGGTGTTGGTCAAGAGCCAAAAGTAGTAGGAAATGCATTTGCATTGGCTGCTAATAAACTATCAGCTCCAATCGAAGGAGTTACGGGAGTTTATGTTGTAAAAAATATAAGTACTGTAAAAGCACCGGCATTGAAAAGTTATGCTCCAAATGTTGCTAAACTAAAAGCGCAAAACGCTTCGGATGTAAACAGAGTACTTCCTGCCTTGAAAGAAGATGCAGACATTAAAGACAATAGAAAAGATTTTAATTACTAAACGGTAATTATCTAAACATAAAAAACCCGATACTTCTTATTGAAAGTATCGGGTTTTTGATTTTGTATATTCTTATGATTTTACTAGTTATAAAATCATTTCATTATATGGAATTATTGTTTCATATCCTTTTGAAATGAAATAAGGTTTGGGGTCATCTTCAGAGATAGCTAAAACAAAATCGCCTCCCCAAGCACCAAGACTTTTTATCGTTCCATTAAAATCTGGAAATAATATTTCTTTAACGGTTTTGGTTTCCAGAATTGAACTTAGTTGCTTTTCATGATTTTGAAGTACTTTAGAAAAAACATCTATATTTTTTGCTTCTAAAACGGTTTCTGTTATTTGGTTTATAGCTTCTTTTTGGGTTTTCAAATTATTTTTTTTCTCTTTATACGAAGCAATAGCATTTTTACTACTTTGTTTTTGATTGAGATAAACAAAGTATAGGCTTTTTGAAAAACTAGGTTCGAAATGTACTTTATCGACAATAGGTTTTCCTTGTTCTAAATGATAAACGATTGGAAAGTCATTTTGCGCACAGGCAATATCGTAGCCACTGCCTCCAAAGCTATTTTTAAGCAGCTCAAAGGCATTTATTTCGAACCATTGAGCAATATTATTAATTAAGGTTGAAGAGGTGCCTAATCCCCATTTTCTCGGAAAGGTCAATTGGGTTGAAACAGTGTAACCTTCCGAAGAATCTATTGGTTTCGGATTTAATAGATAAGCTTCGTGCAAAATAGTAATCAATGTAGTTTTTACGGATTCTTTTTCAAGAGCTGGATTCTTTTTTATTGCTGAATATGAAATTATTTCATCAAACCAAACGCTTTCATCGGCATCATAACTGGTCCATTTTATTTCTTGATTGGAGCTTTTTTCTACAATTAAGTTTTGCCCAAATTTTGTTGGCAATGCCAATGCTTTTGCGCCATCAAGAACTAAATATTCTCCGGTGATTAATAGTTTTCCGTTGCTGTAAAATGTTTTTTTCAATGCTTTGATTTAATGACTGTTCTATGATTGGGAATTATTTTCTAAGTTGTTCAATAAAATCCACTACTGCACTATGGGAAACAATATGGTGTTTGAAATGTTTTTTTATCAAAACACGTTCTTCGTCATTGGCTTCAAACTGGTTTAGAATATTGTTCAAATGCATTTTCATGTGACCGTCTTGAATTCCGGTTGTCGTCAAGGAGCGCAATGCTGCAAAATTTTGTGCCAAGCCCGCAACAGCAACAAACTGCATTAATTCTATGGCAGAAGGTTTTTCGAGCATTTCCAATGATAATTTTACTAATGGATGCAGCGAAGTCAAGCCGCCTACAGTTCCTAATGCCAGTGGGACTTCTAGCCAAAAACTGAAAATTCCATTTTCTATTTTAGCATGAGAGAGACTCGAGTATTGTCCTTTTCTTGAAGCATATGCATGTATTCCTGCTTCAACTGCTCGAAAATCATTACCTGTAGCAAGCACAACAGCATCTATTCCGTTCATGATTCCTTTGTTGTGGGTTACCGCTCTAAAGGGTTCTACTTCTGCAATTTGAACAGCTTGAATAAATTTTTCTGCAAATTCTTGTGGGTTCTCAATGTGCTTTTCGACCAGATCTTCAACAGGACAAGAAACTTCGGCCCGAACAATACAATTGGGAACATAATTGGAAAGAATGCTCATGACAACTTCGATAGCTTTTTCTTCTTTCGAAAAAAGATCATAAACAAGTGCTTTTTCCTTTAATGTTTTGGCAAACTGCTCCAAACAAGAATTTATAAAATTGGCTCCCATGCTATCTTTGGTTTCAAAAGTAGCGTGCAGTTGATAGTAATTTGGGATTAGATTGGTTTTGTCCTTTAAAACAATATCCAATATTCCTCCGTCTCTTTTTTGCATATTTTTTGTAATGCTTTCAGTGTCTTCAAAAAAAGTAGTTTTATATTGTGCAAAAAACAGAACCAATTTGGATTTGTCACCTTTAAAAATAAAATGAACTTGGCCTATTTTTTCAGTATCAAGTACAGTGGCTTTAAAACCACCGCGAGTTGACCAAAATTTAGCAGCTTTTGCGGCAGCGGCAACC
Organism: Flavobacterium sp. N3904; assembly: GCF_025947305.1. Lineage (NCBI taxonomy): Bacteria > Pseudomonadati > Bacteroidota > Flavobacteriia > Flavobacteriales > Flavobacteriaceae > Flavobacterium > Flavobacterium sp. N3904. The sequence continues at coordinate 1,653,012 of NZ_CP110009.1, forward strand.
ACAGAACTTTCTTCAATTGCCATTGGTATTGTGCTATACTTGCCATTAATCAGGAAATTGGGAGCAACGCCCAACGGAATATAAAAATTTGAAATGGTGTTTTCTATAAATTCATCGTGAAGTTTTTGAATTTTCTCGTCAGAATTCCAATAGTTTTTAAGTAATGCAATTGCTTCATTTGGAGTTGAAAAATAGTGATTGGCAATCCAGTTTATTTTTTCTTCTTTGGATAATTTAGAAAATCCAGCAACAGCGTTGTTCATGTTTTTTATATTAAAGAGTAACTAAAACAAAGATACACATTCCTTTTCATTGTGTTTTTCTAATTTCATTTGTATTTTGAACCAGAAAGGATTTAATTTGTATTTCAATCATTTTTGAAATTAAATTTAGATACAATAATGGAAGTACATCATCACGGACACATCGAGCATAATACTTTATGGAAGCAATATTTGTCACAATTTTTAATGCTTTTTTTGGCTGTTTTTTGTGGGACTTTGGCCGAATATTATTTAGATCATAATCTGGAAAATGAAAAAGAGGAACAATATGCCGTATCAATGATTCAGGATCTTGATGAGGATCTTGTAAATATTGATGTCGATTTAAAAAACAAAACTGATAGAATTCACAATGCAGATTCTTTGACTGCATTACTGTTTTCTGGAAATAAAAATAACAATGCTAAAATCTATTATTTGGCGAGAAAGATATCTGTTTTGGGCAAAAGCTATATAATGACCGACGGAACTTTGATGGAATTGAAAAGTTCCGGAAATCTTCGATTAATAAAAAGTAAAGCTTTGGTTGACAGCATTCAGTCTTATTACAATATATATCAACAATTTCAAAAAAGTCAAATTTTTGCAATGGAAGAGCTCAATTATTACAGAGAGCAGATGATTCAGGTTTTTGATGTAAGGGTTTTTGACACCATGATAAATCGTTTTCCGGAAATCGATATGCCAAAAGGAAATCCTGCACTTTTCAATACCGATCCAATTTTAATGAATCGATTTTTAATGCGAGTTGAATTGGCCAAAACCAGTGCGACTTTGAATGTACAGACTTTAAAAAAATTACGGGCAAGTGCTGTAAAGTTAAGAGCTGTTTTGAATAATAAGTATAATGTAGAGTGAGGATTTGTTTTTTTGAATAAATTGACGAATACCATTATTTGTATTTATATCTCAATGTTTTATTATGTAATATTTAAAGTTAGACGAACTACAGTGCGAATTGTTTGATTGTTTAACTTTTTTTATTTTAGAATAATTTAAAATGAGTTAAAAAATAGTTTTTTATAACATTTAACACATCAAAAGTGTTTTATATGTAAATTTTTCACTAAAATTGTGACTTTTATAACTCAATCTATATTATGAATTCAAGCAAGCTTACTACGTTACTTTTGTTCTTGTGTTTTACTGTTTTTGGACAACAAAAAATAACTGTTGATGCCATTTTTACAGGCGCTTTTCGTCCCAAAGGAATGGAAGAGTTGCAGTCAATGAAAAATACCAATCAATATACGGTATTGAATTTTGATAGAGCTTCAAAAAGTATGCAAATCGATCTTTATGATTTTGCAACATTAAAAAAAGTGTCAACACTTATTGATACAAAAGACCACAAAGAGTTGCCAATGATTGAAAGTTATACTTTCGACGCTGAAGAAAAGCTGATTTTATTGGCTTGTAACAATAATCAAATCTATCGTCATTCCTTTACTGCCGATTATTATTTATACAATACCACAAACAAGGAACTTACCAAGTTATTTGATTTTCAGGTTCAGGAGCCAACCTTTTCGCCAGACGGCAAAAAGATTGCTTATGGAAAAGAAAATAATTTATTTGTGTATGATATTGCTTCAAAACAATCTATAGCCATTACTACTGATGGGAAAAAGAATGCAATAATTAATGGAATTACGGATTGGGTTTACGAAGAAGAATTTGCTTTTGTTAGAGCATTTGATTGGAGTAAAGACAGTAAAAAGATAGCCTTCGTCCGTTTTGATGAAAGCGAAGTTCCTGAATTCTCAATGTCTATTTTTCAAAAAGATTTGTATCCAACAATCGAGACATTCAAATATCCAAAAGCTGGAGAAAAAAACTCTCTTGTTTCTTTGCATTTATATGATGTAACTACTAAAGCGGTAAAAAATGTAGATTTAGGAAAATATAATGATTTTTATATTCCAAGAATAGAATGGACCAACGATGCAAACGTTTTGTGTGCCAAAATATTAAATCGCCATCAAGATAATTTGGATTTGTTGTTTGTTGATGGAACTACTGGAGCAACAAAAGTTATTTTGAACGAAACCGAAAAAGGATATATTGATTATATTGATACTGATAACTTAACGTTCTTAAAGGACAATAGCTTTATTTGGACCAGCGAAAAAGATGGTTTCAATCACATTTATGTTTATGATAAAACTGGAAAACTTAAAAATCAAGTTACCAAAGGAAACTGGGAAGTAACTTCCTATTATGGTTTTGACGAAAAAACAAATACTGTTTTTTATCAATCTACAGAGAATGGTTCAATCAACAGAGATGTGTATCGCATTAATTTGAATGGAAAAAACAAAGTGCGTTTGTCTCAAAATACAGGAACAAATGGCGCTACTTTTAGTCCTAATTTTCAGTTTTTCATCAATTCTTTTTCTAGTGCCATTGCACCACCAACCTACACTTTGAACGATTCGAAAGATGGGAAACAAATTCAGGTTATTGTAAATAATGATGCATTGGTAGAAAAGTTAAAAGCCTATAATTTGCCTTCAAAAGAGTTTTTTGTTTTAAAAACCGACAAAGGAAATGAATTAAACGCATGGATGTTGAAGCCTAAAGATTTTGACGCATCAAAAAAATATCCGGTTTTTATGTACCAATATTCTGGTCCGGGATCGCAACAAGTAAACAATGATTGGAATGGTGCCGATGATTATTGGTTTATGATGTTAACCCAACAAGGATATATTGTGGCTTGTGTAGATGGAAGAGGGACAGGTTTTAAAGGTGCTGAGTTCAAAAAAATGACCCAAAAAGAATTAGGAAAATACGAAGTGGAAGACCAAATTGATGCTGCCAAAGTTATTGGAAATTATCCTTACGTTGATAAATCTAGAATTGGAATCTTTGGTTGGTCTTACGGAGGATTTATGGCGTCCAACTGTATTTTCCAAGGAGCAGATGTATTTAAAATGGCAATTGCGGTAGCTCCAGTAACCAACTGGCGTTTTTACGATAGCATTTATACAGAAAGATACATGCAAACACCACAAGAAAATGCAAGTGGTTACGATAATAATTCCCCAATAAATCATGTAGATAAATTGAAAGGTAAATTCTTGTTGATACACGGATCTGGTGATGATAATGTACATGTGCAAAATTCTATGCAAATGATGGAGGCTTTAATTCAAGCAAACAAGCAATTTGATTCTCAAATTTATCCAGATAAAAACCACGGTATTTATGGTGGAAAAACCAGAATTCAACTGTATACCAAAATGACTAACTTTATCAAAGAGAATTTATAACCCAAATCACAAATACCAAATCAAAACCAAAAACAAAAAATGACAGAAATTCAAACAAAAACAGCACATCCAAAAGGACTTTGGGTGCTATTTGGAACCGAAATGTGGGAACGTTTCAACTTTTATGGAATGCGAACTTTATTGGTTCTTTTTCTTGTAAATTCCTTAATGATGAAAGAAGAAGATGCTTCCTTAATTTATGGAGGTTTTCTAGGTCTTTGTTATTTGACTCCAATGCTTGGAGGTTTTATTTCAGATCGTTTTTTTGGAAATAGAAATTGTATTATGCTCGGTGGATTGATGATGGCTGTTGGGCAATTATTGTTATTTACCAGCGCAAGTGTCTTTGGAGAAAATCTTGGTTTAGCAACAACCATTATGTATTCTGGACTAGGAGTTATTATTTTTGGAAACGGATTTTTCAAACCTAATATTTCGAGTATGGTAGGTAGTTTGTATCCAAAACAGGAAAAAAGCAAATTGGATACTGCCTTTACTATTTTCTATATGGGAATTAATTTAGGGGCTTTCTTGGGTCAATTCATTTGTCCTTTGATTGGAGATGTTAAAAGCGTAGGTGGAGTCCGAGATATTCACGCTTTTAAATGGGGATTCCTTGCTGCTGCAATCGCGATGCTCCTTGGAACTTTGGTGTTTTACTTTTTGAAAAATAAATATGTGGTTACTCCAGAAGGGAAACCATTAGGGGGATTGCCTTCTAAAAATGTGTCTTCAGATTACGAAGAAGGAGAGGCTCAAAGCGCTGTTTTCACTCATAAATCTTTAATAGTATCAGTAATTGCTTTTGTTGGTTTGTTTTTATTGTTCCATTTTTCTGTAGATGGTGAAAATGTAGTTAAAACGATTATTTATCCAATAATTTACGCAAGTGGTATTACATTGGCAGGTTTGATTTTGTCGGACAGTTCATTGACAAAAGTAGAAAGAGACAGAATTATTGTAATTTATATAATTTCCTTCTTTATTATATTCTTCTGGGCTGCTTTTGAACAAGCAGGTTCATCATTGACTTTTATTGCCGATAACCAAACTGACAGGAACTTTTTCGGTTGGCCAATGCCGGCTTCTATGGTGCAAATTTTCAACGGATTATTCGTTGTTGCTTTAGCGGTTCCATTCAGTATGTTGTGGGATAAATTAAGAGCGAATGATAAAGAACCTATTTCTCCAGTAAAATTAGCTTTGGGATTATTATTAATTACGGTGAGTTTCTTTATGATTGCTACTCAAGTAAAAGATCTTGGAACTTCTGGGTTGTTGGCTATTAAATGGTTAATCCTATTATATTTATTGAATACTTGTGCAGAATTATGTTTATCACCAATCGGTTTGTCATTGGTTGGAAAATTATCCCCAAAACGTTTCTCTTCTTTATTATATGGAGTGTTTTTCTTGTCTAATGCATCAGGATATGCCTTAGCTGGAACTTTGGGTTCTATATTGCCAGCAACTGGAGATAAATTCAATAAAGCAAAAGAATTAGGAATAGATTTGCAGGCAGTATTGGATAAAAAAATAACACTAACAACAGAACAAATTCAATTATTGGATACGAATCAAATCATGGATCATAATCCAATTTTTGCAGGTTTTGAAATTCATAATTTATTCGAATTCTTTATGGTATTTGTTATTTTGACAGGACTTGCAGCGTTAATTTTATTCGCACTAACTCCATTTTTGAAAAAAATGATGCACGGTGTTCGATAATTTAATGATATAAAAATATTGTAAAACATCATCTTTTTGATTCAATCAAGAAGATGATGTTTTTTATTTACGTACTTAAAATAATTATAATGGAACAAAATTTAAGTTTAGAGCAAATACAAAATTTTAAAGGAAAATATCCCAAACAATTGTGGTATTTGTTTTTTAGCGAAATGTGGGAGCGTTTTTGTTTCTACGGAATGCGAGGAATGTTGGTTGTATTTATGGTGGGTCAATTGGGGATGAACGATAGAATTGCCAACTTGCAATATGGAGCTACTCAAGCATGGGTGTATGCATTTACATTTATCGGTGGTTTGTTTGCCGATAAGATTTTAGGCCTACGAAAATCGCTGTTCTGGGGTGGAATTTTAATGATAGTCGGTAGCGTTATTTTATCAATCGATCCCAAAAGTTACTTTTTTATAGGTATTGGATTTACGATTGTGGGAACAGGTTTTTTCAAACCCAATATTTCATCCATGGTCGGACAATTGTACAAAGAAGGTGATCCCAGACGGGATGCCGGTTTTTCGTTTTTTTATATGGGAGTGAATCTTGGTGCATTAATTGGAGGATATATTTGTATTGCAGTTGCTGAGGGGTCCATGTGGCAATCTATGGTTCCGGAACATCTGCGTTGGAATGTTGGTTTTGGTTTTGCTGCAATTGTAATGATTATTAGTCTTTTGACTTTTACACAAACGCAAAAATCCTTAGGTACAATAGGTCTTTCTCCATTAGCTGATATCGAAGCTTCTAAACGAAAAAAATCGGAAGTATTAACGTATGTTGGTTCCTTGTTGATTATTCCTGTAATTATCATCATGGTTGCCAATACGGTTTATACAGATTATTTTATGATGTTTATCGGGCCTGCTTCAATTTTGTATTTATTGTATGAAATGAAAAACTTTTCAGCAGCCGAAAACAAGAAATTATTTGCTGCTTTGGTTTTCATCATATTTTCCATTTTCTTTTGGGCGTTTTTTGAACAAAGCGGAGGTTCATTGAGTCTTTTCGCCGTGAATAATCTTAACAATACTATTCTTGGGGTAAAATTAAGTCCAAATGGGGTAAATAATTCTGCGAATTCTTTCTTTGTAATTGGTTTTGCTGCCTTGGTAGGATTGGTTTGGTTGTGGATGGCTAAAAGAAAAATTGAACCTAATACGGTTATTAAATTTGGTTTGGCATTTTTGTTTCTAGCTGCCGGTTTTTGGATTTTTTATTACACTAAATTTTTCGCAGGAGCAGATGGTAGAACATCTTTGGGATTGTTTACTTTCGGTTGGTTCATTATCACTTTTGGGGAACTATGTTTATCACCAATTGGAATGTCTGCCATGACAAAATTGTCTCCTTTGAAAACCCAGGCGGTTATCATGGGAATGTGGTTTCTGGCCAGTGCTTACGGCCAATATTTTGCAGGACTATTAGGTGCCAATATTGCAGAAGCATCAGAGCATGCTACCAATCTTGAAAAATTAAATGTATATGCAGATGGGTATAAACAATTGGGTATTTATGCTTTGATTGCTGGGATAGTTTTAATAGTTATTTCTCCGTTAGTTAAGAAATTAATGCAAGAAGTAAAGTAGCAGACAAATTTTGGTATTATTTTTGTTTAGATTTGTAAATAAAATAACCATTAGGAAGCTAACATGATGAAAATTTTACCTTTTTGCAACCCTAATTTTACGTAAAAATTAATAAATACAGAAGATGAAAAAAATATTTTTAATCACATTATTCTTTATAGGAATTAGTGTAATTCAAGCTCAAGAACTAAAATGGTACACCGATGTGAAAGAAGCAATTACGGTTTCAAATAAAGAAAAAAAACCGTTAATGCTATTTTTTACAGGTAGTGATTGGTGTGGATGGTGTATTCGTTTGCAAAATGAGGTACTCAAAACTCCTGAGTTTAGCAAATGGGCCAAAGAAAGTGTTGTACTTGTAGAATTGGATTTTCCTAGAAGAACCGCTCAACCAGAAGAAATTAAAAAGCAAAACAATGAATTGCAACAAGCCTTTGGGGTTCAGGGTTTCCCAACGGTTTTCTTTGCAAATGCAACCGTTAAAGATGGAAAAGTAAATTTTGAAGGATTAGGAAATACAGGATACGTTGCTGGCGGACCAACGGCTTGGTTGGCAGTTGCAGAACCTTTTGTAAAAAAACCGACTTTGAGTCCAGAACCTGCAAAAACAAAAAAATCTAAAAAGTCATAATCTAAGACCATTAGTTAATTTTATAGAATCCCTTTTCACTTGTTGCGTGAAAAGGGATTTTTTGTTCAGTACAAGTGGCCTTCCAGCGTTTTTGAATAGTTTTGAAATTGGATCCATCAGCAATTACAATTTTCGGTTTCAAAGTTTGTAAAAGTCGATCTAGATTGATTTTTGTTGATTGTGTGAGCAGGACAATATCAGGCTGTATTGTTTGAGTATAAACCTTTGAACTGTCGATTATCAAGATTTTATTTCCTTTGAAATAAACCAAATTTTTTAAACTTTTCTTATCATTTACTTTACTAAAATTTCCGGTGAGATAGGAAGAGATTAAGATGTTGTTTTTTGCATTTTTCAAAAGACTGTCGTTGGCATATAATAAAACTTTGTCTCCTTTTCGCTCTGTGATTAAAGTACTCCTTTTAGAATTAAACACTACAAATTCTTCTTGATTTTGGATGTCCCATTTTGTTTTTATGTTCCCTATTTGGAACAGTATAATTGCTGTTAAAACATATGCGAGCCTTTTGAAACTTGGTTTTTTGAACCAAAGAACTACAGCAATAATCAATAAATAAGTTATAATTAATAATGATAAATTCAAAGGGATGTCTTTGATTATAAATTGCTCTAATGAGGCTATGGAGTTGATTATTTTATCCAAAAAATGAATGCTTAATTCTAATGCTTTAGCAGGGTAAAAGGGTACCCAATTGAAAGCCGCAAAGATCATAACCAAACTTCCCAAAGCCATAATGATACTCAGAAACGGAATCACAATTAAATTGGTCACAAAAAATAATCCAGGGAATTGATGAAAATAATAAATACTTAAGGGTAGGGTTCCTATTTGAGCCGCAAATGAAACCGTCAGGATGTCCCAAATGTATTTAAAAAAAAAGTTATTTGGAGTCCAGACTATTGCCAAAAGAGGTTGCAGCCAGATTATAAAAAATAAAGCAACATAACTCAATTGAAACCCTACATCAAACAAAAAGGAAGGCTGAAAAAGTAAAATAAGCAAGACGGATGCGAGCAATGTATGATAGATGTTGACGCTTCGCCTTAAATAGTTCCCAATGGCAACAAAAGAAAACATCGTAACAGAACGCACAACAGATGGAGCCAATCCAGCCAAGATTCCAAAAAGAAATAGCGAACTAAGTATGATTGTTAATTTGATTAATGAACCTCGTTTGGAGTTTGGAAAAGGTTTGAGTATAAAGGTTACAAACAGTAAGATAAAACCAATGTGTAAGCCTGAAACAGATAAAATATGTACGGCTCCTGCATATTGGTAATCCTTAATTATTTCTGGAGAAATGTCTTGTTGCTGTCCCATGATTAATGCGACTGCAACGTTTAATTCTTTTTTGTGAAATCTACTTTTCTCTAAATTTTGAATAATATGCGTTCTTAACTGTGAAGTATAATACCAAATATCTTTTTCAATTGTTGGTCTTACTTGTATTTCATTTTGGTCGGCGTAGAGTTGGGCGTAAATTTGTTTGTTCTCTAGGTATTTTTGATAATCAAATTGATTTGGATTTTTTTGTGGTGTGTTTTTGTATAAAGAGGCTTCAATTTTTAATTGGTTGCCAATTTCAAAATTATGATTTAAACTGTCTTTGCGAATGTTGAGAATAATTCGTCCCGAATAATTTTTTTGATCTATGGAATTTACTAAAGCAATATAGCGTTCATTTGAATTGGAACTTTTTAACTTTTCTCTTAAAGTAACGGTAAAAGAGTGTTTTTTGTCAAAGAGATCTTTGGAATGAGTGTAGTTATTTTTCTGAAAAGAATCGGTATGAACTATTTGAGTAGTGGCTCCAATGGATAAGGCAAGCAGAAAAGTTGCTATTCCAAAAAGCATCGAAAATTTTGATTTTAAATTTGTCGAAAAATAAATTACACTAAAAATAAAAGTAGCTATTGAAAGAAAAGTAAATGCAACAAAAGGAATTGGATTTATAAAATAGGCTAATAGAATACCTAAAATAAAAGCTGCTGTAATTCTGATAAGTGGGAATTGTAATACTTTCATCGAACTAAAATACAATTATTTTGTAAGAAATAAGATTTTATCAATAAAAAATTGATGACTATGTGTGTAAATGATTAGATTTTTTAGGATGTGTTTATGTATTAGTTTTCGTGCGTGAAGGATAGAAGCGAGCTACCGAAGTAGCGCGGATAGCCTGACCGTATAAAGAAAAGAGGCCGACTAAGCGCGATGCTAAGTTGGCCTCTTTTCTTTATGGGGGCACGCCCAAAGATTTTGAAATTACTTTATTGCGTTAACAATTAAATGAGCAGTTTTTTTGCTGGCACCAATTCCGCCAAGTTTATCTTCCAGTAAATCGTAGTTTTCGAGTAGCGTTTTGCGGTAATTGGGTTCTAGGATTTTGGTCAGTTCTTCTCGAATGCGTTTGGTAGAACAATCGTCTTGAATTAATTCGGTCACCACTTCTCTGTCCATAATTAGGTTGACAAGCGAAATGTATTTTAGTGTAATGATACGTTTGGCGATTTGGTACGATGCCCAACTGCCTTTGTAGCAAACCACTTCGGGAACTTTGAAAAGTGCCGTTTCTAGGGTTGCTGTCCCAGAAGTAACCAATGCCGCAGTTGAATTGCGCAATAAGGCGTAGGTTTTATTTGAGATGAATTTTATGTTTTCGCCTGAAATGAATTGCTGGTAAAAAGAACGTTCCTGACTTGGTGCTCCTGCAATTACAAATTGATAATCGGGAAAATCGTTGACAACACTGAGCATTACAGACAGCATTTTGCTGATTTCCTGTTTTCGGCTTCCAGGCAAAATGGCAATAATTGGTTTTTCGGACAAATGATTTTCTGCTCTAAAAGTATTGGCGTCAATACCAGCTTGATTGTGAATAGCATCAATCAATGGGTGTCCGACAAATTCAACTGGAAATTTATGTTTGACTTCGTAAAAATCTTTTTCGAAAGGCAAAATAACATACATTTTGTCTATGTCATGCTTGATGGCTGTGATTCGGTTTTCTTTCCAGGCCCAGATTTGTGGCGAAATATAGTAGTGGTTTTTATATCCGATTTCTTTGGCCCATTTGGCAATTCGCATATTAAAACCTGGGTAATCGATATAAATAATTACGTCAGGATTGAATTGCAAAATATCATTTTTGCAAATTTTGATATTGTTTAAAATAGTTTTTAGATTGAAAAGCACTTCAATAAAACCCATAAAAGCCAATTCGCGATAGTGTTTTACCAGTGTACCACCTACATTTTGCATCAAATCTCCACCCCAAAAACGGATGTCGGCACTCGGGTCTTCCTCATAGAGTGCTTTCATTAAATTGGAACCGTGTAAATCTCCGGAAGCTTCCCCAGCAATAATGTAGTATTTCATTTTCTTTCATTTATTTAATCAAACAAATATAATATTAAATAAACAAAGTTATAATGGTCAATACAATGACTGCCAAAACGACACCTCTTGCCATTAGCTCTTTGTTGAATTTTAATAATAGGCCAAAAGCCAGTAAATCTAAAATTGAGCCTAAGGTTACGATTTTGCCAAGTTTGCCTTCGGTTTTCATTAATTGAATGCCTGTCATAAAATCTAAATGAACAATAAGTGTAAGGTATAGGAACATTCCCAAAAAAGAAGCCAGAATTCCTATTACAAATCCGATGAGTAAGTCTATTTTATTCATGAGTGAATACTATTTTTTTAATTGAAGATTGTATTCTATTTTTATATTTTATTTTTTATTAGGAATGCTGTCAATGTCATTCCATTGCCATTTATTAAGGTTTTGAATTGCATGATGTGCGGTTAGGTCAAATTGTACGGGAACTATTGATACATATCCATTTTCGAGTGCCCATTCATCAGTATCTTCGCCTTTATCCTGATTGACAAATTCTCCCGTAAGCCAGTAATAATCTTTGCCTTGTGGCGTTTGTCTTTTATCGAATTTTTCCATCCAGAGGGCATTCGCTTGACGGCAAATTTTTATTCCTTTAATTTGCTTTTCTTTTAATTTTGGAAAGTTGACATTCAAAATAACACCTTCTGGGAGTTTGTTTTTTATAACTTCGAGTGTAATTGTTTTGACATACGATTTGATCTGCTCAAAGTCGGCATTCCAATCATAATCCAATAATGAGAAACCAATTGCTGGAATTCCCTCTATTCCGGCTTCTACAGCGGCGCTCATGGTGCCCGAATAGATTACATTTATAGAAGAATTGGAACCATGATTGATTCCGGAAACGCATAAGTCAGGTTTTCTTTTCAAAATTTCATTCACGGCTATTTTTACGCAGTCAACAGGAGTTCCAGAGCAACTGTATTCTGTAATTTCATCAGAATCTTTAGAAATTTTATTTAAATGCAAGGTATTATTTATCGTAATTGCATGACCCATAGCGCTTTGAGGCTTGTCTGGCGCCACGACAATTACTTCGCCAATTTCAGACATAACGGCGATTAATGCTCTTATGCCGGGAGCCGAAACACCATCGTCATTCGTTATTAGTATTAAAGGCCTTTCATTTTTCATTTTATGTTTTTTAAAAATTAGAATTGTTGAAAAAAAATGTCTTTTTGAACAAATGTACTAACACAAAATCTTATATTGCAAACATATAAAATATATTTTTCGGGCTCTTTTGGTCTTACAAAAAATCTAGTTTTGTATGTTTAACAAAAAATTATGTAGTGATCTAGGGGGTTGGCATAGTTTTTAATGTAACTTAGATAAAAAAATTGATGAATTCTATTATTAGCTTTATGAAAAGAAATTATAAAATACTCATAGTAATAGTATGCCTTTCGGCTACTTTATTTGCCTTTAATATAAATACAAAAAAGACAGTAGATCCCGAAAGAGATAAATTACTATTGGAGTTATTGACATTTGTAATTGAGAAAGGGCATTATAACCCAGCCATAATTGATGATAATTTCTCAAAAGGGGTGTATAAAGATTACATAGCCGCTTTGGATCCTTCCAAACGTTTTTTCTTGCAGTCTGATATTAATGAGTTTTCTAAATTCGAATTGGAGTTAGATGACCAATTAAACAATAAGGATTTGACTTTCTTTAATCTTACATACGACCGTTTAATGCTTCGCATGGAAGAAAGCAAAAAAATATTCAAAGACATATTAAGTAAACCTTTTGATTATAAAATCGAGGAAGATTTTAATGTAGATTATGATAAGGCTCCGTATGCAAAAAATTCAACAGAATTGAAAGAAAGATGGAAAAAACAAATAAAATTATCTACACTATCTTCTTTTACAGATAAGCAAAAATTAGAAGAGGATAAAAAAGTAAAAGATCCAAAGTATGTCGAAAAAACGGATATAGTATTGGAAAATGAAACCAGAGAAAGTTCATTGAATTCATTGAATGAATCTTTTGGGTTTATGAATGAGTTAAAAAGAGACGATTGGTTTACACTATACATCAATTCCATCATGTCACAATTTGACCCGCATACTTCTTACTTCGCACCCGAAGAAAAAGAGCGTTTTGATGTGAGTATGAGCGGAAAACTTGAAGGTATTGGTGCCAGATTGCAAAAGAAAAATGATTATACAGAGATTTCAGAACTTATTTCTGGAGGGCCTGCATGGAGAGGAAAACAACTGGAGGCAGGAGATTTAGTCATGAAAGTGGCTCAAGCCAATGGCGTTGCGGTAGATGTAGTAGGGATGCGCTTAGATGATGTTGTTAAGAAAATAAAAGGACCGAAAGGCTCTGAAGTGCGTTTGACTGTAAAAAAAGTTGACGGGACTATACAAGTTATTTCTATCATAAGAGATATTGTTGAGATAGAAGAAACGTATGCTAAATCTAGCGTTGTAGAGAAAAATGGTTTGAAATACGGAGTGATTTATTTACCGAAATTTTATATAGATTTCGAAAATAAAGATGGAAGAGACGCCGGAAAAGACATTGCTCTAGAAGTTGATCGTTTGAAAAAAGCTGGAGTAAATGGTATTGTATTAGACGTCCGTGATGATGGTGGTGGATCTTTGTCTACCGTTGTAGATATAGCTGGATTATTTATCGAACAGGGGCCTATCGTTCAGATTAAATCGGCAGGTAAGAAAAAAGAAATTTTGTATGATACTGATAAAAAAATCGAATGGGATGGGCCACTTGTAATTATGGTAAATGGCTTTTCGGCTTCGGCTTCAGAGATTTTGGCGGCTGCTATTCAGGACTATAAAAGAGGAGTTATTATTGGAAGCAAACAAACCTATGGTAAAGGAACGGTTCAAAATGTAATAGACTTGAACCAATTTGTACGCAATAGTGCTGCAGGTGATTTAGGAGCATTGAAAACAACGACTCAAAAATTTTATAGAATTAATGGTGGTTCGACACAATTAGAAGGGGTGAGTAGTGATATAGTTATGCCAGATCGATATGCTTATCTCAAGATGGGGGAACGTGATGAAGCACATGCAATGCCATGGGACAAAATAGATCCGGCTCCTTACGCTGTTTGGAAAGACAATTCAAAATTTGATCAAGCTATCGCTAATAGTAAAAAAAGAATTGAACAGAATATTCAATTTAAATTGATTGAAGAAAACGCAAAATGGATTGATAGCAGAAGTGCCGAGAATACATACAGTTTGAATATTGATAAATTCAAAGTAGCGCAAAATGAAATAGAAAATATTGCTAAAAAATATAAACCTATTGTTGATTACAAAAACAATTTAAAATTTACTTCTTTGCCTTATGAATTGGAAGGAATGAGCAAAGATCCTTCTTTGAAAGAAAAAAGAGAAAGATGGCACGAAAGTTTATCAAAAGATATTTATGTAGAAGAAGCATTAAATGTTTTGGATGATTTACAGCCAAAATCTATCGTTAAAAACAATATACCTGAAATCAAAAAAGGGAAATTGGTTAAATCCTAAAATTTTCAATTTTTTACAAACAAGAAACGCTTCAATATTTTTTGAAGCGTTTTTTTTGACTCTATAATGCCTAAAAATCAGCATGAAAGGTATATTAACATGATTTTTTAAGTTAAAAAAGCAAGTTTATTTTTTTTATAAAAAATTATCTAATATACTATCGAGTTGACAGAGATTTTGATATAATTTAGAATTATATTTGACGGATTCTAATTTTATATTAGGAAATAAGATACTTTAAAATTGGCAGTAATTATTAAAGAAGATATGCGAATTACATATTCAAATAAAAACAATATTATCCACAGATGAAAAAAAACTTCGTAAAACTAATTGCAATAGTATGTCTTTCGACTTCATTATTCGCATTTGCTGTAAATACCAAGAAAAGAGTAGATCCTGAAAGAGATAAACTACTTTTGGAGTTATTGACATTTGTAATTCAAAAAGGGCATTACAATCCAGCAGTAATAGATGATAATTTTTCTAAAGGTGTTTATAAAGATTATATAGCCGCTCTAGATCCATCAAAACGATTTTTCTTGCAGTCCGATATTAATGAGTTTTCCAAATACGAATTGGAATTAGACGACCAGTTGAATAACAAAGACTTAATTTTCTTTAACCTAACTTACGATCGATTGATGTTTCGTATGGAAGAAAGCAAAAAAATATTTAAAGATATTTTAAGCACTCCATTTGATTATAAAATTGAAGAAGATTTTGATGTAAATTATGATAAAGCTGCTTATGCAAAAAATACTGCAGAACTTAAGGATAGATGGAGAAAGCAAATAAAGATATCTACACTATCTGCCCTTACAGATAAGCAAAAAGTTGAAGAAGCCGAAAAAATAAAAAACCCAAATTATGTTTCAAAATCAGATTTAGATTTGGAAAAAGAAACAAGAGAGAGTTCATTAAAATCATTGAATGAGTCTTTTGGGTTTATGAATGATTTAAAAAGAGAGGATTGGTTTGCATTATACATCAATTCCATCATGTCACAATTTGATCCGCACACTTCTTATTTTGCACCCGAAGAAAAAGAACGCTTTGATGTAAGTATGAGCGGCAAATTTGAAGGGATTGGAGCTCAATTGCAAAAGAAGAATAATTACGTTGAGGTTTCGGAACTTATTTTTGGCGGACCTGCTTGGAGAGGAAAGCAATTGGAAAAAGGAGATTTAATTATCAAAGTAGCTCAATCAAATGGTGTTCCAGAAGATGTTGTGGGAATGCGTTTAAGTGATGTTATAAAAAAAATAAAAGGACAAAAAGGATCTGAGGTGCGTCTTACAGTTAAAAAAGCAGATGGTACTATACAAGTTGTCCCCATTATTAGAGACATTGTGGAAATCGAAGAAACGTATGTAAAATCAAGCCTAGTAGAGAAAAATGGGTTGAAATATGGTATTATTTATTTGCCTAAATTTTATAAGGATTTAGAAAATATTGAAGGTGATGGAAGAGATGCTGCCAAGGATATAGCTATTGAAGTAGACCGTTTGAAAAAAGCTGATGTTAATGGTATAGTATTAGATGTTCGTGACGATGGAGGAGGTTCTTTAGCTACAGTTGTTGATATTGCTGGTTTGTTTATAAAAGATGGACCTATTGTTCAAGTCAAATCTGGAGACAAAAAAGAAATTTTGTATGATACTGATAAGAAGATTGAATGGGATGGACCACTGGTAATTATGGTAAATGAATTTTCAGCATCAGCTTCGGAAATTTTGGCGGCAGCTATTCAGGATTATAAAAGAGGAATTATTGTTGGTAGCAAACAAACGTATGGTAAAGGGACAGTACAAAGAGTTTTGGATCTAAATCAATATGTACAGAACAGTACTCTTGGGGATTTAGGAGCTTTGAAATTAACCATTCAAAAATTTTATAGAATCGATGGAGGTTCAACGCAATTGGAGGGAGTAAGAAGTGATGTAGTTATGCCAGATAGATATGAATATTTAAAAATGAGAGAGCGTGACGAAGCACATGCAATGTCATGGGACAAAATTGATGCTGCGCCTTATACGGTTTGGAATGACAATGCAAAATTTGATCAGGCTATTGCTAATAGCAGAAAGAGAATTTCAGAAAACTTTCAATTTAATTTGATTGAAGAAAATGCTAAATGGATTGATAGTAGGAGCAATGACAATACTTACAGTTTAAATATAGATAAATTCAGAGTGGAGCAGAATGAAATTGATGCCATTGCAAAAAAGTATCAGCCTATTGTAGATTATAAAAATGATTTGAATTTTACTTCTTTGCCTTATGAATTGGAAGGAATGAATATTGATCCTTCTTTAAAAGAAAAAAGAGAAAGATGGCATGAAAGTCTGTCTAAAGATATTTATGTAGAAGAAGCGTTAAATGTATTGGACGATTTGCAACCGAGATTAATCGTAAAACACAATATGCCTGAATTTAAAAAAGGCAAATTAGTTAAATCCTAATACGTTAATCACTGTGAGAAATGCTTTAAAAACATTTTGAATGTTTCTTTTTGCAAAAAATAATTTTATAAAAATGAGATCTCTACGTTTCCTGATTTTTATTTTGGTGTTTACTCTTTTTTTTATTTGCTGCAAGGACAATAATTTTGATAACAATGCTTTTGTCAAAAGAGAACAAAAAGTGGTTAACTCAAGCAATGTTTTACTTTCTAAAGAGCAAAGGAACCAAAATAGTTCCTCAGATTATTTGCCAACTTCAACAACAAATCAAATTATAGACCACCAGTTTTATACCTTATCGTATAGTGAAAAGTACGAGCAAGCAGAATGGGTGGCTTATCGACTTCATATAAATAAGAAAAGAAATCATTTCAAAAGACCATTTTTTATTGAAGATCCAAAAGTAGCAACGGGTTCTGCAGATTGGAAAAACTACAAAAATTCCGGTTATGACAAAGGACATCTTTGCCCTGCAGGTGATATGAGTTTTGATAAGAACGCTTACTATGATACTTTTTTTACTTCAAATATTTCACCTCAATTGCATGAATTCAATGATGGAGTTTGGAATAGATTGGAAGAAAAAGTGCGTTATTGGGCTGAAAAATATGATGGTCTTTATGTAGTTACAGGAGGTGTGTTATCGAATTCATTATCAACAATAGGAAAAGAAAAAGTAGCTATACCAAACTATTTTTATAAAATTATTTTAAATAGTTCTAACGGGAATTATAAAATAATTGCATTCTTGATACCTAATAAAAAAAGTGATAAGTCTTTATACAGTTTTGTTGTTTCAGTTGACAGTATAGAAAAAATGACAGGAATTGATTTCTTTCCTAAATTGGAGGATTCCATCGAAAACAAGTTGGAAAAAACAAATGATTACAAAGAGTGGAGTTTTAATTAGTGCACTTTTTTACCATTCATTTACTTTATTGGCGTCCATTTTTATAAAAATAAATAATAAAATAGTAAAACCCCAAAGTCCGGAACCTCCATACGAAAAGAAAGGCAAGGGAACACCAATGGTCGGAAATATTCCAACAACCATAGCAATATTTACAAAAAAGTGGGTAAATAATATTCCGGCAACACAATAGCCATAAACTCTGCTAAATTTCGTTTTTTGTCTTTCGGCAAGATAAATTACACGAAGGAACAGTCCTACAAATAATCCAATTACAACCAAAGAACCAACAAAACCCCATTCTTCACCTACTGTTGTAAAAATATAATCGGTATGTTGTTCTGGTACAAAACCACCCTTGGTTTGAGTGCCTTCAAGAAAACCTTTTCCAAGCCAACCCCCAGAGCCAATTGCAATTTCAGATTGATTGGTATTGTATCCAATACCTTTCATGTCTACTGCTTTACCCAATAAAATATTAAATCGATCGCGATGATGCTGTTTGAAAACGTGAGTAAACACATAATTTACAGACAACACAAAACCGGAAATAGCTGCAAAAAGAATACCGCTTAGTACTACATTTCGATCACCTAATCGTGATTTGTAATGAATAAATACTAAAACGATAAGCGCAATTAAAATTACATATTGCGGCTCTAAAACCAATGTTAATACAAATAGTAGAATAGTGATAAATCCTGTCCAGACATACCAAGAAGGTAATCCTTCCCGATACAAAACAATTATAAAAACACTATAGATTAAGGCACTTCCCGGGTCGGGTTGCGGCAAGATCAACATTACGGGCAAAAACACAATGGCTAATGCTTGAATTTGTCGATTGACATCTTTTAAATTAATCTGAGTGTCACTGAGATATTTTGCCAAGGCTAATGCTGTAGCGGCTTTTGCAAATTCGGAAGGTTGTAATGTGAAGCTTCCAAAGGCATACCAACAGCGTTGACCTGCAATTACTTTACCAAATAAAAATAAACCTGCCAATGATAATAAAGAGAAGCCAAATATAATACTGGCATATTTTTCATAAAATTTACCGTCAATGTATAGTAAAATAAAAATAAGCGGGATTGTTAAAGCGATAAATATGGCTTGTTTTTCATATGTGCCTTCTGTGGAAGAATAGGATGAAGAATAGATATTCAACCAGCCTAAAAATACAAGTGCAATATAGATAATGATACATATCCAATCAATATTGTTTGATAAACTTTGATTTTTCATTTGATATGAATGTATTATTTTTTGGTTTTAGTAGAGTCTATCTTTAGAGCAGTTGCTTTTGTTTTACTTTGTAAAATAGAATCTTTTATCCTTAATTCTTTTTTAATTTCTTCAGAAAGGCCACCTAGTTTTGCGTATTGTCCTTGTAAACTTGAATTTAATACTCTAGTTTCTAAGTCGGTTCTTGTGATTTTTTTCCTAAGGTATTTTTCAATCATTAAACTCGCAATAGGGCCTGCAATTGTTGAGCCAAACCCTCCATTTTCAACCAAAATGGCTATCGCTATTTTAGGATTGTCTTTTGGGGCAAAAGCGACAAAAATCGAGTGATCTTTAAGTTGAACTCTTTTACCATCAATTTTAGCAAAATTTTCAGCAGTTCCTGTTTTTCCACAAATATCAATTCCTTCTACTCTTAAGGCATAAGCCGTTCCTTTATTATAAACATCGAATAGTCCACTAATCATAGGTGGGAAATATTTTTTGTCAATAGTAGTTACGTGTTTTGTTGTGAATTTTGGATCAATTTTTTCTCCTTTAATCTTTTTGATGATATGAGGAGTATAATAATAGCCCTCATTGGCCACGGCCGACATCATGTTGGCCAATTGAATGGGAGTCATTAATACTTCTCCTTGCCCAATGGCATTAGAAATTATAGTGGTTCCTCTCCAGCCGCCATTAGGATATATTTTTTTATATGTTTTAGAGCTAGGAATATTTCCTTTTTTTCCGGTAGGTAAATCATAACCCATAAATTGACCTAATCCAAAACTCTTTACGTGATTACTCCAGACATCAACTGAATAGGCAGGTTTTGCATATTTGGCGATAGTTCTTAAGTAAACATTTGAGAAATAGGCGTTGCAAGATTTATAAATGCCAACATGTAAATCGCGAACACCACCACCACAGTGGCATCTCTGAAATCGCCCTCTAGCATAAGCAAAACCATGATTGCACATAAATGTAGTTTCTTCCTCTACAACTTGCTCTTGAAGTCCAACTAAGCCAGTTAGAATTTTAAACGGAGACCCTGGAGGATATTCTGCAAGTAACCCTCGGTCATAAAGTGGTTTTGCAATAGAATCGTGATACAGTTTTGTGTAATTTTTGGATCTTTGACGGCCTACTAATATTCCTGGATCATAGGAAGGTGCTGTGACTAGGGCTAGAATTTCACCAGTTTTGGGTTCAATCGCTACAATACCACCTCTTTTATTAACCATTAATTCTTCACCATATTTTTGCAGAGCAGCGTCAATTGTTAGATTTATATCCTCGCCCTGAACAGCAATAGTGTCGTATTTCCCTTCTTTGAAAGCCCCAATTTCTCTATTGAATTTGTCTTTTTGAAAATATTTCACCCCTTTTATACCTCTCAGTGTTTTTTCATAACTTTCTTCAACACCTTGTTTCCCAATTAAATCACCACTTTTGTAGTATGGATTTTTGGCAATAAGTTTCTCATTGGCCTGCGTGATAAAACCAAAAATATTGGCACCATAATTTACTTCATAATCGCGTAGAGAACGCTTTTGAAAATAGAAACCTTCAAACTTTCTGATTTTTTCCTGAAATGCCGCAAATTCACTTTTGTTTAATTGTGCCAAAAAAACAGAAGGTAATCGTGGACTATAAACTTTTGCTTTTTCAATTTTTTTTATAAAATCTTCTTTGGTAATATTTAATAACTGACAGAATTCTAAGGTATCGGTGTTTTTTAACTCTCTTGGAATTACCATGATGTCATAAGAAGGCTGATTGGCAACCAACAAAACACCGTTCCTGTCATAAATATAACCGCGTTCAGGATAATCATACTTAATTTTAATAGCATTATTGTCGGACTTAAGTTTATAAGTGTCATCAATAATTTGCAAATAAAATATTCGGAGGATTAATAAAGAAGCGCCAATTATAATTAAAGCTGGCAACAGGACTTTTCTCATCTTTTATTTGGCTTTATAAGGTAAATCAGAATGATACAACAAATGATGGTAAATACTGTACTTAAAATAGTTCTAAGTAAAACATCGAAAAAGAAACTTATTTGAAAAGATTCTAATAAAAACAAGGTAAAATTATGAGTGACAACCGAAAGTAAAATAAAAGAGAATCGTTCGGGTGTTAAGACATCATTTAATTTTACAGTTTGATATTCATAACTGAGTCCAAATGAAAATTTAAAAAAGAAAGGTCTAAAGTAGGCAAGAAGTAAACAAGCGGTAGCATGTACTCCTCCCGAATTACAAAATAAATCCATTATCAAACCTAGTAAAAAACTGGACATCAGTAATCCAGCTCTATTACCATTTACTGGATACAAAATGATAAAAAGAATATAAGGAAATGCACTTATATAACCCCAAAAATTCATGTTATTAAAAACTAGAATTTGTAAGGCTAATAAGGAGATAAATCGAAAAATGTTCACCAAAAACGTGCTATTCATCTTTACCTTGTTTTTCTAAATTTTTAATTTCTTCGCTGTTCCCAGATTTTATAATGTAAACATGGCCCAAATTGGTCATATCGTTAAATAGTTTTACTGTTATGGTATAATAATGCGTTTCAGTATCTGTTTCCAATTTAGAAATAGTTCCAATCCCTATGTTTTCTGGAAATATAACTGATTGTCCACCAGTAACAATTGTGTCACCTTTTTTTACCGTAGCCAATCTAGGGACGTCTATCAACTGAACGTAACCTGTACTTTTTCCATTCCAATTCAAGGAGCCAAAGTGATCGGAATTTTTGATTTTGGCATTGATTTGTGATTTAATATTCAAGATACTTATAACAGTAGAATAATTGGCCGATACATTGTCAGTAATTCCAACAATTCCAAGACTGTTTACAACACCCATATCAGGTTTCACCCCTTTTTTAGAACCTGCATTCAGAGTTAAAAAGTTTTCGTATACATTGAAAGAGTTATGAATAACTTTGGCAACTACAATGTCTTCTGGTTCAACTCCTTTTAGATTTTCTAAATCAGGAACTTTGGTACTGTCTTGAGTTTTAAAAAGTAAACTTTTTAAATTGGCATTCTCCATGGCGAGTTCATCATTTTGCTCTTTTAGATGAAGGTATTCATCGAAAGCATTGATTTGTTCATAGACACCGCCACTCAAAAAATTGGCAGAACTAATGACTTTACTCCTGTGAAATGAATGGGATTGAATAGTGAGCGATAACGAAATACCCAAAAGCAGCAAAAACAGCAATCTATTACTGTTTTTTATAATAAATGAAAATATTTGCTGCATTTTTTAAATTTAAAAATTTAAAAAATTCCAAATACCAAATTAGATAAAATCTAACTTGGTATTTGGGATTTTTTTTAGTTACTATTTTATAAGAATGTTTTTGAACTTTGCTATATTCTTAAGTGCCATTCCAGTTCCTCTTACAACAGCTCTTAATGGATCTTCTGCAATATAAACGGGTAAGTCTGTTTTTTGAGAAATTCTTTTATCAAGTCCTCTCAACATTGAACCACCACCTGCAAGATAGATACCTGTATTATAGATATCGGCAGCTAATTCTGGTGGAGTTTGAGATAAAGTTTCCATTACTGCATCTTCAATTCTTTGTATGGATTTGTCTAATGCTTTAGCAATTTCTCTATAAGATACTTCAACCTGTTTTGGTTTTCCAGTCAATAAATCTCTTCCCTGAACAGACATATCTTCTGGAGGAGTTTCTAGATCTTCTATAGCTGCTCCAATTTGAATTTTTATTTTTTCAGCTGTACTTTCTCCAACAAATAAGTTGTGTTGCGTACGCATATAATACACAATGTCATTTGTAAAAACATCACCTGCAATTTTCACAGATTTGTCACATACAATTCCACCTAATGCAATTACTGCAATTTCAGTCGTTCCACCACCTATATCAACAATCATGTTTCCTTTAGGTTGCATAATATCGATTCCGATACCAATTGCTGCAGCCATAGGCTCATGTATCAAGTACACTTCTTTTCCATTTACTCTTTCGCACGATTCTTTTACCGCTCTCATCTCTACTTCGGTAATTCCAGAGGGAATACAAACTACCATTCTCAAAGCAGGTGTAAACATTCTCTTTTTTAATGCCGGTATGCTTTTGATAAACATACTGATCATTTTTTCAGAGGCATCAAAATCTGCAATTACACCATCTTTTAGAGGCCTAATTGTTTTAATATTTTCATGCGTCTTCCCCTGCATCATATTGGCTTCTTTTCCAACTGCAATTATTTTGCCAGATATTCTATCACGAGCAACTATAGACGGACTGTCAATTACGACTTTGTCATTGTGAATGATTAAAGTGTTTGCTGTACCAAGGTCTATCGCAATATCCTCGGTCATGAAATCAAAAAATCCCATATGTCTTTTTGGGGTTAAAAAGTTATAAATATATTACGCACAAAGTTAAACAAATTAATGTTTAAAATGACGCGTTCCTGTAAATACCATTGCAACATTATTTTCGTTGCAATAATTAATGCTCAATTCGTCTTTTATTGATCCTCCAGGTTGAATTACTGCTGTTATTCCAGCTTTTTTTGCAATTTCAACACAATCTGGAAATGGGAAAAAAGCATCGCTTGCCATAGAAGCTCCTTCTAAGCTAAATCCAAAAACTTTCGCTTTTTCGATAGCTTGCAACAATGCATCTACTCTTGAAGTTTGTCCTGTTCCAGAAGAAATTAAAGTACCGTTTTTGGCAAATACAATTGTATTTGACTTAGTGTTTTTACAAACTTTGGATGCAAAAATCAAATCTTCAATTTCTTGTTCTGTAGGTGCAGTTAATGTAACGGTTTTTAAGTCTGCTTTAGTATCAGTGATGTTATTTCTTTCTTGAATCAGTAATCCATTCAAACACGTTCTTACTTGTTTTTGAGGCAACTCAACATCATTTTGGATTAAAATAATTCTGTTTTTCTTTTCCTGTAATATTGCTAATGCTTCTGCATCATAAGAAGGAGCGATAACTACTTCACAAAACAACTTGTTGATTTCATTGGCAGTTGCCACATCAATTGTTGTGTTGGCGATTAATACACCTCCAAAAGCAGAGGTAGGATCACAAGCCAACGCCACATTGTATGCTTCGCTAATGGTTTTTCTTGTTGCCAATCCGCAAGCGTTGTTGTGTTTTAAAATACCAAAAGTTGGTCCGTCTGTTTTAAATTCATGGATCAAATTAACGGCAGCATCAACATCTAGCAAATTGTTATATGACAATTCCTTGCCGTGAACTTTGGTAAACATAGCATCAAAATCGCCAAAGAAAAATCCTTTTTGATGTGGATTTTCTCCGTAACGCAACACTTGTCCATTTTCTATACTGGCTTTATAAATCGTTTCGTCAGTATTAAAATAATTGAAAATGGCGCCATCGTAATGAGAAGAAACATGAAAAGCTTTTGTAGCCAATAGTTTTCTGTCGGCTAATGTTGTAGCTCCATTTTGAGTAGTAATCATATCCAAAAACAAACCGTATTGATCCATTGACGAAACAATTACCGTGTCTTTGAAGTTTTTTGCAGCAGCGCGAATCAATGAAATACCACCAATATCTATTTTTTCGATAATATCTTCTTCGCTTGCGCCAGAAGCAACTGTTTTTTCAAAAGGGTATAAATCAACAATTACCAAATCAAGTTGCGGAATGTTGTATTCCTGCATTTGCTGCATATCGCTTTCGTTGTCCTGACGATTTAGGATTCCTCCAAAAACCTTTGGATGTAGTGTTTTTACTCTTCCGCCTAAAATAGAAGGATACGAAGTTACATCTTCAACGGGAATAACGGGTATTCCTAAATTTTTAATGAATTCCTCGGTGCCTCCTGTAGAATAAAAAATTACATTTTGCTCGTGCAATTTTCTTACAATTGGTTCAAGGCCTTCTTTTGAAAAGACCGAAATTAATGCTGATTGGATTGTTTTTGTTGTGTTCATCGAGGTAGTTATGATTATAAAGTGCAAAAATAGTTTTTTTCTATAATATAATTCAATAAAAAAATGTAACAATCTCTTAAAATAACATACCAATTGTTAAATGTATTTTTTTTAGGATTTTGAAAAAAAAAGATAGAATTTTACAGTAACACAAATTTAAAAACTATGTTAGTTTACCTACGATTATTAAAAGAGAGTTTTGGTTTTGCCATGAATGCTTTACGCAGTAATAAATTGCGAACATTGCTTTCTTTATTGGGGGTTACTATCGGTATTTTCTCAATAATTGCGGTACTTGCCGCAGTAGACTCTTTGGATAGAAAAATCTCTAAGGATTTAAGCAGCCTTGATAAAAATACTATTTATTTATTGAAATTTTCCTTCGGACCTTCGGATATACCACAATGGAAAAGAGAACAATTTCCTAATGTAAAATATTCGGAATATGTCTATTTGAAAGGAGCAATGACACATACCGATCAATTGGGGTATCAAATATTTACGAAAAGCGAATCAATTAAATACGAATCCAACACTGTTAGCGCAGTGAATATTGTTCCAGTTTCTTATGAATTTATTGATATTCAGGGATTGGAATTTGAAAAAGGACGTTTTTATAATGAATCGGAAGCAAATTCGGGCTCGACTGTAATTGTACTTGGAAATGAAATTGCAAAATCTCTTTTCGAAGATGCTGAACCTATTGGAAAAAATGTGAGATTGTATGGGCAACGCTTTACTGTTATTGGGGTTTTGAAAAAACAAGGGTCCAGTATGTTTGGAGATAGCGATGATTCATCTGCTTTTATACCTGTTAATTTTGTTCGAAGATTGTACGGAGATAATAATCCGAATTTAACGAATGTTATTATATTCAAACCCGAAAAAGGAGTGGATATGGAGGAATATAAAAGTGAAATTTCACAAAAACTTAGAAATTTTAGAGGATTGAAAGCGGGAGAAATAGACAATTTTTTTATTAATGTCTTTGCTGGTTTTCTAGATCTTATTGATGGTATAATTGGTCAAATGAATGTGGTGGGATGGATTATCAGTGGTTTTTCTTTACTGGTGGGCGGTTTTGGAATTGCAAATATTATGTTTGTGTCCGTAAAAGAACGCACCAATCTTATAGGAATTCAAAAATCTTTGGGCGCTAAAAACCGATTTATATTGTTTCAATTTTTATTCGAAGCTATAATTCTTTCTGTATTGGGCGGAATTATAGGATTGTTTATGGTTTGGATTATAGCACTGGTTTTGACTAATGCATTAGATTTTGAATTTGTTCTTGGTATGAAAAATATTCTTTTAGGAACCGGATTGGCTGCTATAATTGGATTGATTTCAGGAATCCTTCCTGCCATTGCAGCTTCAAAGCTTGATCCTGTTGAAGCGATCAGAACCGGAATGTAGTATGTCACTATAGATTATTTTATTGTAAATTTTGAGAGATATGAATATTTAGGTATTTTTGAGTAAAATTTGCATTATAATTATTAAAAAATAAATAGATGAGTTTTATTTTAAAGCCAGTTGATACAGTTGAATCAATTACCAGAGATGATTTTAAAAAAAACTATTTAGTTAAAAGAAAACCTTTAATTATAAAGGGACTGACTAAAGATTGGCCAGCTAGAGAAAAGTGGTCGACAGATTATTTCAAGCAAATTGCCGGAGATATCGAAGTTAAGTTAGTCGATAATTCAAAAGCAGATCCTTCTAAAGTTATAAATGCGTCAATCGCCAGTATGAAGTTCGGGGAATATTTAGATCTTATAAAAAGAGAGCCAACAGAATTGCGTATTTTTTTCTTGAACCTATTCAAACACAATCCCGAATTAATTGATGATATAAAAATCCCAAAAGACTTAATGGGTGGTTTTATAGAAAGTATGCCAGCGATGTTTTTTGGTGGTTCAAGTGCAATCACTTTTTTGCATTACGATATTGATTTGCCTCATCTTTTTCATACTCATTTTGGAGGACGAAAACATATTATATTGTTTGATAATAAATGGAAAAAAAGACTTTACTGTATTCCTAATACCACTTATGCACTTGAAGATTATGATGTTGCCAATCCCGATTTTGAAAAATTCCCGGCACTAAAAGGAGTAGAAGGATATGAAGTTTTTCTAGAGCATGGAGATACATTGTTTATGCCAACAGGAATGTGGCATTGGATGCGCTATATTGATGGTTCTTTCTCCTTGACACTTCGCGCATGGGATAAATCTATAACCAGAAAAATGGCCAGTGTTTGGAGTCTGTTTATGCATGGCGCAGTAGATAGTGCTCTTAAAGTAGTTTTTAGAGTTCGTTATGCAAAATGGAGAGAAAAATTGGCTTTTACAATTGCCAAAAAAGAATTAAAAAACGGAAAACCAAGAGTTTAATTAAAAGAGATTTTTTAGCTCCACAATTTTTTGTTCTGTACTGTTTACATTGATCATTCCTCTTCTGGGTCTGTCTAAATTTAAAATTATAAAGACCGTAAAGACTACAGTTATTGAAAACACAATCGCCAAAAGATGGTTTTTTTGTTTCTCGATGTTGGTATATCCTACTGTAAAGCTAGCTAGTAAAACAGCAATAAATAAAAGATATAATACCAATTTTGGTACTTTTGCAGTTATAATGGCATCTCTAGAAGCAACCACATTTATCATTTTATTTAAAGCTGGAATCATTTGTTGAGAACGGATTAGGTGCTCCGGATTTTCAGCATCCTTGATGACTGCAGTCCATATTTTTTTGAACACTTGATTTGAATTGCGTTTGGCCAAATCGATTTTTTGCTCATTTATGTCAGCAGTATAATAGGTGATTCTAAAATCTACGTATTTTTCTAATTCGGTTAGAAGATTTTTTTTCAAAGCTTCGGGATACATATCAGTGCATAAAATAGCTGTTCTAATGCTATTTGCTTCTTCAACAATAACTGCTCTTCTATTGTCATATCTGACGGCTGCCATATTAAAAGTAAAAGAAAGAAGTAATGCTACCAAACCAAAAAAAGAGGCTTGAATTGGGTTTAAGCCATCATTAGAAATTACATCATTTTTTTTTATTTCAAACACTCTGAAGAGATAACCCAATCGGTAGGTTAAAAACATTAAAATCAGCAAAACAATAATTATGATGTAAGCTGGAGTTTGATTTAAAAGAGTTTCATCCATGATTCAATTTTTTCCATTTGATATAAATATAAAAAAAAATCCTGATTTCTCAGGATTTTCAATTATCTAATTGGATTGTTTTGAATTAAATCAAGGTATAGGTTAATCTTATTTTTCAACTCTTTTCTGGCGGTGATAAAGTCCAAGAAACCATGTTCGAGTAGAAACTCCGCGGTTTGAAATCCTTCTGGGAGATCTTTACCGGTAGTGTCTCTTACTACACGAGGCCCTGCAAATCCTATTAAAGCACCTGGTTCAGAAATATTAATATCTCCTAGCATGGCGTAAGATGCTGTTGTTCCTCCTGTTGTTGGATCTGTACAAAGTGAAATGTAAGGCAGTTTTGCTTCGGCGAGTTGTGCCAATTTTACAGATGTTTTTGCCAATTGCATCAAGGAATAAGCAGCTTCCATCATTCTGGCACCACCCGATTTTGATATCATTACAAAAGGCAATCTGTTTTTGATAGCATGATCTATTCCTCTTGCAATTTTTTCTCCTACAACTGCTCCCATCGATCCGCCAATAAAGGCAAAATCCATGCAACATATAACTACGTCTTTTCCTTTTGATTTTCCAACTCCTGTTCGAACCGCATCCTTAAGTTGCGTTTTCTCCATAACCTCTTTCAATCGGTCTGCATATTTTTTTGTATCAACAAAATGCAAAGGATCTTTTGATGTCATGTTTTTGTCCAATTCAACAAATTCATTGTTATCAAACAAAATATCAAAATAGGCAGCACTTCCAATTCGTACATGAAAACCATCTTCGGGGCTTACAAATAGATTACGAGCCAATTCATCAGCATCAATAATTTTTCCTGTAGGTGATTTGTACCAAAGTCCTTTTGGAATATCCATTTTGTCTTCAGTAGCCGTAGTAATTCCTTTTTCGTGTCGTTTAAACCAAGCCATTTATTTTATTTTAGATATAAAATTTTAGATTTTAGATTTCCTCGTGAAACCTAAAATCTAAAATTCAAAATATTATAGAGTATTCACATTGTTTAAGTCAGCAAATGCTTGCTCTAGTCTTGTAATGAAAGTAACTTCACCTTCGCGCAACCATTTTCTTGGATCGTAATATTTTTTGTTTGGAGCATCTGTACCAGTTGGATTTCCGATTTGAGTTTTAAGGTATTCAATATTGTTTACCATAAAATCACGTATTCCTTCAGTAAAGGCAAATTGTAAGTCTGTATCAATGTTCATTTTTACAACACCATAACTAATTCCTTCTCTGATTTCTTCCAAAGTAGAACCTGATCCACCGTGGAAAACAAAATCAACAGGATTTGGTCCAGTTTTGAATTTGTCTTGAACATAATCTTGAGAATTTTTTAAGATTTTTGGAGTTAATTTTACGTTACCTGGTTTGTAAACACCGTGTACATTTCCAAAAGATGCAGCGATTGTAAATCTTGGGCTTACTTTTGATAATTCTTCGTAAGCATAAGAAACTTCAGAAGGTTGAGTGTATAATTTTGAGCTATCTACATCAGAATTATCAACACCATCTTCTTCACCACCGGTGATTCCAAGTTCGATTTCCAATGTCATTCCCATTTTACTCATTCTAGTCAAATATCCTTTGCAGATTTCGATATTTTCTTCGATTGATTCTTCAGAAAGGTCAATCATGTGAGAAGAGAATAATGGTTTTCCTGTTGCAGCAAAATGTTCTTCTGATGCGTCCAATAATCCATCAATCCAAGGTAATAATTTTTTGGCACAGTGGTCAGTATGCAAAATAACAGTTGCTCCGTATGCTTCTGCCAATGTGTGTATGTGTTTTGCACCTGCAATACCTCCAGCAATAGCGGCTTTTTCACCTGCATTAGAAAGTCCTTTTCCTGCGTTAAATTGTGCACCACCGTTTGAAAATTGAATGATAACTGGTGCGTTTAATTTTGCAGCAGTTTCAAGAACTCCATTGATAGTGTCTGATCCAATAACATTTACTGCAGGAAGCGCAAATCCTTTTTCTTTTGCATAATTGAAAATTTCTTGTACTTGATCGCCTGTAGCTACTCCGGGTTTAATATTGTGTGCCATTGTAATTTCTTTTAATTGTTTTTTTTAGTTTTTAGATTATAGTTTGCAAAAATAAGAATTAATTAGCATTAGAACGGGTAATTTATACCAAAATTAAAAACAGAATTTGCAAAATTATATTGGGTAAACCATCTTTGACCAATTTCGTTGGCGGGATTATAGGTTTTGAACCCCATATCAACGCGAACAACAAAAAAACTCAAGTCGTATCGAATTCCAAATCCAGTTCCCAAAGCAATTTCGCCTAAGTCACTCAGACTTGTAAACTTTGCAGGTTCATAAGTAACATCGTCGTAAACATTCCAGATATTCCCTGCATCTGCAAATAAAGCACCATTCCATCTGCCTACTATTTGAAAACGAAATTCGGCACTAAGTGCAATTTTCATGTTGGCTTCATTAAAGTCATTAGAAAAAGAACTGCTTCCCGGACCCAAACTATAAGGTTGCCAAGCTCTATTGTCATTTGATCCTCCGCCATAATAACTTTTTGAAAACGGAATAGAATTTGAATTTCCGTAAGGAATGGCAATCCCAAAAAACGATCGTACAGCAAAGACTTTTCCTTTGTTCAAATTCCAATGTTTGATGTAATCAAACTCAGTTTTGATATATTCTGAATATTCTAAATTAAAAATTTCATAATTTCCATTATCGTTTTTAGGAAGGTTTCCAATATTTGAAATGGCGGACAGTATAGTTCCGGCTGATTCTACTTTTGTTCGAAATATGTAGTAATCATTATCCTGTAAATCTTTTTTGGTGGTTTTTGTGAAAGTAATATTGGTAGCCAATATAAAATCATTATCGGTAAGTCTAATTCTTTGTTGCTCAATACTGTTTACATCCTGATAATCTGGGTCATTTGGTGTTAAAGCTGTTTGTTCAGACAGAACTTCATTCGTAAATCCAGTTGTACCACTTTCAATTATTAAGTTTCCAAATTTATCAACATTTTCAGAATTTATATTGTAGGTTTGTGCAATAGCGTTCAGCGCATCATAGGAACTGCCATAAACATTAAAATAATTTTCTGGGTTCAGATTTCGTACAAATTGAAAATTTAGAAGATCCAATCGCGTTGTATTGTTCCTTTTTGGCGTCCAATTATAGGAAAATGAGCCGGTAAAATTTTCTTTGTCTAATCCGATGTTTGTTTGTTTTGAAAGCCCCAAACTCATTACGGTAGAAGGAATCATACTCTTCGGAATGATTTTTTCAGTTTTAAACGGGAATATAATTCGAGGAAAGTTAAGTTTTGCATCCACTCCATATTCCGAAACATTAAAGAAACTATCTCTGGCATCGGCTATGTCATTTGAGGCGCCAATATTTCCTCTTGCTGAAAGTTCTAATGTTTCAGCTCCATTAAAAACATTTCTGACGGTCTCTGTGATGCTGCCGGTAATACCAAAATCTTCTATGTTGGAGTGCGTGACATCCAGTGTATATCCAAAACTATACTTTTTCCTTGGTGTCAAGTAAATGTTGGCTATTAAAGATTGCGCGGTACTGTCTCTTTTGTCTACTTCGTATTGTATCGAAGGATAATTAAAGATTTTAAGATTATTCAAATACCGGGTTGATAATACTGTTTTATAATCTGCAAATGTTGTTCCTTTTGTAATGAAAACCGCATCGGTTATGGCGTGAGGCGTGTATTTTATTTTGTCATAAGCATACAAATGCATATTATTATAGGAAACACTGTCTTTTATTGTTGAACTGTGATTGGCAGCAGAGTAGTCTGTATAAATATTAATATCGCTTATTTTATACAATTTAAAGGGTTCAGTTTTAGTAGAATCGTTTTCTTGATATAAATAATTGCCAATATTCAAATTCACATTTGCTTTGTCTTTTTTGTTGATAGTATCAATATCAAAAGTTACATAATTGGACTGAAAACGGTATGCACCATTATTTCTAAACAGCGTATTAATTCTGTTTTTCTCATTTTCAAAGTCTTCTGTTTTGTATTGATTTCCCGAAACAATCAGTGATTTTGACGTTTTATAAAGAGAATCCAAAACGGGAGTCAGAATGGTGTTTTTTATCGTGTCTAAAAAATAAGGATTTCCTGTGGTTAAATAATATTTTACTTCCGCTCTTTTGGGCGCCAATGAATCTAATTTATAAGAAGCTTTTACATTAAAATAGCCATTGTTAAAATAATAACTTTTAAGACGGGTTAATGATTTTTTTGACTTTAAAGTATCAGCAATAACCGGAGCTTCTCCCGTTTCTTTCAAAAACTCATGTATTCCGTGGTACCAAAATGATTTGCGAAGTCTTTCTACTTGTTTTGCAGAGAGCCATTTGACTTCTCTGTCGTATTTTTTTTGCTTGTTTAAATATTTTAAATTGAATGTTGAATCTGGATTTGGATTGGCCAAATTATAAATATTCAGCTGCATGCGATATCCAAGTATAGAGCTATTTGGTTGTTGATACAGTTGATCATAAATGGTTTGATTCTTTGTCAGTTTGCCATTTTGAATAATTTCATTCTTAACCAGAAGTTGTTTTCTGGCCGGAACTCTTTTTTCTGAATTACAGGCCAAAATAAATATTGCAATTAGACTAAATGCTGCTATTTTTGTATAATTCTTTTTCTTCTGAAAAAGCATTGTTCGTCCAAGGTAATTTGGAACCCACTTTTTTATTTTAAAGAAAGAAAGCTTTTTGTGCATGTGGGGTTCAATTGTTATAAAAATATTAAATCAAAAGTACATTTTTTTATGCTTAGTAAAAACCAAATAAAGCTTATATCGAGTTTACAACAAAAAAAACATCGTTTTGCAAATCAGCTGTTTTTTGCCGAGGGTGTAAAAGTAATTCAAGAATTACTAAAATCAAATTTTGAGTTGGAACATCTTTACGCCATTAAGCCAGATTTTGATGAAGTACAAAGTATAAAGAAATCAATTGTTTCAGAAAGTGAGTTGAAAAAAATTAGCGCTTTGGCAACGCCAAATACGTGTCTGGCTGTTTTTAAAATTCCTTCAAATGAAAAAATCATAGAATCGGGTTTGATTGTGGCTCTTGATTCTGTAAGAGATCCGGGTAATTTAGGTACAATATTAAGGTTATGCGATTGGTTTGGAATTCAGCAATTAATCTGTTCAAATGAAACAGTAGATATTTATAATCCAAAAGTCATTCAGGCAACTATGGGTTCTATTGCACGGGTAAATGTTAATTATATTGATTTAAAATCTTTTATATCAAAAACGCATCTGCCAGTTTTTGGAACATTTATGGATGGTGATAATATTTATAAAACCACTTTACCTCAGGAGGGTATAATCGTAATGGGGAATGAAGCCAATGGGATTTCAGAAGAGTTGGAGTTAATGATTCAAAATAGATTAACCATTCCCCGTTTTGGAGATCTTCAAAAAACCGAAAGCTTAAATGTAGCTACAGCAACTTCAATTATTTTAAGTGAATTTAAAAGGAGAAGTTAAGTTTTAATTAAATTTAATGAAAAGTAAAATTAATTAAAACTGCTCTTGACTTCATAGATTCAATATTCCCGGTCCAAGGACTGTTTGGGTCTTTGTCACGAATTAATTCGTCTGAAATGCCAAAAGAACCTCTTATCGATGGCGAAAATATAAAGTACTCTGAGAAAATATCGATTCCAAAACCCAATTCATAATTAGTTGTCCAGGTTTTTACTCTAAATCGTTCTTCAAGATTATCATCTAGGGATTTTGCATTACTGGATAAATTTAAATTTGCCGAAACACCACCCAAAAGATATGGACGAACATTGCCAGTTCTAAGAGAAGAGAATTTTAATAATAAAGGGAAATTGATATAAGTGCTGTTTACTTCCCTGATTGCATCACTTGAAGAGTTAAAACTTGCATTGGGAGGATAATGCAAAATCCTATTGGCATAATACAAACCGGGTTCAAAACGTAAATCCAAATACTCCATAAGTCTGACATTGGTTACCAATCCAACATTGAATCCTACTGATTTGTCAACTTGGATATCTGGCCCGACAGTTTTGTAATCAATTTTGAAATCATAAGAGTTGACTCCTAAAAAGAAACCAAAATAGACATATTTTTTTTGCCAGTTTTCAAGATTTATTATGGGGTCTTTACTGAATATTCCCTTTGACTGGGCATTTCCTTTTACAGCCAAAGCTAGAAGAACTATTACAATTATTTTTTTCATATAGATGCTGAATATTTTCAGTATTAACTTTTAGAGGCAGAGTATATAGTAGCTACTCCAAATGTTTGTGGCATAGCTTCAACATTTATAAACCCAGTTTTTCTCAAAATATTGTTTAATGCTTCGCCATAAGGGAAAGAAGCAGCAGATTCAGACAAATAGCCATAGGCGACATCATCTTTTGAAAATAATTTTCCTATAATGGGTAATATGTTGTTACTATAAAAATGATAACCTTGTTTATAAGGAGTTTTGTCAGGAACCGAAGTTTCTAAAATGACGAAAATCCCTCCAGGTTTTAAGACTCTTAAAATTTCCGAAAGCCCTGTTTCCAGATGCTCAAAATTTCTAACACCAAAGGCAACAGTAATTGCATCAAAATAATCATTTTCAAATGGCATGTTCTCAGAATCACCCAAGACCATTTCTATAGTTTTAGAAAGATTTTTTTCTCGAATTTTGTTTACACCAATTTCCAGCATTCCCGATGAAATGTCTAGTCCAATAATTTTTGAGGCTTTTGTTTGGGCTAGCAAAATAGCTAAATCTCCCGTACCAGTTGCAATATCCAAAATAGTATCAGGATTTGTTCCTGCCACTAATTGTAAAACTTTTTTTCTCCATTTAATATCTATCCCAAACGAAATGACACGGTTTAGATTGTCATAATTCCCGGATATGTTATCAAACATAGTTGCAACTTGTTCTTTTTTACTTAGAGTCGAATTTTTATAAGGTGTGATTTCTTTTGGCATTTTTTTAATTTGTACAAATATAACATAAACTATAAGAACTATAAATGTGTTTTTTGAAATGGAGAAATTTATTTTAAAGAAAGCAAAAAAAACACGAGGAAGTAAAATTTTCTTTGAATTTTCCGAGCAGTAAATTTTTTAAAAGTAAGAAAAAAACGAATAATACTTTCGAATAGCCTGTATTCGTTGAGAAAATACAAAATTTATTTAAAGTAAAAATAATTGAAATATCACCAAAAGTGGGTATTGTGGATGCTATAATTATTGTAGATGTTTGTACTTTAAAATTTAAATATTTTATAAATGATTAGTAGGGAATTAATGACCCAAATCAAATGGATAATTTTTGCGCTCTTTATCTCATTTGTTCTTGTGATTTTTTTTGAAGGTACTATCAGTAACGGTAGTATTAATTTAAAAGCGCAAAATACGTTCTTAGGATTAAATTTGTTTTTGGAAATTTTAATTTTCTTTGCCTTTAGTACCTTTGTGGTATTTGGTACTAAAGGCTTTTTTGAGTTGTACTCTCAAAAAATATCAAATACTATCGTCTTCATTTCTGGAGTGATATTGATATTTGTAATTTGTATACTATGTTATCAAATTTTAGCACAAGAGTAGGTCATTCCTCTAATCATTATCAAAAAACATCTCTCAAAAAAGAGATGTTTTTTTTTGCTATTTTTTAGCAAAAGTTTGGTAGGTATAATCAAAAAGATGCTTGTCGTCTTTGGGATTAAATTCAGTTTGAACTTGAGTCCATTCGTCAGTATTTATTGCAGGAAAAAAGACATCAGCTTCAAAATTATGATGTACTCTGGTAATTTCCAATTTATCAGTATAGGGAAGTCCTAAATTATAGATTTCACCTCCACCAATTATAAAAGAAATTTCATTTTCGGGACAAATTGCAATTGCATCTTCCATGCTTTCAACAACAATACAACCTTCTGGATTATAATTTTTTTGTCGAGTTATTACAATATGTGTTCGATTTGGGAGCGGCTTAGGGAAGCTTTCAAATGTTTTTCTTCCCATTATAATATGATGGCCAGTTGTTAAGGATTTGAATCTTTTGAAATCGTTGGGCAAGTGCCAAACGAGTTCGTTATTTTTCCCAAGTGCATTATTTTCTGCAACTGCAGCAATCATAATTATCATATTTCGAGATTTTATTTTTTAGTTGTATCCTCTTCAATTTTGGACTCTAATTGCGCTATTTTTTTTTGCTGTAATGTAACAAGACGATTTATTTGGTCTCTTTCCCAATATTTATTCATAAAACGATCGGTTATAAAGACTTTTATAAAATGTAAAACAAAAAGGAATAACCATAATGTAATAATCCAAATACACCAATTGGTATCTATACCAATATCAAAAAAGCGATGTGCAGTAAATATAAATAAGCTTGTTAAGGTAAAGAGAACAAAATGATAATAGAGTCTTTTCTTTTGTTTTAAACGTCTTCTTGCATATTCGTATTGTTCGTGTAACTCTTTTTCCATGGCTAATTTTTTGCTTATAAAGATAAAATTTATTTCTTAATGCGACTAATCTGATTATTGATTATTTATACTGAAAACGATTTCTTAATTTGAATTCAAAATTTAAAGGATTCAATTTCTTTATATAATTAAAAAAGGGGGATGTTTATTGCTATTATGCTAAAAATTTACCTGGTTGATGAAATCTAAAATTAATTCAGTTACTTTGTTATAACTTTAAAAATGAAATAGTTATGTCTATCAAGAAACAATTTATAAAAACTAAGCCTGTTTGTAAAGTTACTTTTAGTGTAGAAGCAAAAGAGGCAAACGAAGCATCGGTTATTGGAGATTTTAATAATTGGAGTGTTGAAGAAGGGGCTTTGAGTAAGCTGAAAAATGGTACTTTTAAAGCTACTTTCGATCTGAATAAAGATGCAACTTATGAATTTAAGTATGTCATAGATGGTAAATTTGTAAATGAGCCAGAAGCTGATTCCTTCAAATGGAATGATTTTGCAGGTGCAGAAAATAGTGTATTAGCAATATAGTTGGTGCAGAAAAAAATCCGCTTTTTAGCGGATTTTTTTTTTTAAACGGCTACATTCCCTTTAATCAAGGCATGTGGTTCATAACTTTCTAATGTAAAATCATCAAAATCAAAATCGAAGATGTTTTTTATCGCAGGATTTAAGATCATTTTTGGCAATGGTTTTGGCTCACGTGTCAGTTGCAACTCAAGTTGTTCAAAATGATTATTGTAAATGTGTGCATCACCAAAAGTGTGTATAAATTCACCAACTTCCAGATTGCAAACTTGTGCAATCATCATGGTTAGCAAGGCGTAAGAGGCTATATTGAAAGGAACTCCCAGAAATATATCGGCACTGCGTTGGTACA
This sequence comes from Flavobacterium sp. N3904, assembly GCF_025947305.1. Lineage (NCBI taxonomy): Bacteria > Pseudomonadati > Bacteroidota > Flavobacteriia > Flavobacteriales > Flavobacteriaceae > Flavobacterium > Flavobacterium sp. N3904. Next base: position 1,690,635 of record NZ_CP110009.1, read on the forward strand.
ATTGGCAGGATAATTTTCCTTTAGTTTCTCCTTTGGTTTCATCTGCTGATGTTACATAAAACTGAAAAAACGCATGGCAAGGAGGCAGAGCGGCTTTGTTATTGGCTACATTTTCCTCAAATGATTTTGTGGTGTCTGGAAGTACTGATGGATTCCAAGCTGAAACTAGCATTCTTCGACTGTTTGGATTCGTTTTCAGTTCTGTAATTAGTTCTGAAATTTGATCTATTTCTTCACTATTCCAATTGCGCCATTGGTGACCATACACAGGACCCAAATCTCCATTGCTATCTGCCCAGGCATCCCAAATTTTAACACCATTTTCTTGTAGGTATTTTATATTGGTATCGCCTTTTAAAAACCAAAGCAATTCGTAAATTATCGATTTAAGATGTAATTTTTTGGTGGTCACCATTGGAAATCCTTCACTTAAATCAAAACGCATCTGGTAACCAAATACACTTTTTGTTCCGGTACCGGTACGATCTCCTTTTTGACAACCGTTGGTCATAACATGTTGGACTAAGTCTAGGTATTGTTTCATTTATGTTTAATAGTTAAACTGTTTAATCGTAATTTGTAAGTTTGCTTAACGATAAACAGTTCAACAAATCAACGATTCAACTATTTTAATTAGGATTCTCTCTTAGAAATTTCGTCACGGATTTTTGCAGCTTTTTCGTAATCTTCATGTTCCACAGCTTGATCCAATAATTCATTTAATTCAGACAAACTGTGCTTTGAATAGGTGTTTCCCGATTCGTTGCTTTCTTCGTTATGTCCAAAAGTCTCTGGATTTGAAAGTATATCGTCTATTTCTTGCGATGCCGCATCAGCTTCCAGAGGATTTGCTTTTAAATAGATTCCGGCTTTGTCTAAAATATTTTTATAAGTAAAGATTGGAGCATTGAAACGCAAGGCCAATGCAATAGCATCGGAGGTTCTGGCATCAATAATTTCCTCAATTTTATCTCTTTCACATATTATACTGGAATAAAAAACACCATCCACTAGTTTGTGGATAATAACCTGCTTTACAACAATGTCAAATCGTTCTGCAAAATTTTTGAATAAATCATGCGTTAACGGACGAGGCGGTTTAATTTCTTTTTCTAATGCAATAGCAATCGATTGAGCCTCAAAAGCGCCAATGACAATGGGTAATTTTCGTTCGCCATCAACCTCATTCAAAATCAATGCATAGGCACCGTTTTGGGTTTGACTATATGAAATTCCTTTTATGGATAATTTAACTAAGCTCATGTTGATATAATAGAAAGTACAAAGTACCTTATTAATGGTGTAAATGTCAATTTTAAAATATAGTGCAATTTTAGTCAAAATTTATCGAACAAAAAAGCCGTCTAAAGCAAAGATACGATTATCTTGTTTTTAGGCGACTTAATTTATAAGAGAAATTTATTTTTAAGAATGTTGCTCTTTGAATGCTTTTAATTTGGTTATTAATTGTGGGACAATTTCAAAAGCATCTCCAACAACTCCGTAGTCTGCTACTTTGAAGAAAGGCGCTTCTGGATCACTATTGATGACAACTTTTACTTTAGATGAATTGATACCGGCGATATGTTGTATTGCTCCAGAAATTCCTATGGCAATATACAAGTTGGTAGCTACAGGTTTTCCTGTTTGTCCCACGTGTTCGCTATGAGGTCTCCAGCCTAAATCGGATACCGGTTTTGAACAGGCAGTTGCAGCTCCTAGAACGCTAGCCAATTCTTCAATCATTCCCCAGTTTTCGGGTCCTTTTAGACCGCGACCTGCAGAAACAACAATATCAGCATCTGCTATAGAAACTTTACCTGAAACTTTTTCTACAGACACCACTTTAACTCCAAAATCTGCATCTCCGATGGTTGGATTGAAATCTTCTTCTGTTAATGCAGAAGCACTTTCAAATATACCGTAAGAGTTTTTAGCAAGAGCCAATACTTTTACATCTGTACTGATTTCTGTGATATTGAACGCTTTGTTTGAAAAAGCATTTCTTTTTACTTGAAAAGGAGCAGTGCTTACCGGTAACCCAACAACGTTTGAAGCAAAGCCAGCTTCTAATGCAACAGCAACCAATGAAGACAAGTAAATGCTATCTGTTGTTGAGGAAAGCAAAACTACTTTAGCCCCTTCTTTTTGAGCTGCTTGTTTGATTACATCGGCATAAGCTTTGGCAGTAAAACCGGCTAATTTATCGTTGTTTACTTTTAAAACTTTGTCTACACCGTATTTTGACAATTCAGAAACATCTCCGGTGTTTATTGTTACTGCTGTTACGGTTGTTCCCAAAGATTCAGCAACTTTTTTTGCATAAGAAGCAAGTTCTAACGCTACTTTTTTGAATTTTCCTTCTGCAGATTCTGCGTATATTAATATTGACATGATTTTTTGTTTAAGAGTTTAAAGTTTAAGGTTTAAAGTTTTACAACTGAAAACTGTAACTGAAAACGGATTACTAGATTACTTTCGCTTCGTTGTGTAATAAATTGATTAACTCGTCCAGATTATCTGGTGAAATCAATTTCACTGCCGATTTTGGAGCTGGTTTTTCAAATTTTACCGCTTTAGTATTTATTGCTGCATCAACAGGCTCAAGGATTGTTAATACTTTAGTTCTTGCAGTCATAATTCCTCTCATGTTTGGAATACGCAAATCCTTTTCTTCTACAAGTCCTTTTTGACCACCAATGATTATTGGCAAAGTTGTGCTTACGGTTTCTTTACCTCCATCAATTTCGCGTACTGCAGTGACATTTGTACCGTCAACGGTAATGCTGGTGCAAGAGTTTAGAAAATTATATCCCAAAATACCTGCAATCATACCCGGAACCATTCCACCATTATAGTCTAATGATTCTTTTCCTGCAATTACAATATCGTAACCACCATTTTTAATGACTTCGGCTAGTTGTTTAGCAACAAAAAAACCATCGGTAGGATTTGCATTGACACGAATAGCTTCGTTTGCTCCAATTGCCAATGCTTTTCTCAATGTAGGTTCAGTATCTGGTCCGCCAACATTTACTATGGTTACAGTAGCACCTTGTTGCTCTTGGAACCAAATAGCACGGGTAAGACCAAATTCGTCATTTGGATTAATTACATATTGAACCCCATTGGTATCAAATTCAGCGTCTCCGTTTGTGAAGTTGATTTTTGAAGTAGTATCAGGAACGTGACTGATGCAAACTAATATTTTCATAATTATATATTTAAATTCTTTTTTTCTTGGACAAATTTAAAATAATAAATTGAATAATATACTATGCATGCATAACATTTTTGACAACTATTACGATTTCGTCAGTTATGATCGATTATGATAGGTTTTAATCAGAATTATTATAAATAATCGGGATGATTTTGTGAATTAGTTCCTGTTTTTTGATTTTGCCTTTGATTTGCAAGTAGTTTCAATTTCGAAAATTTCCTTTTTTGCACTGATATTTTAGCCCGGATAGTAGCGGCATCCTTCTTGTGGTCCCGTTTTTTCTAACGGGATTACAAGAAGATATAGCGAATAGCCGGAAACAGCTCCTAAAAAAAAACAATAGCATAAATCGGTGTTATTTTAAAGTATTTTATGCTTTTAAGTAATTTAAAATAATTATTTTTGCGGTTCTAAAAATTACACACAGACAATATAATATGAGAACGATACAATTTAGAGAGGCCATTTGCGAAGCGATGAGTGAAGAAATGCGTCGCGATGAGTCCATATACTTAATGGGTGAAGAGGTAGCAGAGTACAACGGTGCCTACAAAGCATCGAAAGGTATGCTTGCCGAATTTGGTGAAAAAAGAGTAATAGACACGCCAATCGCCGAACTTGGTTTTACTGGAATTGCAGTAGGATCGGCAATGAATGGTTGTCGCCCGATAGTGGAGTATATGACTTTCAACTTTTGTTTGGTTGGAATTGATCAAATTATAAATAATGCCGCCAAAATGCGTCAGATGACAGGTGGGCAATTTAATGTGCCTATCGTTTTTCGTGGTCCAACTGCTTCGGCAGGACAATTGGGAGCGACACACTCTCAAGCTCTTGAGAACTGGTTTGCAAATACTCCAGGTCTTAAAGTGGTAGTTCCATCGAACGTATATGATGCCAAAGGTTTGTTGAAATCGGCTATTCGTGATAATGACCCAGTTATTTTCATGGAATCTGAACAAATGTATGGTGACAAAGGGGAAGTGCCGGATGGTGAATATACTATTCCTATTGGTGTTGCCGATATCAAACGTGAAGGAACTGATGTAACTATCGTTTCTTTCGGAAAAATTATCAAAGAAGCTTATATCGCTGCAGATGAATTGGCCAAAGAAGGAATTTCGTGCGAGATTATCGATTTGAGAACAGTGCGCCCAATGGATAATGAAGCGATTTTAACTTCGGTTAGAAAAACAAATAGGTTGGTGATTCTTGAAGAAGCTTGGCCTTTTGCAAGTGTATCTTCAGAGATTGCTTTCTTGGTTCAAGAGCAGGCATTTGATTTTCTGGATGCGCCAATTCAACGTATTACGACAGCTGATACTCCAGCACCTTATTCTCCAGTATTATTGAAAGAATGGTTGCCAAATGCTGCCGATGTTGTGAAAGCAGTTAAGAAAGTATTATACAAATAATTGAATATTACTATTTGAAAAGCTTCATCATGATTCCATTTGATGAAGCTTTTTTTTATATATTATGAAAAGAAAGCTGTCCGTTATTTTATTTTTTTTGTTTGCTTTTGCAAATTCCATTTTTGGCCAAACAAAAGTGAGCGGTATTGTGGTTGATAAATCCAACCAGCCTATTCCTTTTGCTAATGTAGTTTTTAAAAATTCCAGCGAAGGCACAGTAACCAATGAAGACGGTCGGTTTTATTTTGAATCTCCAAAAACATATAAAACACTTGTAGTTTCTTCGGTTGGATTTTCGGAAAAAGAAATTACGCTTACAAAATCAGTCAATTATAATTTCAGTATTGTTTTAAACGAACAGGAAAGTTTGAAAGAAGTTGTTATTTTTACTGGTAAAACTTCAAAAAAAAACAATCCTGCACTTGATATTCTTAGAAAAATTTGGGAAAAGAAACGTAAAAACGGCTTGTATCAATTTGACCAGTACCAAATGGAAAAATATGAGAAAGTAGAATTTGACATCAATTCTATTGACAGTGCCTACATGAAACAAAAAATATTCAAAGGCATGGAATTTATTTTTGACCATGTTGATACCTCCAAAATTACAGGAAAAACCTATTTGCCTATTTTTGTAAACGAAGCATTGGTCGATGTGTACGGCGACAATAAAACAGGAAAAATAAAACAGATAACAAAAGCCAATAAAACATCTGGATTTGATGGGAATCAACAAATTTTGTCTTTTATAAAGGATTTGTATTCAGACTATAATATTTATAATAATTACATTGCCTTATTCGACAAAAGTTTTACCTCTCCACTCTCTACAACAGGAATTGATGTGTATAATTATGTTTTGAGAGACAGTACATTTATAGATAACAAATGGTGTTATAATATTGTTTTTTATCCAAGAAGGAAAAACGAACTGACTTTCAAAGGTGATTTTTGGGTAAATGACACCACGTTTGCCATCAAAAAAATCAATATGGCCGTTACCAAAAGCGCCAACATCAACTGGGTTAAGGACATCTATGTTGAGCAGGAATTTGATGTTTTGAATGATTCAGTTTTTTTGCTGACCAAGGATTATCTTATGTCTGATTTTGCTTTAAACAAAAAAGAAAAATCGCCTGGAGTTTATGGAAAGCGAACCACCTATTATCAAAACCATAAATTCAATATTGAAAAGCCTGCTAAATTCTACAAAGAAGAAGTCAATTTTGTCGATAACGAAGTATATAAAAAGAGTGACGAGTATTGGGAAGAAAACCGTTTTGAAAAACTGAGTAAAGACGAGATCGGGGTTTATAAAATGCTGGATACGTTGCAAAATGTAAAAGCATTCAAACGACTTACTGATATCGTTACCGTTTTGGCAAGTGGTTACATTAATTACGGCAACTTTGATTTGGGCCCAATTTTTTCCACGTTTGGATACAATGAAGTCGAGGGATTTAGGGTGCAATTGGGAGGGCGAACGTATTTTGGTCCCAATGATCCTTGGCGAGTACAGGCCTTTACCGCTTATGGCTTTCAGGATCAAAAGTTTAAATATGGTTTTGCAGGCAAATGGATGATTGAAAAGAAAAACCGAGTTATTATTTCGGGAGGAAATAGGCGCGATATCGAGCAATTGGGTGCCAGTTTGACCACGACCAATGATATTTTGGCTAGAAACTACGGATCGACAGCATTTTTTACGACAGGATCAAACGGAAAATTGACCAATGTAGCGCTGACAAATGCCTATGTTGCTATCGAACCAATCAAAAATCTGACTTTTCAGACAGGAGTGACCTACAAGACATTAGAATCGGCTTCGCCAGTTTTTAGCCTTGATTATTATACCACATTACCAAGTGCTGCAAACCCTCAAGGGGTAATAAGCGGGAAAGTGGTTCAATCAGAATTTAACATCCAAGCCGAATATACTCCAAAACGCAGAACTATTGCCTATGGCGTCGAACGCAGTATTGCCAATAGCCCCTATACCACACTTTTTGTCAATTATAGTCAGGGTTATAAAGGAATTATAAACAGCGATTTTGATTATAAAAAAATTGAAATTTATTATAAACAGCCCATCATTATTGGTCCGCTAGGTCGTTCGAACATAATAATGGAACTGGGAAAAACGTATGGGACAATTCCGTTGGGCTTATTGAGTATTGTGCCTGGAAACCAGACTTATTTTACTATCGAAAATGCTTTTAGTAATCTTAATTACTACGAATTTGTAACTGATCAATATGCGTTGTTGCAATGGAATCATGATTTCAATGGAAGGTTATTTGCCAGAATTCCTTTTATGAGGAAACTCAATTGGAGGGAAATCATTGGAGTAAAAGCAGTTTATGGAACCGTTTCAGATGCTAATAGAGCTATAAATGCCTCTGGCCTACAATATGTCGCTCCAGAGAATGTGTATTGGGAATACAACGCAGGAATCGGAAATATTTTCAAAGTATTTCGTTTGGATTTTTCGTGGAGAGGCAATTATCTAAACACACCGGGAGTAAATCCATTTACTGTAAAAGGATCGTTTGGATTCTATTTTTAGGAGCTATTCCAGCTGTACACTATATCCACGCCCAAAAGCGTGGGATGCCGTTTTCATCTGTGCTAAAAAATTAAAACATGCAACAAGCCATCGACCATCTTTTTCAAAAAAGCCCTATATTCAAACAGATTATAGATACATACGGATTTCCGACCATCCCCGTAAGACCTCAGGGATTTGAAACTTTGGTATTGTTAATTTTGGAACAACAGGTTTCGATAGATTCGGCAAAAGCCACTTTTTTAAAAATAAAAGCAAATCATGCCACCTTCAATCCAGAATTATTAATCCAAGTTTCAGATGAAGATTACAGGACTTTTGGTGTAAGTCGGCAAAAAACGACTTACATCAAAGCATTGGCCGCAGCAATATTGAATAAAGAAATTGATCTGGAGAGTTTGCCTCACAAATCGGCGCAAGAAGTTCGTGAAGAACTCATAAAAATAAAAGGAATTGGTAATTGGACTATCGATATTTATCTGATGTTTTGCCTGGAAGAGCCTGATTTACTGCCGCTGGGGGATATTGCTGTGGTCAACACCATAGAAGAACTGCTCGATATCCATGACAAAGCCATAATGGAAACCCATACCATAAATTGGAGCCCATATCGCTCATATGCTACTTTTTTGCTTTGGCATTATTATCTAAAAAAACGCAAACGCATAATAGTGTATTAAAGTGTCATTTTTACGAAAACGTTATAGTTATATATTGTCTTTTTTTATTGTAAAAAAGTATTGTTTGTGTACTTTTGCAGTCGCTAATAAATTAAGAAAAGATAAAGAATAATGACTGCAGACAAATTAAAAACTTTTGATGTATTAATCGAAATACCAAGAGGAAGTAGAAATAAATACGAGTATGATTTTTCGATAAAAAGAATGCGTTTCGATAGAATGTTATTCTCTTCGATGATGTACCCAGCTGATTACGGTTTCATCCCTGAAACATTAGCTTTAGACGGTGATCCATTGGATGTTTTGGTTTTGATAAACGAACCAACTTTTCCTGGTTGTGTAATTGAAGTAAAACCTATTGGAGTTTTTCACATGGCTGATGATAAAGGACCAGACGAAAAAGTAATCTGTGTGCCGGTTTCTGATCCGATTTGGAATTCATTGGAAAATTTATCCGATATCAACCCACACTTATTGAAAGAAATTGAGCATTTCTTCCAAGTATATAAAGACTTGGAGAACAAAGTAGTAGATGTAGAAGGATGGGGAGATGTAAATGAAGCTTTTGCAATCATTAAAGAATGTACAGAACGTTTCGATCAAATCGAGAATAAACCAGAAGGATTATTTAGCATTAAATAATTTTTACCTCTATTTTTTATAAAAAAAGCAATACTCTTAATTGAGTGTTGCTTTTTTTGTTTAAATTGCTATCGATTACATTTTTTTATATTAACAAACCAAAAAGAATATTTATGAATTCAATTATGATTTATGTGCCAATTTTTATGGCAATAATAGGGCTTATTTTTATGTCCATCAAACGATCTTGGGTCCTAAAGCAAGATGCTGGAGATGGCAAAATGAAGGAGATATCAGATTATATATATGAGGGAGCTTTGGCTTTCTTAAAGGCTGAATACAGATTATTGGCTGTCTTTGTTGTAATAGCTAGTGTTGTATTGGCAGGTATCACTTTTATTCCAGGAGTTAAAACCAATATATTAATAGTAGTTGCATTTGTTTTTGGCGCATTTTTCTCTGCTTTGGCAGGAAATATGGGAATGAAAATAGCAACAAAAACTAATGTTAGAACTACCCAAGCCGCTCGTACGAGTTTGCCGCAAGCTTTGAAAGTTTCATTTGGTGGCGGAACTGTAATGGGATTAGGTGTAGCCGGTTTAGCTGTTTTAGGATTGACTGGTTTTTTTATTGTTTTCTTCCAAATTTTTATGAAAGGACAATGGACTTCTACAGAAGACATGACGGTTGTTCTGGAAACATTAGCAGGTTTTTCTCTTGGAGCTGAATCCATTGCTTTGTTTGCCCGTGTGGGTGGAGGAATTTATACTAAAGCAGCCGATGTAGGTGCTGATTTAGTTGGTAAAGTCGAAGCTGGGATTCCAGAAGATGATCCACGTAATCCAGCTACAATCGCTGATAATGTTGGTGATAACGTAGGTGACGTTGCCGGAATGGGTGCCGATTTATTTGGTTCTTATGTAGCAACCGTCTTGGCAGCAATGGTACTTGGAAATTATGTGATAAAAGATATGGGTGGAAACATTCAGGATGCTTTTGGCGGAATAGGACCTATTTTATTGCCAATGGCAATTGCCGGTTTCGGAATTTTGTTTTCTATAATTGGTACTATGCTCGTTAAAATTACCGATGAAAATGCTAAAGAAGCACAAGTACAAAAGGCTTTGAATATTGGAAACTGGGTTTCTATTGTATTAACCGCTATTTCATGTTACTTCTTAGTGCAATATATGCTTCCGGAAACCATGAGTATGACTTTCTTCGGTGAAGGTTCAATGGATATTTCATCAATGAGAGTATTTTATGCTACACTTATTGGTTTAGTTGTGGGTGGAGCTATTTCATCTGTAACAGAATATTATACAGGATTAGGAACAAAACCAGTTATGGCGATTGTTCAAAAATCGAGTACCGGTGCAGGAACCAACGTAATTGCTGGTTTGGCAACAGGAATGATTTCTACTTTCCCAACGGTATTATTGTTTGCTGCAGCGATTTGGTCTTCTTACGCTTTGGCAGGATTTTACGGGGTGGCATTAGCAGCTTCTGCAATGATGGCAACTACAGCAATGCAATTGGCAATCGATGCTTTTGGTCCAATATCTGACAATGCAGGTGGAATTGCCGAAATGAGTGAATTACCAAAAGAAGTGCGTACGAGAACCGATATTTTGGATTCAGTAGGAAACACTACAGCAGCAACTGGAAAAGGTTTTGCAATTGCTTCGGCAGCTTTAACCTCTTTGGCTTTGTTTGCAGCTTATGTAACTTTCACAGGCATAGATGGAATCAATATTTTCAAAGCACCAGTATTGGCGATGTTATTCGTTGGTGGAATGATACCAGTTGTATTTTCTGCTTTAGCGATGAATTCTGTAGGTAAAGCCGCGATGGATATGGTATACGAAGTACGTCGTCAGTTTAAAGAAATTCCGGGAATTATGGAAGGAACCGGAAAACCAGAATACGCAAAATGTGTTGATATTTCGACTAAAGCCGCTTTGCGCGAAATGATGTTGCCAGGGATTTTGACTATTGGTTTTCCAATTGCAATTGTTCTTTTAGGGAAATTAGTTTACGGAAGTAACAATCAATTAATCGCCGAAATGTTGGGTGGTTATATGGCTGGAGTTACTGTTTCTGGAGTACTTTGGGCAGTTTTTCAAAATAATGCCGGTGGTGCTTGGGACAATGCCAAAAAATCATTTGAAGCAGGTGTTATGATCAATGGAGAAATGACATACAAAGGATCTGATGCTCACAAAGCAGCCGTTACAGGTGATACTGTTGGAGATCCATTCAAGGATACTTCTGGACCATCAATGAACATCTTGATTAAATTGACATGTTTGATTGGACTAGTTATGGCGCCGATTTTAGGAAGCGGAAGCAGTACTATTGAGACAAAAGGTGCTTGTCCTATGAAAGAAATCCGAATCAAAAAATGCACCATGGGTGAAGGTGCAATGATGATGGGCAAATGCGATATGGACAAATGCGCAAAAATGACTAAAGAAGAATGTGCAAAAATGTGCGACAGCCTAAAATGTACTCCTGAGCAAAAAGAAATGTGTTTGTCTCATTATGATAAAGATGGAAAATTTGTTGCTCCAAAAGGAAAAGCATGTTGTGCCAAAAAGCCAATGACTATGAGCAATGAAATAAGAATTGAAAAATCAAATGTTAACGGAAAAGTAACGGCTACTGTAACAAAAACGGTAAATGGTAATTCAGTAGTTAAGCAATTTCAAGGAACAGATGCTGAAGTTCAATCACAGATTGATGCTTTGAAATAGGAATGAATCATTCTTTTATTAAATTGAAAATGCCTCACAATTTGTGAGGCATTTTTTTGTTATCTGTGTAAATCTGTGAAGTCTGTTTTCCTAAAACAACCCATTCAATTCAGCATCAATTCGATTGATGATATTTCCTAAATCTTCTGGATTATCAACAAAATTAATATTGTCCACATCGATAATCATAATTTTTCCTTTGGTATAAGTATGAACCCATGCTTCGTAACGCTCGTTGAGGCGGCTTAAATAGTCAATGGAGATCGTGTTTTCGTATTCACGTCCACGTTTGTGAATTTGCCCTACTAAGTTGGGTATAGAACTTCTTAAGTAAATCAATAAATCCGGTGCTTTGACAAGAGATTCCATCAATTCAAAAAGAGAAGAATAATTTTCAAAATCACGATGCGTCATCAATCCCATCGCATAAAGGTTGGGAGCAAAAATATGGGCATCTTCGTAAATGGTTCTGTCCTGAATGATTTTTTTACCGCTTTCACGAATTTGCATTACTTGACGAAAACGACTGTTCAGGAAATAAATCTGCAAATTAAACGACCAACGTTCCATTTGATGGTAAAAGTCATCCAAGTAAGGATTGTCAACTACTTCCTCAAAATGAGGTTCCCATTTAAAATGTTTGGCTAACAAACGTGTTAATGTTGTTTTTCCTGATCCTATGTTTCCTGCTATAGCTACGTGCATTACGGTGTTGCGATTTTAGATTTGGTGAAATTTGAGGTTGTAAAAATAGATAAAATTTGGTCTTTGTAATACTATTTATTGAACGATTTTAAAATATTAATTTTTGATTTTGATTTTTTTTTAAAACGAAATTTTTTCCAATAAAAAGACTTAGTGATAGCTTCTTAAAAATAAAGAGCTGTAAAGTCATTTTTTAGAGCACTGTATATTAAACCATAGCGTATAATTAGGGTCTAATAATTTGTCAGACAATAAATGGTATCTGTCTATGCATTTTAACAACAGGTATATTTAATTTTAAATAAAGGCATATTGATGCTATCTTTGGAATAAGTATTCTAATTTTAAGAAATGAAATTCCATATTCCTATAAAAATAAAAAATCATCTACTAATGAAAAAACTAATTCTCACTTTCGCGTTAATCACAACAGTAATCCAAATAAATGCTCAGGAATTTCAAGGAATGGCGGTTTACGAATCAAAAACCAGCACTTCGGATTTTAAAAATCGTATGCAAGGCAATAAGGACATCACTCCCGAAATGCAAAAAAACATGGAAGAAGGTATGAAAAAAATGTTCGAAAAAACATTTATACTCAACTTCGATAAATCTGCATCAATTTATAAAGAAGAAGAAAAACTCGATGCTCCAACACAGGGCGGTGGTTTTGGAGGAATGCGTATGATGAGTTCTATGATGGGAGGCGGCGGAACTTTTTATAAAAATGTAAAAAGCAAATCCTATACTGTTGATAAGGAATTTATGGGAAAAGAGTTTCTGGTAAAAGACTCTTTACCCAATTTAAAATGGAAAATGGAAACCGAAACAAAGGTAATCGGTGGATACAATTGTTTTAAAGCAACTGCCGTTCGACCGGTAAGTAAATCTGATTTTAGAAATTTTAGACCCAAAAAAGAAGAGAAAACAGAAGTTGTAAAAACAGATGACAAAGAGAAAAAAACATCTTTTATGTCAGAGATTGAAATGCCAAAAGAAGTAACTATAACCGCATGGTACACACCAGAAATCCCAGTCAATCAAGGGCCTGAAAGCTATTGGGGGTTGCCTGGTTTGATTTTGGAAGTCAACGATGGAAAAACAACGGTTTTGTGTTCTAAAGTCGTTTTGAACATTAAAGACAAAGCCGAAATCAAAGAAGCTACAAAAGGAAAAGTGGTTTCTCAAAAGGAGTATGACGATATTGTGGTTAAAAAAATGGAGGAAATGAGAGAAATGAGAGAAAGAAACGGAGGCGGAATGCCAATGCGAATTGGAGGGTAATTATATCAAACACTAATTTTAGAAATAATTCTAAATGAAAAAAATACCATGCTTTATTTTGTTGCTCCTAACTTCTATTTCGTTTTCTCAAAATATTAGATTTGATGGTGTCATTCTGGACAATAACAAAAATCCTTTAAAGATGGCCAATGTTATGGCTATAAATAACGAAGCCAAAACAATGGATTCTTATGCTATTACCAACGACAAGGGAAAGTTTGTTTTGAATTTAAAGCCAAATACCAATTATTCGATCAAACTGAGTTATCTTGGAATGAAGAATAAGGAAATTACAGTGTCTACTTCCAGTCAAAATATGACGCAAAGTATAGTGATGGATTCCGGAGGTATAGAGCTCGAAGGGGTTGAAATTGTACGGGAAATGCCTGTTTCTATAAAAGGGGATACAATTGTATATAATGCCGATTCCTTTAAATCAGGAACTGAGCGAAAACTTGAAGATGTTTTGAAAAAACTCCCTGGAGTCGAAGTAAATTCAGACGGACAAATTGAAGTGGAGGGGAAAAAAGTATCCAAATTAATGGTGGAAGGAAAAGACTTTTTTGACGGGGACACAAAGCTTGGCGTAAAAAACATTCCAGCCGATGCGATTGATAAAATTCAGGTGCTTAGAAATTACAACGAAGTGGGCGCCTTGAAAGGGTTGGAAAACAATGAAGAAAATGTGGCCATGAACATCAAACTCAAAAGCGGAAAGAAAAACTTTTGGTTTGGAGATATAAATGCAGGTGCTGGTCCAGACGAAAGATATGTTGTGAATCCGAAATTGTTTTATTATAATCCGAAATACAGTGTCAATTTCATTTCAAATTTTAATAATATTGGGGAATTGCCTCTTACGATGCAAGATTATTTTAAATTCACTGGTGGTTTTAGGAGCATGATGAAAAAAGGAGGAAGCAACTTTAATGTTTCTTCCAATGATTTAGGGATTTCAATTTTAAAAAATAATCGCGCCAAAGAAATAACTACTCAATTCGGAGCAACAAATTTTGCTTACAATGTTACTAAATCCTGGAGTTTAAGTGGTTTTGCTATTTTATCCGAATCACAAACCGTTTTAGAAACCAAATCACAGACAAATGTTTTGGATCCCAATTCTACCACCGTGTATTCTACAGAAAATAGGGAAGATGATACCAACCAAAAAAGTCATTTGGGATTGTTTAAAGTAAGTTCTACTTATAAACCGAATACTAGATTCCAGTTTGATTATGATTTTTTGGCTAAATTGTCCAAACAAGATGAGGTGAGTGCTATTCTAAGCCAATCGATAGATGCTACAGGAATTAGCATTCAAAATATTGATACTCATAAAATTCAAAATCCAACCTCATACAATCAGAATATCAGTTTGTATTATACCCAAAGCGACAAAAATGTTTTTGCGTTCGAAATGCAAAATTTATACCAAGATGAAGATCCTTTTTACAATGCCATTTCGCAGTACCAACCTTTTGTTTTGCCAGGTTATGTTCCCGGACAAAGCAGCAATGACATTAACCAAAACCGATTTGTAAAAACCAATAAAGTGGATGCAAAGCTGGATTATTATTATATGATAACTCCAAAGAGCAACCTTAATTTTACTTTTGGGAATACGTATTCGTATCAAAATTTCAATTCCAGTATGTTTCAGATATTGGATAATGGAAACACGAATAATCTTGTGGATCCTGCAGATAATAATACAGTTAATTATAGTTTTAATGATGCTTTTATGGGATTGCATTATAAAATTTTGACGGGTAAATTGACCATCACGCCGGGAGTGAGTTTTCACTATTATGATATGACCAATACACAATTGGGAGTCAGTTATACAAACAATTTTACTCGAGTTTTACCCGATTTATATGCTTTGTATCAAATAAAAAAGGCCGAAACATTGACCTATAATTTAATTTTCACCAATGATTTTACAGACATTAATAAGTTGGCTGAAGGTTATGTTTTAAATAATTACAACAGTTTATTTAGTGGAAATAGCAGATTATCAAATGCCACTTCCCAAGTGCATTCCTTGCGCTATTTTAAATACAATATGTTCAATTTCGAGAATATTTTCGCCAACATAAATTACTCCAGAGTTGTTGATGCTGTAAAATCGAATGTGATTTTTGATGGGACAAACCAGACTTCTACACCTTATAATTCAAATGATTTGGATCAGACCATTTCTGGAAATGGAAGCTACGGACGCTCTTTTTTGAAAAACTATAAAGCATTGGCCAATTTGAGTTTGAACTGGTCAAAATACAATAATATTCAAAATGGTATTAAGGCGGCATCTGAGAGTTTTACTCAAAGTTATACCGTAAAAGTAGCGACAAACTATAAAAATTTACCCAATCTAGAAATAGGTTACAATGCCGTTATAAATAATTTTGACAGTGATATTTTTTATACCGATAAACCGTTCGCAAAATTGGACTACTATTTTTTAAAGAGTTTTTCATTTGTTACAGAATATGAGTATTACCACTATTACAACAACAATAAAACAGTAAACAATCAATATGATTTTTTGAGTGCGAGTTTGATTTATCAAAAGAAAGACAGCAAATGGGAATATAAAGTTTCTGGCACCAATTTACTGAACACAGCATCATTAAATGACGATAGTTTTTCTGAATTTTCTACCAGAACATCAAAATATACTGTGCAACCGCGATATATTGTTTTTTCTTTGAAATACAATATATAGGAATAGAAGTTAATACTGCTTTTTTTGAATTAAATTGTATTTGTTTAGTAATTAATTATTTGTTCATAATTCAAAAAAAGGCTTCTATTCTTTACAAAAAAACCATTCGGAATACGAATGGTTTTTTTATGAAATATTTTTTTAGATTATTACAATCCAAAAGCAGTTTTTACTTCGTTTACAAAGTCTAATTTTTCCCAAGTAAACAAATCAACAGTTACAGTTTTAGTTAAACCACCAGGAGCGGAAAACGTTTTGGTTACAGTTTCAGGAGTACGTCCCATGTGTCCGTAAGCCGCAGTTTCGCTATAGATTGGGTTTCTTAATTTCAAACGTTGTTCGATAAAGTAAGGACGCATATCAAAAATAGCTTCTACTTTTTTGGCAATTTCACCATTGGTCAAATTCACTTTTGATGTTCCGTAAGTATCAATAAAAATACCCATTGGTTTTGCAACTCCAATTGCATACGAAACTTGAACTAAAATCTCATCAGCAACACCAGCTGCAACAAGATTTTTAGCAATGTGACGAGTCGCATAAGCAGCACTTCGGTCAACTTTACTCGGATCTTTTCCAGAGAAAGCACCACCACCATGGGCTCCTTTTCCACCGTAAGTATCTACAATGATTTTTCTTCCTGTCAATCCAGTGTCTCCGTGAGGTCCTCCAATTACGAATTTACCAGTTGGATTGATATGGTATTGAATTTTATCATTGAATAAATGAGCGTGAGCAGGATTTTTTGCAATGATTCGAGGAATCAATATTTCGATAATGTCTTTTTTGATTTTTGCAAGCATAGTAGCTTCTTCGTCAAAATCGTCATGTTGTGTCGAAATTACGATAGCATCAATACGTGTTGGCTTGTTGTCATCGCTATATTCTAAGGTTACTTGAGATTTTGCATCAGGACGTAAATAAGTGATTTCGTTGTTTTCACGTCTTAAAATGGCTAATTCCTGCAATAATTTATGTGATAAATCAAGTGCCAGTGGCATGTAATTGTCAGTTTCATTTGTTGCATAACCAAACATCATTCCTTGGTCACCAGCTCCTTGCTCTTCTTTACTTGCTCTGTCTACTCCTTGATTAATATCTGCAGATTGTTCGTGAATTGCTGAAAGAATACCACAAGAATTGGCTTCAAACATGTATTCACTTTTGGTGTAACCAATTTTGCGAATTACTTCACGAGCAATTTGTTGTACATCCAAGTAAGTATTTGACTTTACTTCACCAGCCAAAATTACTTGACCAGTAGTAACCAAGGTTTCACAAGCTACTTTTGAGTCAGCATCAAATGCCAAAAAGTTATCAATTAATGCATCTGAAATTTGATCTGCAACTTTGTCTGGGTGTCCCTCACTTACAGATTCTGACGTAAATAAATAAGCCATAATAATTATAAATTTTAAAAATTAATCGAGAAAAAAATAATTGCTGGAAAGGCTAAAGGAGAGTTTCTGCTTTAGCATTTTTTCTACTGAAAATTTTTCAGCATCCATAATGAATCCGGTTCATTATGAAGAGGTTGCAATCAGTTCAAATTTTTCCTCTTGTATTCGGGTGCAAATGTATGAAACCATTTTGAATTGCAAATTATTCTTTTGTTTTTTTTAATTAATTAAGAGGAATTTAACAAGTTCTATTAATTCTATAGAATTTATAAAAATAAATTGATTTTTGCTTGGTGGTTTAAAAAATAGTTTGCAATTTTGTCCCGCCGAAATAGGATTAATTAGAAATAAAATTAATGATTTCAATATTTGTTGTATGATATGTGTTGTGGAAAGCTTCCTGAGAGCATAGTATGTTATGTTGTTCTTTTTGTTTTTAAAAATCCATTACTCACCATTGCTATTGTATTATTAGGTTTGGTCGCCAAATTATTTTGAAAGTCAATTCATTCAAATTGGTAAGAGTTCTTGTTTTTGACCTAATTTTTAGTTTTAAATCTATTTATATGAGAAATTTTTGTTAAATAAAAGACAGTAAAATTTAGAATTAAGAGCTTTTGTTTTTATAATAATCTCATTTTTAATATGTTCTAATTTTAATTATTTGTTTTGTAAGTGTTAAATTTTGTGTTTAGTATTAGGATTATTAAAAAAAAGTTTGGATATTTGTAAAACAGAAATAAAAAAGTAAGAAATGAAGTTTAATGTATGCAATATGTCAAAAAAAGCCATTCAGGATGAATCCTGTGGGGAGTGTGTATAGCTTAATTTTAAATTCAAAAATATATAGCAAAAACCTCCCAAAAATACGGGAGGTTTTTTTTTGTCATTTTCAAGGTTAAAAAAACGATAACAATAAGTAAAAAAATAATAAAGCATGCCCCAACTCTACACGTTTAAAACTACCATTTGCAAGGCAAATAAGATTATGATGTGCATATGCGCCATGGTGTGTGTTTGTGTCTGTTGATTCCAAAAGTATAAGTTTATCATACAACTTAAAACCCTTTTGGATACGTATCTAAAAGGGTTTTTTGTTTTTCTGTCCTCAAAGGATAAGAAAATCAGAATTAAAAAATAAATAGTAAAGCCAAATAAGCTTAAAATAAAAATTAAAAAAAAGAAATTATGAGTTCAAATAAATTTGCAACGAATGCATTGCACGCAGGACATGATGTAACAAAACACGGTGGTACACGAGCAGTGCCTATTTATCAAACGACTTCTTATGTATTTAATAATTCAGAACATGCTGCCAATTTATTTGGTCTTGCCGAAGCTGGATTTATATATACCCGATTGAATAACCCAACCAATGATATTTTAGAGCAACGTTTGGCGGCTTTGGAAGGCGGTATTGGAGCAGTGGTAACGGCATCTGGAACAGCGGCTATTGCAACTACATTATTGGTTTTGTTAAAAACTGGAGACCATATAGTAGCTTCCAACAGTTTGTATGGAGGAACCTATAATTTATTGAGTGCTACTTTACCGAGATTGGGAATCACAACCACATTTGTGGATCCGTCAGATTCGGCAAATTTTACCAAAGCTGCCAAAGAAAATACAAGAGTATTTTTTGCAGAAAGTTTGGGAAATCCAAAATTAGACGTTCTTGATCTTAAAGCCATTTCGGAAGAAGCCAAAGAGTATAATGTTCCTTTCATTGTAGATAATACGGTTCCGTCACCTTATTTATTGAATCCAATTGAGTATGGAGCCAACATAGTGATACACTCCCTTACCAAATATATTTCTGGAAACGGGACTTCACTGGGAGGAGTTGTTATTGATGCAGGAACATTTGACTGGAGCAGTGGTAAGTTTCCTGAGTTTACAGAACCGTCACCGGGATATCACGGATTAGTGTATCACGAAGCACTCGGAAATGCCGCTTTTATTGCCAAAGTAAGAATCGAAGGATTGCGAGATTATGGTGCGGCACTTAGTCCATTTAATGCTTTTCAGATTATACAGGGATTGGAAACCCTGCCTGTTCGAGTCCAGAAGCACAGCGAAAACGGATTGGCATTGGCTCAGTGGTTGGAAAAACAGGAAGCCGTAGCTTGGGTCAATTATCCCGGTTTGAAGTCGAGTAAATATTATGATTTGGCTCAGAAATATTTGCCAAAAGGACAAAACGGATTGCTGACATTTGGTTTAAAAGGCGGATTTGAAGCAGCTAAGAAAGTAGCTGATGAAACAAAGCTGTTTTCACTTTTAGCCAATATTGGAGACACCAAATCCTTGATTATCCATCCGGCCAGTACAACGCATCAGCAGTTGTCCGATGCAGAGCAGGTCGCCACGGGAGTAACCAAAGATTTGATTCGACTCTCAGTAGGATTGGAAGATATTGAAGATTTAAAAGCCGATTTAGCAGCCGTTTTTGCAGAATTAACAGTAAAAGTATAAATGCACAATTGATTTTTTAGGAAACGAAACTCATTGTGCTATAAAAAAAAACAGAATGTTGCAGAACATTTGAAATATAAGCCATAAAACAAACATTAATTACAAAAATAAAGTATCATGAAAACTATAACATATATCACAAGCAAAGTAGAGTTACTAAAAAATATAATTTTGAAATCAATAAAAGTAGAACCTTTTAATCTTATGAAAGAGTTGGATCACACCAGGTTTCATGTAGACGAGAACTTCGATTTGAAAGCAAAAAAAGGCAACACCTCTTTATTGTTTCATATGTACTCTAAAGAAAATGAAACTCTTTTTATATAAGTTAAAGAGAAGTATCACAGGAAATGTGTAGGTAAAAATTATTTGCCAAGAATTGCACGGATAAAAACACGAAATGTTCTTTTTTGAATGGAAAGAAACACGTGAGAATTAGTGCGATTCTTGGCAATTTTTTAATTGACGAGCGACAATTGTTTCAAAGATGAATTGAATAATAATTTGGTTGTTTCATAAAATTGTAGTTAATTTGCACCTTTAAGTTCAGAAACGTATTGAAATGTTATAAAGAAAGGCAGAGGGATTAGACCCGATGAAGCCTTAGCAACCCTTCGATTTATCGAAGAAGGTGCTGCATTCTACCACGCCAAACGTGGAAAGATAACACAAAGAATTCAACTAGTTTTTTCTAGCTTTCTTCATAATATTTCCAGGTACAAATCAAAAAATCAAAATAGATTTGAAATTGGAAAATATACCAACCACAATTACAATACAAAATTTTACTACCGAAAGTGGTGCTTTTTATGCTGCCATCAATTTGAGTTATCAGCTTTTTGGTCCAGCATTGCATACGGCACCTATCGTTTTGGTCAATCACGCATTAACAGGGAATTCACAAGTGGTGGGTTTGAAAGGATGGTGGAATGTACTTATTGGCGAAAACAGAACCATAGACACCAACAAATATACCATACTCGCTTTTAATGTGCCTGGAAATGGTTTTGACGATACTATAATCGATAACTATTTGGATTTTACGGCCAGAGATGTGGCTAGACTTTTTATAGAAGGACTTAAAATACTTCAAATTAAGCAATTGTTTGCGATTATTGGAGGTTCTGTAGGTGGCGGAATAGCTTGGGAAATCGCTGCTTTGTCACCACAAATCACAAAACATTTAATTCCGATTGCAACCGATTGGAAATCTACTGATTGGTTGATTGCCAATTGTTTTTTGCAAGAACAAATTTTGAATAATTCGGCAAAGCCAATTGAAGACGCTCGCATTCACGCGATGTTGTGTTACCGAACACCGGAGTCTTTTAAAGCAAAATTTGATCGAACAACCAATGAAGAATTGGCCGTTTTTAATATCGAAAGCTGGCTGAACCATCACGGGGAGAAGTTGCAAAAAAGGTTTCAGCTTTCGGCGTATAAATTGATGAATCAATTATTGAAAACGATAGATATTTCTAGAAACAGAGATTCTTTTGTTGCTGTCGCGTCACAAATTGAAGCAGATATTCATATTATTGGAATTAATTCAGATTTGTTTTTTACGGTAAATGAGAACAAAGAGACCTACGAAATATTGAAAAAACACAAAGAGAATGTGACGTTTCAAGAGATTGATTCCATTCACGGACACGATGCTTTCTTGATTGAATATAAACAATTGGATAATTTGTTGAAAGGAGTTTTTAAGTTAGAAAAAAATATATCAAAATGAAAATATTAAAATTTGGAGGAAAGTCTTTGTCAAATGGAGACGGAATCAATAAGGTAGTGGCAATTATTGCCGGAAAGGTAAATAATGGAGAGCAGATTGCTGTGGTGGTTTCTGCACGTGGGAACGCAACGGACGAATTGGAAGAAATATTGGCTTTGGCTTCTAAAAACGGAGATTACAAACCGCTTTTTGAAGATTTTAAGAGTTATCAGCAAGACGTTTATGAGGATGTGGATTTGTCTGAAGAGTTCAATAAATTGGAAAAACTTTTTGAAGGAGTAAGCCTGATTGGAGATTATAGTGTAAAAATTAAGGATGAAGTGTTGTCTAAAGGCGAGCTGATTTCGGCTAAATTACTGACGGCTATTTTAATAAAAAACGGTATAAATGCTCACTTTGCAGATACAAGAGAGTTGATAAAAACCGACTCGAATTATGGTGATGCGCAACCAGTTGAGCAATTGTCTAAGAAAAATGTGGTGGCTTATTTTAAGGCACATAATGGTACAACGGTTAATGTTGTGACAGGTTTTATTGGTTCGAATAGTAAAAATGAAGCGACAACATTAGGTAGAAACGGTAGTAATTATACCGCTTCATTGTTAGCGAATTATCTGGATGCAACGGAACTTCAAAATTACACACACGTTGACGGAATTTATACAGCAAACCCTGATTTGGTTTTGGATGCCAAAAAAATAGATCATTTGTCTTTTAACGAAGCGAATGAGTTGGCCAATTTTGGAGCAACTATTTTGCACGCAAAAACTATTATTCCTTTGTTGGAAAAAAATATTCCGCTTCGAATTTTGAATACATTCAATCACGAAAATCAAGGAACATTAATTACTTCCAGAGCAGATAAAGAAGGAATCAAAACACTTTCTGTTCTTGAAAATGTAGCTTTGGTTAATCTGGAAGGTCGAGGATTACTTGGAAAAACCGGAGTTGACGCCCGTATTTTTAAGGTAATGGGAGATAACGAAATTAGCGTTAGCATAATTTCACAAGGTTCGTCTGAAAGAGGAATCGGGCTCGTGGTTGATGCTGACAAAGCGACGAAGGCGATGATCGAACTCGAAAGAGAATTTGAAAATGATTTTTATTCGAAAGATGTCAATAAAATTACGGTTACCGATAATGTTTCGGTAATTTCGATTATCGGACAGGATTTGAGTACGTTTCATAAACCGTATACGGCTTTGATCAAAAACAAAATTGTTCCAATCCTTTTCAACAACACGGTGACGGGTAAAAACGTTAGTTTGGTGGTGAAAAAATCGGAGTTGAACAAAGCGTTGAATGTGATTCATGGAGAGATTTTTGGAGTTTCGAAGAAAATAAATATTGCAATTTTTGGTCACGGATTGGTAGGAGGAACGTTGATTAATCAAATTTTAGAATCGGCTGGAGCTATCGAAAAACGCAAAGGAATCAAACTGAATGTTTTTGCTATTGCCAATTCCAAAAATGTGCTTTTGAATAAAAATGGAGTCTCGCCAAATTGGAGAAATGAAATTCAAACCAACGGAACTTCATACACAATCGAGGATGTTATTGCTTTTGCCAATGAGCATCACTTGGAGAATTTGATTGCTATTGACAATTCGGCATCTACTACTTTTGTTGAAAATTATATCAAATTGGCCGAGAACAGTTTTGACTTAATTTCGTCCAATAAAGTGGCGAATACGTTGAGTTATTCATTCTACAAACAGTTGAGACAAGTATTGGAAGACAATCAAAAAACCTACCTTTATGAAACCAATGTTGGCGCGGGTTTACCATTGATTGATACCATAAAATTATTGCACCTTTCGGGTGAAAATATCACTAAGATAAAAGGAGTTTTCTCAGGAACTTTGAGTTACTTATTCAATAATTTCTCTGCGAAAGACGCTCCTTTTAGCGAAATACTAAAAGAAGCCATCGATAACGGCTATACAGAGCCAGACCCAAGAGAGGACCTTTGCGGAAACGACGTGGGTAGAAAATTATTGATTTTGGCGAGAGAATTGGATTTGCAAAATGAGTTTGAGGAAATTAATATTCAGAATTTAATTCCGGAACATTTGCGTGAAGGTGATGTTCCTGATTTCTTGAACAAATTGACAGAGTTTGATCCCATTTATGCTAAAATCAAAGCAGATCAACAACCCAATCACGTGTTGCGATACATTGGAGAATTATCGGGTGATTTGCAAAACGATAAAGGAAATCTGGAAGTGAAATTGGTTTCGGTACCAAAAGAAACTGCTTTGGGTGGATTGAAAGGTTCAGATTCGTTCTTCGAAATTTACACAGAATCTTATGGAGATCGACCAATTGTAATTCAAGGTGCAGGAGCAGGTTCGGCAGTTACGGCTAGAGGGGTTTTTGGTGATATTTTGAGATTATCGGATAAAGGGTAAAAAAAGTAATCAGTGATCAGTTTTTAAATAAAAAATCCGTTGAATCCGCGTTAGAAAATCGCATTATTAGCATTTAAAATAATAGTTATGGTAGAAGTTTTTAGTGGGTCATATTTTGAAGCAATGAATGTTAGAAATTTATTAGAAGGAAAAGAAATTTCAGTTTTTACCCAAAACGAATATATGTCAAATATTGAGCCTTGGGTTGTTGCTTCGGGAGGTTTAAATCCTGTAAAACTTCAAGTTGATGAGCTGGATTTTGATGCATCAAAAATAATAATTGAGGATTATTTAAATGGCAATAATAATTTAGAAACTGAAGATCAATAAAAAAATCTGCTGAATCTGCGTTTGAAAATCTGCATCATCAGCGTTTAAAAAAGATAATAATGAAAATAACACTTAACAGAGTAAACGACAACTTCCATTTCGAAATGAAAAACGAACGTGGAATGGTTGTAAATGTAGATAGCCGTCCAGAATTTGGTGGTAATGACATGGGGCCAAGCCCAATGGAATTGGTATTAATGGGTGTTGCAGGATGTAGCGGAATTGATATGATTTCGATTCTAAAGAAACAGCGTCAGGAAATCACTTCTTTCAAGGCTGAGGTAGAAGGCGAACGCGTGCAAGTTGGTGAAGCAAAACCATTCAAAGATATTCACGTTGTGTTTTATTTGGAAGGACCAATCAACGGAGAAAAGGCGTTGAAAGCAGCACAACTTTCTTTCGAGAAATATTGTTCGGTTTCCAAAACACTAGAACCAACCGCAACAATACATTATAAAGTAGTTTTGAACGGAGAAGAATTAGCGAAAATCTAAATTCATCAACTTTTGAACTTTAATATTAAATAATTATAAAGCCTTTTATTTACAAATCTCAAGAAAAAACTTTGCGAATCTTTGCTTTTTCTTTGTGAATCTTCGTGATATAGCTTTAAAAATAAATAACAATGAACGAACAAGAATTTGGTTTTGAAACGCAAGCCATACGTACCCAATTAGAAAGAACGCAATTTCAAGAGCACTCAGTGCCTTTATACTTAACATCTAGTTTTGTATTTGAAGATGCCGAAGATATGCGTGCTTCATTTGCAGACGAGAAAGATCGAAATATCTATAGCCGTTACAGTAACCCCAATACTAACGAATTTATAGAAAAAATTTGTAAAATGGAAGGTGCTGAGTCGGGATTTGCCTTTGCTTCGGGAATGGCAGCCGTGTATTCAACTTTGGCGGCTTTGTTGAACTCCGGAGAACATATTGTTTCGGCAAGCAGTGTTTTTGGAGCAACACATTCGTTATTTATCAATTATTTTCCAAAATGGGGAATTGAAACATCATATTTTGATATCGATAAACCCGAAACCATTGAAAGTTTTATAAAGCCAAACACAAAGATTCTTTTTGCCGAATCGCCAACCAATCCAGCAGTAGATATTATTGATTTGGAATTGTTAGGAGCTATTGCCAAAAAGCACAATTTGATTTTAATTATCGACAACTGTTTTGCTACACCGTATTTACAGCAACCGATAAAATGGGGCGCACATTTGGTGGTACATTCAGCAACAAAATTAATAGATGGACAAGGTAGAGTTTTGGGTGGGATAACAGTTGGAGATGCTGAATTAATTCAGAAAATCTATTTATTTTCTCGACTTACCGGTCCTTCCTTATCCCCATTTAATGCCTGGGTATTATCAAAAAGCTTAGAGACTTTGGCTATTCGTTTAGACAGACATTGTGAAAACGCCTTGAAAGTGGCAGAGTTTCTGGAAAGCCATCCTCAGGTTAATAAAGTAAAGTATCCTTTCTTAAAATCACATCCACAATACGAAATTGCCAAAAAGCAAATGAAATTAGGAGGCAATATAGTTGCTTTTGAAATCAAAGGCGGAATTGAAGCGGGAAGAGCTTTTTTGGATAAAATAAAATTATGTTCGTTGTCACCAAATTTAGGCGATACGAGAACAATCGTTACGCATCCGGCCTCTACAACTCACAGTAAATTGACTATTGAGGAGCGTTTGGCGGTGAGTATTACTGATGGATTGGTACGCGTTTCTGTAGGTTTGGAAACTGTAGAAGATGTTATTGCCGATTTAACGCAGGCCTTATCGTAAGTAAAGATTTTAGTTGATTTTTCTTAAATAAAAAAGATTATATTTGTAAGAAATCAAAATAGTCATAATCAATTAGAATTAATTTTAGATATGAAAAACACTACTTATTATTTAGACGAAAAATTATTAGCATCAAGTGGAACTAGGTTTATGAATTATATTTTAGACTTAGTTTTTTATATAATCGTAATTGTTTTTATTGCTTTTATAGGAGCTATAGTTGCTGCGTTATTGGGTTTGTCAAATTTACTTCTTTGGATGCAAAATATTTCGGACTTACAATCCAACTTAATAGCTATTGTTGTGATGATAATTTATTACACTCTAACGGAAGGTTTTTTAGGTAGGTCTTTTGCTAAATTTATAACCGGAACTATAGTGGTAGATGAAAATGGTGAAAAGCCATCATTTGGGATTCTTTTTCAAAGAACGCTTTGTCGCTTAATTCCGTTTGAAGCTTTTTCTTTTTTAGGTAGTTCCGGAAGGGGTTGGCATGATTCCATTTCAGATACTTATGTTGTCGACAAAAAAGGATTGGAAGAAAGTCTAAGATTATTTCATGAAGTGGATCAAATAGGGGAACTTTCATAAAGAGGCCTAAATATAGCAATAGCCCACGGTTTTAATCGTGGGTTTTGTGTTTAATAGGGTTGATGTTATTGTTGATTTGGAACAAAATAAATCTGTTTTGATTTGTTAAAATTGTAAATTTGGTTTTGTAACATCACAAACAAATGAAATCAAGATTAATCATTTTATCGGATTTATGGGGAAAAGAAAAATCTGATTGGGTTTCAGTCTATGTTGAATTATTGAAGGATAAATTCGAAATTCAATATTATGATTGTTGTGATTTGGGAGCAATAGATAAAACTCTTTATACCGAAGAAAATCTTCACACTCAGTTTGTTAATGCAGGAATCGAAAAGGCAGTTGAGCAACTTTTGAAAGAAGAAAAGAATGAAATTGATGTTCTAGCCTTTAGTATCGGTGGAATAATTGCTTGGAAAGCAACTTTGAAGGGATTGACTGTTAAAAGTCTATTTGCAGTTTCATCGACAAGATTACGATATGAGAATGAAATTCCGAATGGAACAATAAAGCTTTATTATGGAGAAAATGACAGCAATAGACCAAATGATAATTGGTTTGAAAAACATCCCATAAATTCCGAAATTATAAAAAATAAGGAACACAATTTTTATACGGAAAAACATTTTGCAGAATCGATTTGCAAGGAAATTTTAAAATAGTTTCATACAATTTGCTAAAAAAAGGATAAAGTTTGTAGTTTCGTAATCAGATAAAAATCAAAAATAAGTTCCGATTGCTATCGGGATTAATCCACAATCTTAAATCACAATGCTTTCAAAGAAAACAAAATACGGAATAAAAGCACTGACTTTTTTGGCTCGACAAGAAGATAATTCGCCCGTTCAAATTGCCGAAATTGCAAAAAGCGAAAACATTTCGATTAAATTTTTGGAAAGTATTTTATTACTCCTAAGATATTCTGGTTTTTTAGGAGCCAAAAAAGGAAAAGGTGGTGGTTATTATTTGATAAAAGATCCTAAAGATATCAATATGGCTCAAGTATATCGAATACTGGAAGGACCTATTGCACTTTTACCTTGTGTGAGTCATAACTTTTATGAGCCCTGCGAGGATTGTATTGACGAAGCCAATTGTTCTGTACATAAATTAATGACAGAAGTTCGCGACAATACTTTGATGATTTTAGAAAATAATTCCTTAGCAGATATTGCTTTTTAAAAGATTATCGAAAATTCACAAATTTTAGAATATTTAACATTCTTTTATTTTATGAATTTGCTTTTTTTACAAATTAGTATGGATGCTTAGGACTATTTTTTGAAAACAGCTTAGATTTTTAATCTAAACAGACTTCTTTTGGCTAAAAAACCAATTTATATCCTACGAAAAATAACATTATTGCAATGGCATTTCTAAGAATTAAATCTGGTACTTTTCCGCTCAACATACTTCCAACATAGATTCCTGGGAGAGATCCCATTAGCAACTGTCCTAATAGACCTAAATCTAAATTTCCCATCGAGGCATGTCCTATTCCTGCAACAAGAGTTAAAGGAACAGCATGAGCGATTTCGGTTCCAACCAATCGTGGAGTAGGCAAAAGTGGGTATAAGAAAAATAAAGTAACCGTACCCAAAGCACCAGCTCCAATTGAAGTTAGTGTAACGGTGGCTCCCAAAAGTACTCCAATAAGAATCGTTAATACATTTTGAGTTTTACTCTCACTATGAAATTTATCACCAGCATGTTTTTGTGAAAATACGAGTAGTTTCTTTTTGAATAAAATGGCAATTGAAGTAAAAAGTAATGCCCAACCCAAGCTGTATTTTATAATTGTATTTATAGTAGTAATATCTGTTTTTATACTATGTAAAATCCACAAAGTTAGCATTGCGGCCGGAACACTGCCTAAAGAAAGCCAACCTGTGATGGCCCAATTGATATTCTTTTTTTTGTGATGTACAAATACACCTCCCATTTTGGTAAATGCAGCATATAATAAATCGGTGCCCACTGCTGTTGTTGGTGGAATTCCAAACCACAATAAAATAGGTGTCATCAAAGAACCGCCACCAACTCCGGTTAATCCCACTACAAATCCAACTGTCAAACCTGCTACTACTAATCCTATTTGGAAATCCATGATATTTTAAAATTTTGACAAAAATACATATTTTTTACAATACTCCTATAGGAGTAGTAGAATTTATTATTTATTATTTTTTAATATAAAAAGTCAAGGTATTATTTTGATATATAGAAATAAGTAGTATTTTTGCATTTTAATCTAGTATTCCGATAGGGTAATAGATTTACAAAATACAGACATAAATATGAGCACAGCGATAGTAAATACTTTATTGGAAAAAACGGCAGATTTCACGATTGAGGAAACTTTGGCTTTTTTGGCTAATGAACACAAAGGGAAAGTGGTTTTTTCAACTTCATTTGGCCAAGAAGATCAGGTTATAACTGCATTAATTGCTAAGGATGATTTGCCTATCAATATATTCACACTTGACACGGGAAGATTATTTCAGGAAACGTATGATGTTTTTCATAGAACAATAAAAAAATACAAAGTTGCGATTCAGACGTATTTTCCTGAAGCTAGTGATGTAGAAAATTTGCTGAATAAAAAAGGACCAAACAGCTTTTACGAATCGGTGGAGAACAGAAAAGAATGTTGTTTTATTCGAAAAGTAGCGCCGTTGACAAAAGCTTTGAAAGGAAATGAAATTTGGATTACGGGTTTGCGTGCCGAACAATCCGAAAACAGAAATGATTTGGCAGCTTTTGAATACGATGCACATTTCAATATTATAAAATTCAACCCATTGTTGAAATGGACTTTAGAAGACGTCCAAAAATACATTGATGATAATAATGTACCACAAAACGCTTTACACAAAAAAGGGTTTGTAAGCATTGGTTGTGCGCCTTGTACCAGAGCGATTGCCGAAGGAGAGGACATCAGAGCAGGAAGATGGTCGTGGGAATCCAGTCATAAAGAATGTGGATTGCACCAGAAGTAAGGTAAGAGATTAGAAAATAGAAGTTAGAAAAAAGAAAAAAATAATAATAGTTTGAAGATTTAATACAGGGGACAACCTTAAACTTTTAAACTTTAAACTTTTAAACTAAAAATAATGAGTTCAGTTTTAAAAACAAATGCTTTAGAAAGCGAAGCAATTTACATATTCAGAGAAGTGATTTCTCAATTTGACAAACCCGTTTTGCTTTTCTCAGGCGGTAAAGATTCCATTACATTAGTGCGTTTGGCACAAAAAGCATTTTTCCCAGCGAAAATTCCTTTTCC
This sequence comes from Flavobacterium sp. N3904, assembly GCF_025947305.1. Taxonomy (NCBI): domain Bacteria; kingdom Pseudomonadati; phylum Bacteroidota; class Flavobacteriia; order Flavobacteriales; family Flavobacteriaceae; genus Flavobacterium; species Flavobacterium sp. N3904. Next base: position 1,720,597 of record NZ_CP110009.1, read on the forward strand.
ATTATTACATGTGGATACAGGCCACAACTTTCCGGAGACTATTGAATTTAGAGACCGATTGGTAGCTGAATTGGGATTGGAATTAATCGTTCGTAATGTGCAGGATGCAATTGATGAGGGGAAAGTGGTTGAAGAGTCTGGTAAATATTCCAGCCGAAATAGCTTGCAAACCACTACATTATTAGATGCTATCGAAGAATTTAAATTTGACGCTTGTATTGGTGGAGCGCGACGTGATGAGGAAAAAGCAAGAGCCAAAGAACGTATTTTTTCTGTTCGTGATGATTTTGGTCAATGGGATGAAAAAAACCAACGTCCCGAATTGTTTGACTTATTGAACGGAAAAATTGAAAATGGCCAAAACGTACGTGTTTTTCCAATTTCAAACTGGACAGAATTAGATGTTTGGAGTTATATCGAACAAGAGCAAATCGAAATTCCATCGATTTACTTTTCACACAAACGTAAAGTTTTTTTGAGAGACGGTTTAATTTGGTCGCACTCTCCTTTTGTGTACCAAGAAGAAGACGAACAAATCGAAGAACGAATTGTTCGCTTCAGAACCGTTGGAGATATGAGTTGTACTGCCGCAGTTGAATCGTATGCCGCAACCATTCAGGAAGTAGTTGGGGAGATCCGTACTTCGACTATTTCTGAAAGAGGAGCCAGAATCGATGACAAACGTTCTGAAGCTGCTATGGAGAAAAGAAAACAACAAGGTTATTTTTAGAATTTAATTTTTAGAAATTTATAAAGTAAGTATAAAAACATAAGAAGTTTATAAGCGAAGTTTTCAAAACGTGAAACGGTAAACTTTTAAACTTTAAACAAAAAATAAGGATGGAAGTTTTAAAAATAGCAACAGCAGGAAGTGTAGATGACGGAAAGAGTACTTTAATAGGGAGATTATTATACGATACACAATCGTTAACTACTGATAAATTAGAAGCAATAGAAAAAAGCAGTAAGCAAAAAGGATATGATTATCTAGATTTTTCTTTGGCTACCGATGGTTTGGTTGCAGAGAGAGAACAAGGAATTACGATAGATGTAGCACATATTTATTTTTCGACAGCGAAAAAAAGTTACATAATTGCCGATACTCCAGGTCACGTAGAATATACACGTAACATGGTTACCGGAGCTTCGACTTCACAAGTGTCCATCATTTTAATCGATGCCCGTAAAGGCGTGATTGAGCAAACATACCGTCACTTTTTCATCAATAATTTATTGAGAGTAAAAGACGTGATTGTTGCGGTAAACAAAATGGATTTGGTTGATTATTCGGAAGAAGTGTACAACAAAATCAAAGCCGATTTCCAAGCATTAAATGCAAAAAGCGCCTACAAGGAACAAAACGTAAGTTACATTCCATTGAGTGCTTTGACAGGAGATAATGTGGTAGAAACATTAGGAAAAATGCCTTGGTATACTGGACAAACTATCCTGCAACATTTGGAAAATTTAGAAGCAAAAGATGTTTACGATAATGGACAAGCACGTTTTCCGGTTCAAACAGTTATTCGTCCAAAAACGGAAGAATATCACGATTTTAGAGGTTATGCCGGAAAACTATACGGTAACAATATCAAAGTAGGAGATGCGGTAACGGTTCTTCCTTCTTTGACAGAATCTACAGTGACCAATATTCACTTTTTCGATAAACAATTTGATGAGGCGAGCGTTGGTTCTTCCATAACAATCGAATTAGAAAATGATATCAATGTAACGAGAGGTGATATGATTGTAAAATCAAATGAGCTTCCTAGAATTGAAAAAGACATCACAACAACGGTTTGTTGGATGGACAGCAAAAAATTAGTGGCAGGCGCAAAATATTTTGTGCAGCACAACACTAACAGAGTTTTGGCAAAAATTGATAGTGTGAAAAACGTAATCGCTACCGATTATTCTGGAGTAACACCAGCAACTCAATTGGCCATTAATGAGATCGGAGAGGTAACCATTAAATTGAGCAAAGCCATTTATTTTGATGCTTACAATGACAACAAATCTAACGGAGCTTTCATTTTGATAGATTCAGCAACCAACACAACAGCAGGTGTTGGATTTATAAAATAGTTTTTAGTTTTTGCTAAAGAATTAAAGGAATTAAAAAGATATCGATTAACAGCTAAGAGCCAGTGCTAGTAGCCTAAAACCATACAAAATGCAAAGTTTTAGAACCGAAATAGAAGACCCGATTGTTCAAAAAGACATTATCGATTTAGAAAGAAAAATTGCTTTATTCCGTGATGGAAAAATCGATGACGAACGTTTTCGCAGTCTTCGTCTAGCAAGAGGAATATACGGTCAGCGTCAGGAAGGCGTGCAAATGATTCGCATCAAATTGCCTTATGGAAAAGTGACAAGCGAACAATTGCACCGTATTTGTAAAGTTTCGGATGAATATTCAACTGGACGCTTGCACATTACAACGCGCCAGGATATTCAAATTCACTATGTAAGTTTGGATAGAACTCCTGAACTTTGGGCTGAGTTAGAAAAAGACGATGTTACTTTGAGAGAAGCTTGTGGGAACACCGTAAGAAATATTACGGCAAGTGAAACGGCCGGAATCGATGTTGATGAGCCTTTTGACGTATCGCCTTATGCGCATGCTTTGTTTCAATTTTTGTTGAGAAACCCAGTTTGTCAGGAAATGGGACGTAAATTCAAAATGGCATTTTCTTCTTCGGATAAAGATACCGCTTTGAGTTATTTACATGATTTAGGATTTATTCCAAAAGTGGTAAACGGAGAAAAAGGATTCAAAGTAATGCTTGGAGGAGGTTTAGGATCTCAACCACATCATGCCGAATTATTGTCTGAATTTATTCCAGTAAATCAAATTATACCAACAACTGAGGGGATTCTTAGAGTGTTTGACCGTCATGGAGAAAGAACCAAACGATTGAAAGCACGATTGAAATTTTTAGTAAAAGAGTTAGGTAGAGACGAGTTTTTAAGATTGGTAGAGGAAGAGAAAAAAGCCTTGTCTTGCCAAACTTTTGAAATCGATACCACTGCATTTGAAGGAGCTATTCCAGCACCTTTGTTGGCAGCACCAAAAGTTGTTATTGAAGACACTGCAGCTTTTGAAGCTTGGAAAAAATCAAATGTATTTGCTCAAAAACAAGCTGGATATGTAGCGATCGGAATCAAAGTGGTTTTGGGTGATTTTTATACAGACAAAGCGAGACTATTAGCTGATTTAATCAAAAATTATGCTACGAATGAATTGCGTTTTTCATTAAGACAAAATATAGTTCTTCGTCATATTAGGGAAGAAGATTTGCCATTTTTCTATCAAGAATTAGCCAAACTGGATTTTGTAACTTTAGGATACGATACTATTGGTGATATTACAGCTTGTCCTGGTACTGATACCTGTAATCTTGGAATTGCAAGCAGTACTGGAATTGCAGTAGAGCTAGAAAGAGTTTTGGCAACAGAATATCCACAATACAGCAACAATCAAGGAATCACTATCAAAATTAGTGGGTGTATGAATGCTTGCGGACAACACAATATGGCCGAAATTGGTTTTCAAGGGATGTCCATCAATTCCGGAAAATTGGTAGCTCCAGCACTTCAAGTATTGTTGGGTGGTGGAAATTTAGGAAATGGTCAAGGTCGTTTTTCAGATAAAGTTATAAAAATTCCTAGCCGAAGAGGACCAGAAGCTTTGCGTTCTATTCTAAATGATTTTGAAGCAAACGCAAACGGATTATCCTTTTTGAATTACTATGATGCCAAAGGAGAGAAATATTTTTTCGAATTATTGAAACCGCTTTCGGATATTACGAATTTAACAGAAGCCGATTTTGTAGATTGGGGAAATGCAGACAACTACGTAAAAGCAATTGGAGTTGGAGAATGTGCTGGTGTTGTTATTGATTTAGTTGCTACTTTAATCTTTGAAGCAAAAGATAAACTAACATTTGCTAAGGAAGCTTTTGATGACAAAAAATGGTCAGATGCTATTTATTTGGCTTATGCAGGATTTGTAAATGGAGCCAAAGCATTATTATTGGCCGAAAACGAAAAAACAAACCACCACGCAGGAATAATCGATTTGTTTGATACGGTTTTTATAGAAAGCAAAAAAATTGAGTTGGATTCAAGCTTTAAAGATTTGGTTTATCAAATCAAATCAAATGAACCATCTGAAGCCTTTGCACTAAAATACATTCAAGAAGGAGTTGTCTTTTTTGATAAAATAGAAACATACAGAGCCAAAGATTTAGCCGATGCTTAATACAATTCAACCCAAAGTAACTTTAGTAGGTGCAGGTCCTGGCGACCCAGACTTGCTTACTCTAAAAGGTGTAAAAGCACTTGCTGAAGCGAATGTGGTTTTGTATGATGCCTTGGCCAATGAAGAAATAATGAATCACGCTCCTCAAAATTCCATAAAAATATTTGTGGGGAAAAGAATTGGTTGTCACGAATATTCGCAAGATCAAATCAACCAATTGATTGTTGATAATGCGCTTACTTACGGGCACGTGGTTCGGTTAAAAGGTGGAGATCCATTTATCTTTGGAAGAGGAAGCGAAGAAATTGAATTCGCAGAAAGTTTTGGAATCCCTACCTTTGTAGTTCCGGGAATTTCATCGGCAATTGCAGTTCCTGCTTATCAGGGAATTTCATTGACCAAAAGAGGAACTTCCGAAAGTTTTTGGGTAATCACAGGAACTACTTCCAACAGAAATTTGTCTAGTGATATCGCTCTTGCAGCAAAATCATCAGCAACTGTTGTGATTTTGATGGGAATGAGTAAACTATCACAAATTGTTAGTTTATTTCAAAAAGAATCAAAAGGAGAAACTCCCGTTGCGATTATTCAAAACGGAACAACACCAAATGAAAAAATAGGTGTAGGAACAATTGATACCATTCAAGAAGTGGTTGCCGAAAAGAATTTAAGTTTGCCAGCAATTATCGTAATTGGAGAAGTGGTCAAAGAAAGCAATAAATTAAAAGGGTTTTACGAAGAATTTGTAGCTGCTGAAATAAAATCATAATGGAAAGAAACGAATTATATCCTATTTTTTTAAAACTGAACAACCTCAATGTACTTATTGTGGGTGGGGGAAATGTAGGGTTAGAAAAGTTATCTTTTATGTTGAAATCCAGTCCCAATGCCAATGTTGAAGTGGTAGCGCCAAAGTTCTTACCGGAGTTGGAAGCTTTAGTCGAAAAACATCCTTCTGTAAAGTTGACCCAAGCGAAGTTTAAGAAAAAAATGCTCAAGAAACGTAACATGGTCATTGCCTGTACGGATGATTTGAAAGTAAACAAGCGAGTATATGATTTGTCCCGAAAAAGATATCTCATCTGCAATATTGCCGACACTCCAGATTTATGTGATTATTATTTGGGTGGTATTGTAACCAAAGGAAACGTAAAAATTGCCATTTCGACCAATGGAAAATCACCAACAACGGCCAAAAGATTGCGCCAGTTTTTTGAAGAAGTAATTCCGGAAGACATCAATAAAATGGTAGAAAACCTCAATGAATATCGTAAAACACTGAAAGGTGATTTCGAAGAAAAAGTTCAAAAGATGAACGAAATCACAGAGTCATTGAAAAAAGAATAAGTAGATTTAATAGACAAAAAAAGAATAAATAAAAACAGAACTCAACCCAATATCTTCTTTCTTAGAGGGGTTGGAGGGAGAAAAATTTAAACACGATGATTAAAACAGACATACTTATTATTGGAGCAGGACCAACAGGTCTATTCGCCGTTTTTGAAGCAGGATTATTAAAATTAAAATGTCATATTCTGGATGCTTTGCCACAACCAGGGGGGCAATTGTCAGAGTTGTATCCAAAGAAACCGATCTATGATATTCCGGGATTTCCAGAAGTATTGGCTGGTGATTTGGTGGATAATTTAATGGAACAAATCAAGCAATTCGAACCAGGATTTACTCTGGGAGAACGTGCAGAAACGATTGATAAGCTAGAAGACGGAAGTTTTATTGTAACATCTAATAAAGGAAAAAAATTCCATGCTTCGGTAGTAGCCATTGCGGGTGGTTTAGGAAGTTTTGAACCAAGAAAGCCTTTAATTGAAGATATTGCATTTTATGAAGATAAGGGAATCAAATATTTTATCAAAAATCCAGAGAAATTTAGAGACAAAAGGGTCGTAATATCCGGAGGTGGAGACTCCGCTTTGGACTGGAGTATTTTCTTGTCGAATGTGGCTTCAGAGGTAACTTTGATTCACCGCAGAAACGAGTTTAGAGGAGCTTTAGATTCTGTAGAAAAAGTACAGGAATTAAAAAATGCCGGAAAAATTAAAATGATTACGCCAGGTGAAGTTATCGGTTTAAACGGAGCAGAACATTTAGAGTCTGTTGATGTAGATATTGACGGAGCGCACAGAAACATACCAACAGATTATTTCATTCCGCTTTTCGGTCTTACACCAAAATTAGGTCCTATCGCCGATTGGGGATTGGAAATCGAAAAAAATGCAATCAAAGTGAACAACGCTTTAGATTATCAAACAAATATCCCTGGAATTTTCGCCATCGGTGACGTAAATACTTATCCGGGAAAACTAAAATTGATTCTTTGCGGATTCCACGAAGCCACATTAATGTGTCAAGCGGCTTACCAAATTATCAATCCAGGTAAAAAATATGTAATGAAATACACTACCGTTTCGGGAGTTGACGGATTCGATGGTACTCGTAAAGAAGCGCCAAAAGCAGTGGTGAAAGCTATTGTGTAGTTTCGTTTAATAAGTTTAAAAGTTTAAATTGTTTAAAAGTTTAGGTGTTGCGTCTGTTCGGCGACAATCTTAAACAACTTTAAGCAATTTAAACTTTTAAACAATTTAAACTTTTAAAAAAAACTTGCAATTGTTGGCGCTATGTCGTTTCTTTGCACTGTTCCTATTTTTATTGAAAGTTATCACGAAAGGCGGAGGGAAAAGACCCGATGAAACCTTAGCAACCCTTTACTTTTTTAAAGAAGGTGCTACATTCTACCACGCATTGCGCGGATAGATAACACAAGAATACATCCCCGTATTCCTCAAACCTTTTCCTGACAACATATCGATATTTTTTTTAGAGCGAATTATTGGCGCATTTTTTGCAGTCAACGTTCCCGCTTTCCGTTGCAATCTTTTTTGTTTTTAAAGAAAAAACAAAAAAGGATTTTCATTGCAATCGGGGCTAAAGAGCCGAAAATAGTGATTTTTTGGAAATAATAATCAGCTTAGCGCCTTTGTGCCTTTGCGAGAAATAAAAAAATATGTCAACAATTCAAGAAGAAATAAAAAAGAGAATACTCGTGCTCGATGGAGCAATGGGGACAATGCTGCAACGTTATAATTTCTCCGAAGAAGATTTTCGTGGCGAACGATTCAAAGATTTCCCGCATCCGCTAAAGGGGAACAATGATTTATTGTCTCTCACGCAACCACAGGCCATAAAAGCCGTGCACGCCGCCTATTTTGAGGCAGGAGCTGATATTGTGGAAACCAATACTTTCTCAGGAACCACTATAGGAATGGCGGATTATCACTTGGAGGATTTAGTTTATGAATTGAATTACGAATCGGCCAAACTAGCCCGTGAAGTAGCCGATGAATTCACAGCCAAAAATCCAAACCAGCCTCGCTTTGTTGCCGGTTCAATTGGACCGACAAACCGTACGGCAAGTATGTCACCGGACGTAAACGACCCGGGATACAGAGCCGTAACTTTTGATGATTTACGTACCGCCTACAAACAACAAGTCGAAGCCTTAATGGACGGCGGGTGCGACTTGCTTTTGGTAGAAACAATTTTTGATACGCTAAATGCCAAAGCGGCACTTTTCGCCATCGAACAAGTAAAAGAAGAACGCAATATTGATATTCCAATTATGGTTTCGGGAACTATTACCGATGCTTCGGGAAGAACACTTTCTGGGCAAACGGTTGAAGCCTTTTTGGTTTCAGTATCGCATATTCCGTTGTTGAGCGTAGGATTCAATTGTGCCCTTGGTGCCGATTTATTGAAACCGTATTTGCAAACTTTGTCGCATAACACTTCTTTCAACGTGTCGGCGCATCCAAATGCTGGATTGCCAAACGCTTTTGGGGAATACGATGAAACACCGGAAGAAATGCAAGCCCAAATTAAAAGTTATTTAGACGATAATTTAATAAACATAATAGGCGGTTGTTGCGGAACAACTCCAAACCATATTAAATTGATTGCTGATATTGCCAAGGATTACAAGCCTAGAGTTTCGACTGCGGTGATGTAAATTGATAAAATTGTAATAGTTCCAAGATGAAATTTGAGTTTAGTGATAAATAAATTTTTTTAAAACCAATGTATTATTTTGTTTTAATAACGATAGTTCTTTTGACGAACTATTTTATATATAAAATATTAAAGAAAAAGGATGGTTTAATTGAATTACTAGGATATTGCATCTTTATTTTTTTTGGTATTATATTAATAACAAAAATTTATGATTTTACTATTCATATAGCTAGTATGCCTAAAAGTCAAAGCATTTTTATTTTTTTAAGTTTTAGTTGGGGCATATCTATAATGAATTTAATAAAAAAATATAATAACAGGAGAGTTGACATTTATAAGCAACTTAATTTGGTAGAATATTTTGGGGAAATTACATTTCTGAAATTTTTTTCTATACTTATAACTGTTTTTCAGATATATTTAATTTTTTCAAAAATAGTTTATGAACTAAATTAATAATGAAACAGATATGACGGATTTGCAATCCGTGCCCGCAAAGAGAGTCAAATAAAAGGTTTTGGAAAAAACTAAAAGTTGATTTATAGCACAATGCCCGCGTGAGGGATAGAAGTGGAGCTTTTTTATTGATTTTTTCATCAAGAAAAAAAGCGGGAACGTATAGCCCGACCCGACCTTTTTTGGAGGGTCACGCCCAAATAAAGTTGAAATTAAAATAAAATATAGCTGCAGTTTTTTGGACCGTAGACAAAATAATAAAAACTTAGAACCTAATTCACATAGGAACTTAGTAACTCAAAATAAAAAAATGGGACACAATAAACATAGAAGAAACCTGGTATTGTCGGGATTGGAGCCTTTAATCATTACGCCGGACAGTGTATTTGTGAATGTTGGGGAAAGAACCAATGTAACAGGTTCTAGAAAGTTCCTTCGATTGATCAAGGAAGAAAAATACGAGGAAGCACTGGATATTGCGAGACAGCAGGTAGAAGGAGGCGCGCAAATTATCGATATTAATATGGATGAGGGGATGCTTGACGGCGTTTATGCGATGACCAAATTCCTGAATCTGATTGCCGCCGAGCCGGATATTTCTCGTGTGCCCATTATGATTGACAGCTCGAAGTGGGAAATCATAGAGGCTGGTTTGAAAGTGGTTCAGGGAAAATGTGTGGTAAACTCGATTTCGCTAAAAGAAGGAGAGGAAGCTTTTATACACCATGCCAAATTAATCAAACGTTACGGTGCTGCTGCAATTATTATGGCTTTTGATGAGGTGGGACAAGCCGATAATTTTGATAGAAGAGTTGAAATTTGCCAACGCTCGTATGATATTTTGGTAAACAAAGTTGGTTTTCCTGCACAGGATATTATTTTCGATTTGAATATATTCCCCGTGGCAACTGGTATGGAGGAACACCGCTTGAACGCTTTGGATTTCTTTAGAGGAACCAAATGGGTTCGGGAAAATTTACCGCACGCACACATCAGCGGCGGGGTGAGTAACGTTTCGTTTTCGTTTAGAGGAAATGACACAGTGAGAGAAGCGATGCACTCGGTTTTCTTGTATCACGCCATTAAAAACGGAATGACAATGGGAATTGTAAATCCGGAAATGTTGTCGATTTACGATGAGATTCCAAAAGATTTATTGGAACATGTAGAAGATGTAATCTTGGACAGACGTGACGATGCCACAGAACGTTTATTGGACTTTGCAGAAAATGTAAAAGGCGATGCCAAAAGCAATGAAGTTGCTGTGCAAGAATGGCGTTCGGGAACAGTTCAGGAAAGAATCACGCATTCTTTGGTAAAAGGAATAGATGCCTTTATAGAAATTGATGTAGAGGAAGCTCGTTTAGCTGCCACAAAACCGATTGAAGTTATCGAAATCAATTTGATGACGGGGATGAATGTTGTGGGAGATTTGTTTGGATCTGGGAAAATGTTTTTGCCACAGGTGGTAAAATCGGCTCGTGTGATGAAAAAAGCGGTAGCTTATTTATTACCATTTATTGAAGCTGCTAAACAGGTAGGGGACAAATCTGGAAACGGAAAGATCCTGATGGCAACCGTAAAAGGGGATGTTCACGATATTGGTAAAAATATTGTTTCGGTGGTGTTGGCCTGTAATAATTATGAGATCGTAGATTTAGGTGTTATGGTGCCTCCCGAAAAAATTATTGCAGCTGCTATAGAACATGAAGTAGATATTATTGGATTGAGCGGATTGATCACGCCGTCTTTGGACGAAATGGTGTATCTCGCCAAAGAATTGGATAAAAGAGGAATGAAAATTCCAGTGATGATTGGTGGCGCAACCACTTCACGTGCACATACTGCCGTGAAAATTGCACCTCAATACAGAGAAACCGTGATTCACGTAAACGATGCGTCAAGAGCGGTTACCGTTGCTGGAAATTTATTGGATCACAATAGAAAAATTTATGCCAGCGATATTCGTGCCGATTACGATGCATTTAGAGAAACGTTTTTGAATCGTTCGCGCGACAAGAATTTCTTGACGATTGAGCAAGCCCGTAAGAATAAATTGCAATTGGATTGGAGGCATTTTGAACCTGTAAAACCAAAAGTTATTGGCGAGCAAATTGTTGAAGTGGATTTGGATGTGTTGGTTCCTTATATTGATTGGACTCCGTTTTTCAGAACTTGGGAATTGTTCGGGAAATATCCGGCGATTTTGACGGATGAAGTTGTGGGTGAACAAGCCACTTCTGTTTTTGCGGATGCACAAGCAATGTTGGAAGTAATTTTGAAAGAGAAAAAATTACAAGCCAAAGGAATCTACGGAATCTTCCATGCGAATCAAATCAATGATGACGATATTGAGTTGACTGATGAAAACGGAAAACCATTACAGACATTCTTGACTTTGCGTCAGCAGTCACAAAAAACAAAAGGAGCTCCAAATATTGCATTGGCCGATTTTATTGCACCAAAAGAAAGCGGAAAAGTGGATTATATGGGAGCGTTTTGCGTGACCACCGGTTTTGGCGTTGACGAATGGGCGGCTGAATTCGAAAAGGATTTGGACGATTACAATTCGATTATGGTCAAAGCTTTGGCTGACCGTTTTGCAGAAGCATTCGCCGAATATTTACACGAAAAAATCCGTAAAGAAATTTGGGGTTATGAGGCCGATGAGGTTTTAAGCAAACAGGCACTTATTGAAGAAGATTATAAAGGAATTCGTCCGGCACCGGGTTATCCTGCCTGTCCGGATCACTTGGAAAAACCAACTATTTGGAAACTGTTGAATGTGGAGGCAGCAATTGGAGTGACCTTGACCGAAAGTATGGCCATGTGGCCCGCTTCATCTGTTTCTGGTTATTATTTTGGAAATCCTGAAAGTAAGTATTTTGGTCTTGGAAAAATAAAAGAAGATCAGGTTATTGATTACGCCAAACGAAGAAGTGTTTCAAACGAAGTCGCTATGAAATGGTTGAATCCGAATATTGCAGATTAAAAATAGTTTAAAGTTGAAATTTTGTTTAAAGTTTAAAGGTTAAAGTTGTTCGAGAGAACCTTAAACCTTAAACCTTAAACTTCAAACTAAAGAAAATGAAAGTAACAGAACATATAGAAAATGCCAAAGGAGAAACGTTATTCTCTTTCGAAATTATTCCGCCGCAGAAAGGCAAAAGCATTCAGGAGTTATACGACAATATTGACCCGTTGATGGAGTTCAAACCGCCATTTATAGATGTAACTACTTCACGTGAAGAGTATATTTATGTAGATAAAGGCAATGGTTTACTAGAAAAAAAACTGACTAGAATGCGTCCTGGAACCTTGGGGATTTGCGCTTCTATTAAACATAAATACAATGTGGATACGGTTCCTCATGTGCTTTGTGGTGGTTTCACTAAAGAGGAAACAGAATATTTGTTGGTCGATTGTCATTATTTAGGAATTGACAATGTTATGGCGCTTCGTGGTGATGCGATGAAAGACGAACAGTCCTTTGTACCCAAAGAAGGTGGAAATAATTATGCATCCGACTTAGTGAGTCAAATTTATCAATTGAATAACGGAAAGTATTTACACGATGTAATGGACATCGACAACAAAGCCGATTTTTGCATTGGAGTGGCCGGTTATCCAGAGAAACATTTGGAATCACCTTCTCTAATTTCGGACTTAAAAAGGCTGAAAGAAAAAGTGGATGCTGGAGCCGATTATGTAGTGACACAAATGTTTTTTGATAATGCCAAATATTTTGAGTTTGTTGCCAAAGCCAGAGAAATGGGAATCACCGTTCCGATTATTCCAGGGATTAAGCCGATTGCAGTACAAAGACATTTACAAGTTTTGCCTCAAATTTTCCGTATCGATTTACCCGAAGATTTGATAAATGCTGTGGATAAATGTAAGAATAATGCTGAAATACGTCAAGTAGGAATTGAATGGGCCATTCAGCAATCCATAGAATTGAAAGCAGCAGGAGTTCCTGTTTTGCATTATTATTCTATGGGAAAATCAGAAAATATTAGACAAATAGCGAGCAAGGTTTTTTAAATAAAAAATTAGTATTAATTTCAATTTGAAATACTCGATTGGTTATTTTAACTGATTGAGTATTTCTTTTTTCTATAAAAATCTTTAGGCTGCTAATTTACTTCGTAATTTCCCTAAACATAGCTTCCAAATTCTTGTTCTTTTGATTGAGCTGTAATGTCTTTAAGCCATTGTCGTAAGCAAAATCAAAAACGGTTGGGCGCATATCTTTATCCGAAACAAAAATTAATTCCCAAGAACTGCCCTGAATGTTTTTATACGATTTTAAATGCGGAATTTGAGCAATAAGATTTTCTTCCACTTTCAAATCAAATTCGACTTCGATTACTTGTTCCTTATCGGCAGAGATTAAGTTGTCTAGTTTTTTGTCGGCAACTATTTTTCCTTTGTCGATTATGATTACTCGGTCGCAAATCGCTTCGACTTCCTGCATAATGTGTGTGGAAAGAAAAACCGTCTTGTCTTTCCCGACGTTTTTAATCACGTTTCTGATTTCGACCAATTGATTTGGATCCAATCCTGTTGTGGGTTCGTCTAGTATCAAAACATCTGGATTGTGCAATAAGGCATTGGCCAATCCAACACGTTGGCGATATCCTTTAGACAATTGTCCTATTTTTTTATGACTTCCGGTTTGTAAACCGGTAATCTGAATTACCTCTTCGATTCTTGATTTTTCTACTTTATAAACATCGGCATTAAAAGCCAAATACTCTCTCACATACAAATCCAAATACAACGGGTTGTGTTCTGGTAAATAACCAATAGAAAGCTGCACTGATTTTTCTTGGGTATTTACATCAAAACTATTCACTATTGCAACACCAGAATCTGCGTTAATATAAGTCGTCAAAATTTTCATCAAAGTCGATTTTCCGGCGCCATTAGGCCCTAAAAAACCAACAATCTCTCCTTTTTTAACAGCAAATGAAATGTTGTCTAATGCTTTTTGGGCGCCATAACTTTTCGAAATGTTTTTTACTTCTATTGACATAAAAATTTTATTTGTTGCAAAAGTAAATAGAAAATGTATAGTTCTCCATTAATAGACAAAATTTATATTTTGATTGATAAATAATCAAAATACTTAGGACAAATAAAATTAATTCGAATTGTATGAAAATTATTAATTACTGGCACAGTTCTTGTTAAATATTTACTAATTTTTAACAAATCAAATAAACTATGAAAAAAACATTAGTAATTCTTGCTTTGGCTATGATAAGCTTTGCAAATGCTCAAAAAGGGACGGTTTTGGTATCAGGAAATATGGGATTTGTTTCCCAGAAAGAGTCTACTCAATCGAATGACTCCAAAAATAAATATGTCAGTTTTTACCCGAAAGTAGGATATCAGTTCAAGGATAATTGGACTCTTGGAATTGAATCTGGATTCTCATCTGCTAAAAATGAGTATACTAGTCAGGAAAGTATATCTAAAAACTTCACAGCAGGGGCTTTTGTTCGATATTCAAAATCATTAAGTCCAATGTTTTTATTATATGCGGATTTGGGAGCTGGTTACCAGAATCGTAAAGTAACTGATACTTATCCATTACAGCCTAGCTCAACATTTACACTTGATGGAGTTTATATGAATTTGACCCCTGGTTTATTTCTAAACATTAAAAATAATTTTGGATTGAATTTTGGTATTGGGGGCTTGTTATATTCCGATACAAAGAGTAATCAAACTAACGGGAGTAATCAATATTTTTATTTCAATTTTGGTCAATCGTTTACTGCAGGAATTTCAAAAAACTTTTAATCTCTATTCTCTATAAATTTCAAAAAAGCATTCATGAAATCATGGATGCTTTTTATTTTTAGAATTAATTTCATTAAGATTTATATATTTACAATTAAACTAAATCAATATGGGAAATTATCAATCGGGCAGTTTCTTGAAAAATTACAGCAGTATTCTATTACTTCTTGGTGGAATAATGGTAGGTAGCATATTAGGTTTGGTTTTTGGAAATGGAGTTGAAGTCATAAGACCATTAGGCGATATCTTTCTGAATTTGCTTTTCACGGCGATCATTCCTCTAGTGTTTTTCACCATTGCTTCCTCCATCGCCAATTTGCAAAAAACCGAAAAACTGGGCAAACTATTTGCGATAGTTTTGGGAGTATTTCTAACAACTGTGATTATTTCGGCCATTATCATGCTGATTGGGGTTTTGCTTTTTCCCATTCATCAGGGAATAACAATCTCAAAAGTAGCCTTAGAAACCATTCAGGAAAGCAGCACGAGTTCTCAAATCACGCAACTTTTAACGGTAAATGATTTCTATGAAATATTATCTCGAAAAAATATGCTGGCACTTATATTGTTTTCTTTTCTAATCGGTTTTTCAACTTTGCGTGTAGGCGAAACCGGAAAAGATTTTGCTCGATTCCTGAATTCGGGTAACGAAGTGATGAAACAATTACTTCATCTCATTATGAAAACGGCACCTGTCGGTCTTGGCGCTTATTTTGCGTATCAAGTCGGAATCTTCGGGCCACAATTATTTGGTGCTTATGCCAAACCGTTGGCACTTTATTATGCTGTTTGTGCTTTTTATTTCATTGTATTTTTTAGTTTTTATGCTTTTTTCGCTGGCGGAAATCAAGGACTTAAGCTGTTTTGGAAAAACAACATCACACCGGCATTTACCGCCGTAGGAACTTGCAGTAGCATCGCAACTATTCCAGCCAATCTCGAAGCGGCAAAGCAAATGAATATTCCAAGCCACATACGTAATCTTGTAATTCCGCTTGGAGCGCCTTTGCACAAAGATGGTTCCAGTATGTCGTCGATTGTCAAAATTGCAGTTCTTTTTGCGCTGTTTGGCAAAGATTTAACGGATCCCTATACCCTAATTACAGCAATCGGTATCACTATAATAGTATCGATAGTCGAAGGTGGTATTCCAAACGGTGGTTATATAGGAGAGATTCTGGCCATAACGGTGTATGGATTCCCGATGGAACAAGCCTTGCCTGCCGCCATGATTATAGGGACCTTAGTCGATCCCATCGCCACTTTGCTAAATGCCAATGGTGATTTAATTTGTGCAATGGTAGTCACCCGAATCTCCGAAGGCAAGAAATGGATTTCCCAAAGTAACATCTAATCATACATTACCCCAGAAATGAGGCGTTTTTTCAACAACATTTAAAAGCAAAGGCACTCAAAAACACAATTTTTATATAAAAGGCGGTTATCCTTTTATTTTGTCGTTTGGAATTCAATAATTTTAGTGCTTAAAAAAGTGTTATTTTTATGAAATTATGACTCAGAATCCCTTTTAACAAACAAATCTTTTTTTGTTACATAAAAAATTATTTTTATTTTGGCTGACTCAAAATATGTTATACATTTGCATTAAATAATTGAAAAACAAAGAATACAATGTCAACTAACCGTTTTTATTTTAGCAACTCTTTTTATTTCTTCTTTAGGAAGTAAGGGATTGTGCTATGGTTATTTGAAAGATTAAAAAACAAATAAAACTAATATACAATCCTGATGAAAATCAGGATTTTTTTTTGACCCAATGAGAACGAAAATTGCAATACAAGGAATTAAAGGATCTTTCCACCATCAAGTGGCTCAAGACTATTTTTATCAAAATGTAGAAGTGGATGAATGTCTGTCTTTTGAGGAATTGGTAGCTAGTTTATTGTCGGGAAAATCAGATCAGGCAGTAATGGCTATAGAAAATTCTATCGCTGGACCGATCATTCCAAATTATGCGTTGATTGACAAAAACAATCTACACATTATTGGGGAGCACTATTTGGATATTCACCAAAATTTAATGGCACTCAAAGGTCAAAAGATTGAAGATATTCAGGAAGTACATTCCCATCCGATGGCTTTGTTGCAATGTATGGAATTCTTGAAAAAATATCCAAATATAAAACTGGTTGAGGACAAGGATACTGCCGAAACAGCTAGAAGAATTCACGAAAAACAGCTAACGGGAATTGCAGCTATTGCCAGCAAAACAGCTTCCGAAATGTATGATTTGGAAATCTTGGCACCAGAAATCCAGACAATAAACAATAACATGACACGCTTTGTTATTATTAAAAAAGAGAATTCGTTTGTAGCTGAAGAAGAAATCAATAGAGCATCCATCAAATTCGAGTTGGATCACAAACGAGGTAGTCTGGCAGCGGTGCTAAATGTGATGAGCGATTGCAAATTGAATTTGACCAAAATACAATCATTACCAAAAATTGAAACACCTTGGAAATATTCTTTTTTTGTGGATGTTACCTTCGATAAATATGAGGATTACGCCAAGTCCAAAGCATTGTTAACGATAATGGCCGAATATTTTAAAGTATTGGGAGAATACAAAAACACCAAACCATAATTTGGCATATAGTTAGAATTCAAAAGTAAAAAGGAAGCATAAAGCTTACGGCTTAAAGCCTAAAGCAAAAAAATAAAAATTATGATTACAACAGCAAAACGTCTCGATATCATTGAAGAATACTACTTCTCCTCCAAGTTGAGAGAAGTGAGACAACTGGCCTCAGAAGGGAAACCGATTATCAATATGGGAATTGGAAGTCCGGATTTAAAACCATCACAAGCAGTTATTGACGCTGTGGTTTCGGCAATGCAAGACGAAAATGCTCATCAATATCAAAGTTACCAAGGATTGCCGGAACTTAGAAAAGGAATGGCAGATTTTTATCAAAACAACTACGGAGTTGTCTTAGATTCTAATGTGGAGATTTTACCTTTAATAGGTTCGAAAGAAGGGATTATGCATATTTCTATGGCTTTCCTGAATGAAGGAGATCACGTTTTGATTCCGAATCCAGGTTATCCGACTTATAGTTCAGTGACAAATTTGGTTGGAGCCGTGCCGGTTTATTATGATTTGAAAGAAGTGAATAATTGGGAACCTGATTTTGAAGCTTTAGAAAAACTGGATTTATCAAAAGTAAAAATCATGTGGATTGGTTATCCGCACATGCCTACAGGAGCAAGAGGAAGTTTGGAGTTGTTTGCAAAATTGGTGGCTTTTGCCAAAAAACACAGCATATTGTTAGTCAACGACAATCCGTATAGTTTTGTTTTGAATGATAAACCAATGAGTTTATTGC
Source organism: Flavobacterium sp. N3904 (assembly GCF_025947305.1). Taxonomy (NCBI): domain Bacteria; kingdom Pseudomonadati; phylum Bacteroidota; class Flavobacteriia; order Flavobacteriales; family Flavobacteriaceae; genus Flavobacterium; species Flavobacterium sp. N3904. Next base: position 1,738,501 of record NZ_CP110009.1, read on the forward strand.
AGGTGGAAGTAGCCAAAGATGTGGCATTGGAATTGAACTCTTTGAGTAAAACGTTCAACATGGCAGGATGGAGAGTTGGAATGGTCTTGGGAAATGCAACGCTTATTGACGCTGTTCTTAAAGTAAAAAGCAATATGGATAGCGGAATGTTTTACGGAATTCAAAAAGGGGCCGTTGAAGCTTTGAAAAGCGACCAATCTTGGTTTGACTCGATGAATGCCGTTTACACAAAGCGTCGTGTGTTGACAGAAAAATTGGCAGAGAAATTAGGATGCGAAGTGTACGCAGCAGGTGTTGGACTATTTGTTTGGGCGAAATTACCTGACGGAATAACATCGGCAGAGGATTTTATCGATAAAATATTATACGAGAAATCTATTTTTATCACTCCAGGAACTATTTTTGGAAGTAATGGAGAAGGTTACATTCGATTTGCACTTTGTGTAAAAGAAGAAAAAATACAAGAAGCAATTGATAGATTTTAGATAGAAATAAAATTGCTTAAAAAACGTGATGCCCTAGCCCTGATAGCAGTGGAAATCCTTTTACTTTTTCTTTTAAAAGTAAAAGATTGAAACGGATAGCAGGATTGGCTACAAAAAAATAGAACATGAACATATACGTAATTGGAATTGGATTAATTGGAGGATCAATAGCATTAGACTCAAAAGCATTATATCCACACACCAAAATTTTTGGGATAGATAGCAATGAAGACCACATCAAAGAGGCAATTGCTCTTGGTGTAGTTGATGAAGGAGCTGTTTTTGAAGATTTGGCTAAAGCTGATTTTGTAATTGTTTCCGTTCCTGTCGATGTAGCGATCACGCTTTTGCCAAAAGTATTGGATATTATTCCTGATACAACAATTGTTTTTGATGTTGGTTCAACCAAAACACCTATTTGCGAAGCGGTTGCCAATCATCCGAAAAGGAGAAATTTTATTGCTACGCATCCTATTGCGGGTACGGAATTTTCGGGACCATCGGCAGCAATAAGAGGATTGTTTGAAGGAAAGACAAATATTATTTGCGAAGTCGAGAAAACAGCTTTCAAATTGCAGGAAAAAGCATTATGGTTGTTTAATGCAGTGGGAATGAGAATTCGATATATGGATCCGAAATCGCATGATAAACACATTGCTTATGTGTCTCATTTGTCGCACATTAGTTCGTTTATGCTTGGTAAAACAGTAGTGAATAAGGAGAAAGACGAACAGGATATTTTTGACATGGCAGGTTCCGGTTTTGAAAGCACCGTTCGTTTGGCCAAAAGTTCTCCGGCAATGTGGACACCTATTTTTAAACAAAACAAAAAGCATGTTGTAAAAACATTGGAAGAATATATTGCCAATTTATCCAAATTTAAGGAGTTATTGGAAAAAGATGATTATGATGCAATTTATAACGAAATGCAAAGTGTCAATAAAATAAAAGAGATTTTAAACGGAATGAAGAAGTAGAGTAGGCAGTGTTCAGTTTGCTGTTAGAATTAAAATAAAATAAGAAGAATTAAAAATAAAAAGTAGTAAGTAATTAAAACAACAATCATCCATTCACGACTTCATCTTCGCCACGGCGAAAGGGTTGGGAGAGGAAAAAATTAAGAAAAGATGGAAAACAAGAAAGAAATGAGAAATTGGTTGAACGAATTCAATTTGACTCACCCATTTGTAATTGCAGGACCTTGTAGTGCTGAAACCGAAGAGCAAGTTTTGAAAATTGCTCATGAATTGAAAGATTCAGATGTAAGTGTTTTTAGAGCAGGAATTTGGAAACCAAGAACGCGTCCAGGAGGATTTGAAGGTGTTGGAGAAATTGGATTGAAATGGTTGAAAAAAGCCAAAGCAGAAACAGGTTTGCTTATGGGAACTGAGGTAGCTACTGCTGCACACTGTAAATTGGCTTTGGAAAATGATATTGATGTTTTATGGGTTGGAGCTCGTACAACTGCAAATCCGTTTGCGGTTCAGGAAATTGCCGATACATTAAAAGGAACAGATAAAATAGTTTTGATTAAAAACCCAGTAAATCCAGATATGGCTTTGTGGTTGGGTGGTGTAGAACGTTTGTATGCTGCCGGAATCAAAAACTTAGGAGTTATTCACAGAGGTTTTTCTACGTATGAAAAAACAAAATACAGAAACATTCCGGAATGGCAAATTGCAATCGAATTGCAAAACAAATTTCCCGATTTGCCTTTGATTATTGATCCTTCACATATTACAGGAAACCGTGATATGATCCTTGAAGTAACTCAAGAAGCATTGGATTTAAATTATGATGGTATGATTATCGAAACACATAATGATCCGGACAATGCTTGGAGCGATGCCGCCCAACAAGTAACTCCAGACGCTTTGAAACAAATTTTCAAAGATTTGAAAGTAAGAAAAGTGAGTGGTGATACCGATGATTTTACTAATAAAATGACCAAATTAAGAGCAAATATCGATGTTCTTGATGCTAATCTATTAGACTTACTAGGAAAAAGAATGAAAGTAGCTGACGAAATTGGTCAAGTGAAAAAAGACAATAATGTGGCTATTCTTCAAAACAACCGTTGGAACGAAATTCAGGAAAAAATGGTTGCCGAAGGTGCCAAAAAAGGACTGACAGAAGAATTTATCGTTAGATTATTCAAGGACATTCACCAAGAAAGTATCGGTCATCAAGAAAAAGTCTTGAATTCGTAAAAAGATTTTAGATTGAAGACTAACGATTTTTGACTTCAGATTTCGTGAGTAGAAAAATTTAGATTTCAATAAATCCCAAAGCTCAGGTTTTGGGATTTTTTGTTTATTTTGAAAGTCTTTCAAAATCGTTAGTCTACAATCATAAATGATTTATCTTTGCAAAGTCTTAGATTTTAAATCAGAAATCTAAAATCAGAAATCTAAAATTAATAATGACAGGACTCGTTTACAAATCTACAGGAAGTTGGTACACTGTAAAATCCGAACAAGGCGATTTTATAGAATGCCGTATGAAAGGGAAATTTCGCATCAAAGGAATTAAAAGCACCAATCCAATTGCGGTGGGCGATATAGTAGATTATGAACTCGAAGAATCATCAGATACTGTTACAGGAACCATTCATAAAATTCACGACAGAAAGAATTATATTGTGCGAAAGTCGGTTAATTTGTCGCATCAAATGCACATTATTGCTTCAAATATTGACCGTGTTTTTTTGCTGGTAACGATTAATAATCCTCCTACTACTTTCAATTTTATAGATCGTTTTTTGGTTACGGCCGAAGCCTATGGTATAGAAGCTATTCTGGTTTTTAATAAAATAGATACTTTAGACGATGTTACATTAGACGAACAATTGTTCATGCAACATGTCTATCAAGAAATTGGATATAAATGTTTGAGAGTTTCGGCTGCGGAAATGAAAGGAGTTGAAGTTTTGCAGGAAATGATGAAAGGCAAAGTAAGTATGTTTTCAGGACATTCCGGTGTTGGTAAATCAACATTGGTCAATGCAATGGAACCTTCTTTGCATCTTAAAACAAAAACCATATCCGAAGCTAGTAAGCAAGGACAACATACAACTACTTTTGCAGAGATGTATGATTTGTCTTTTGGAGCCAAAATTATAGATACTCCCGGAATTAAGGGATTTGGTATGGTCGATATGGATCCAGCTGAAATAAGCGGTTATTTTCCGGAATTTTTCAAATTGAAAGACCAATGTAAATTCAACAATTGTTTGCATAAAGAGGAACCACATTGTGCGATAAAAGCGGCACTGGAAAAAGATGAAATTGCTTGGTCTCGTTACAATAGCTATTTAAAAATATTGGAAGGTGATGATGAAAATTACCGTACAGATGTTTATAACGAAGATCGAATTATTAGTGATAAGTCTAGGGAGTAGCCAAATGTTAAACAGCTTTCGATTTTCAAAAAGTTAAAATATAAATAATGAAAGTAGTTTTGCAACGTGTTTCTTCAGCTTCTGTAACCATCGATTCTAAAATTGTGGCCAATATTCAAAAAGGATTATTGGTTTTAGTGGGGATTGAAGACAGCGACTCCCAAGAAGATATTGATTGGTTGGTGGGAAAAATTGCCAAAATCCGTATTTTTGATGATGAGAATCATGTCATGAATCTATCTGTTCAGGATGTTGATGGCGACATTATTGTGGTGAGTCAATTTACATTACATGCCTCTACCAAAAAGGGAAATCGTCCTTCGTATATAAAAGCTTCAAAACCAGAAATCGCCATTCCGTTATATGAAAATTTTGTAAAGCAAATCGAAAATGAACTTGGCAAAAAAGTACAAACCGGAATTTTTGGCGCCGATATGAAAGTAATGTTGATTAACGATGGTCCCGTTACCATACAAATAGACAGTAAAAATAAAGAATAAAATTAGGTTTTATTTAAACGAAATTTTCTTATATTTCGGAGCTAAATCTTTTTTATGACCTACAAGTTTGCTTCCGCGATTTCTATTGTTTTTTTATTTACTACCACATTTCTTTTTGCTCAAAAAAGTGATTTCAGTTCCCTAACCATTTCCGATAGTCTCAAAGAAAATGCCAATGCAATTGTTCGTTTGAACCAAATTGATATTGTTATCGCTTCTCAGCGCAGTATGAATATCAAAACCAAAAGAGTAGTTACCGTTCTTAATGAAAATGGATTTGATGCCACAGAAGCTTATGAAAATTATGATAAATCAAGACCTGTAAAGAGTATATTGGCAACAGTTTACGATGCTTTTGGGAAAGAAATAAAAAAAATAAAGAGAAGTGATTTTAGAGATGTGAGTGCAGTAAGTGGTAGTACATTATTCTCTGAAAGCCGCTATATTTATTTAGATTACACTCCAATTCAATATCCATTTACAATTGTTTTTGAAAGTGAAACAGAAACTTCCAATACGGCTTTTATTCCGCAATGGATTCCTTTAAATGATTATGCTGTAAGTGTTGAAAAAAGCATACTTACCATAAGTTTTCCTTCAGATCTTGGTTTTAAATATAAAGAATTCAATTTTTCGAATTTTAATATAAAAAAAACGGTAGATACATCAACAAAGCTTTCTTACGTGGCTCTAAAAATGTTAGCTCAAAAAGAAGAAACATCAAGTCCTTCAATTAACTATCTATTTCCAAAAGTGATGATGGGATTAGAATCATTTCATTTGGAAGGTGTAGATGGAAACGCTAAAACATGGAATGAGTTTGGGAAATGGTACAGCGAAAAGATTCTGACCGGGACAACAGATTTGCCCGAAGAAACAAAAGCCAAAATGAAATCGCTTGTGGGAGCAGAAACAGATCCCATTAAAAAAGCGCAAATTATTTATAAATATGTTCAGGAAAAATCCAGATACGTTAACATAAGTATTGGTATTGGGGGTTGGAAACCAATGCTGGCAGTTGATGTTGATCGTTTGGGATATGGAGATTGCAAGGCTTTGAGTAATTATACAAAAGCGCTTCTAAGTGCAGTAGACGTTCCTTCCTATAATGTGGTATTATATGGCAATCCAAGAAAGCGTGATATTGAAACCGATTTTGTGTCTATGCAGGGAAATCATATGATTTTGGCAATACTCAATAAAGATAAATATGTGTTTTTGGAATGTACCAGTCAAGTAGATCCATTTGGTTATCAGGGAACTTTTACCGACGACAGAAATGTTTTAATAATGAAACCTGAAGGAGGGGAGATTGTCAGAACAAAAATATATGACGATAAAGGGAATACTCAAATCAGTAAAGGGTCTTATACAATTGCAGAAAATGGAGATTTGTCGGGAAAAATTGGAATCGTTTCTGAGGGTTCCCAATACAATCAAAAATTTCATAATGATAAATTTTCTGCAAAAGAAATAGAAGAATTTTATAAAGAGTATTGGGGAACAATCAACAACCTGAAAATTAATAAAATCACTTTCAAAAACGATCCTGATAAAATAAGTTTTGCCGAAATTGCAGAGATAAGTGCTGCAAATTATGGTAATCTATCGGTCAATAAAATGATGTTTGCCGTAAATGCTTACAATCAAAATACGCAAATCATAAAAAGAATTCGGAACAGGAAAAATCCTTTTGAAGTACAACGAGGATTTGTAGATAATGATGAAATAGAGATTGCGTTTCCAGCCAATTTTTCAATTGAATTTCTTCCGACAAATGTGGAAATTAATACCAAATTCGGAGAATATAAAACTGAGATTGTAAAAAAAGACAATCACAATATAATTTATAAAAGAAACTTTTTTATTAAAAAAGGATTGTATACCAATAAAGAATACGATGAATATCGCCTTTTTATGGAACAAGTTTCCAGAAATGACAATGCCAAAATAATTTTAACCAAATCTTAATTTCAAAATGAAATCCAAACACCAAGCCCTTTTTTTATTTTTAATCCTATTTTGTTTCTATGCAAACGCTCAAGAATTTAAATTAGGAAAAGTCTCCATTGCCGAATTAGAGCAAAAAGTGCATCCCAAAGATACTGCAGCTGTAGCGGCAATATTATTTAAAAAGGGTGAAACAAAATTTGAGTATTCTCAAAATGATGGTTTTGTGATGTATACAGATGTTAAAATGCGTATTAAAATTTATAAAAAAGAAGGATACGAATGGGCAAACAATGAAGTTGAATATTATGTTGGAAGTAATGAATTAAAAGAAAGTGTTACTTTTTCTAATGCAATAACTTATAATTTAGTTGGCGGGAAAATTGAAAAAACTAAATTGAAAAGTGATGGTGAATTTGATGAGAAAGTTAACAAATATTGGAATAGGAGTAAAATAACGATGCCAAACGTAAAAGTAGGATCAATAATTGAATATGAATACACTTTGAAAACACCACGATATGGAACTATAAATAAATGGGATTTCCAAACAAGTATTCCAGTAGATTTTGTAGAGTATAAAACGTATATTCCAGAATTTTTTGTATATAACCCCAATCAAAAAGGATATATTTTTCCTAAAGTGAATACAGATAAAAAAGAAAAATCGATACTATTGGTAAGTAAAGAAGCTCCACATACAAATGTTGGAGGTTACGTGACAACTTCTGAAACAGTAAATTACGAAGAAATAATAACGACTTTTATTGCCGAAAATTTACTGGCGATGAAAGAAGAGGTTTTTGTTAATAATATCGAAAATTATACTTCAAGTGTTACACATGAATTAATGATGACCAAGTTTCCTAATTCATTTCCAAAAGCGTATTCCACTGACTGGAATACAGTGGTAAAAACTATTTATGACAATGATGATTTTGGATCGGAACTCAATAAAACAGGTTATTTTGAAAACGATTTGAAAGCAGTTGTTGCAGGTTTAACAAAACAAGACGAAATCATTTTAGCCGTTTTAAATTATGTAAAATCTTCTGTAAAATGGAATGACTACTACGGTTATTTTTGCAATGATGGAGTGAAACAGGCCTATAAAAACAAAACTGGAAATGTGGCCGAAATAAACTTAATGCTTACAGCTATGCTTCGTAATGCAGGATTAGATGCAAATCCTGTTTTAGTGAGTACAAGATCAAACGGAATAGCTCTTTTTCCTAATAGAACTGCTTTCAATTATGTTGTTGCTGCAGTAGAAACATCGGGTGGATTGATTTTATTAGATGCTACCGATAAGTTTTCTACACCAAATATTTTGCCGTTTAGAGATTTGAACTGGATAGGTAGATTAATTAGAAAAGATGGGACATCAGAGCAAGTTGATTTAATGCCAAATAAAGCTTCAAATGACTATATAACTATGAATTATTCTATTGCTGAAAATGGTCAAATTTCGGGGAAATTGAGAAGACAAAGAACAGATCACAATGCAAAGAATTTTAGGGAGAAAATTATAGGATTAAAACAAGATGATTATCTTGAGAAGTTGGAAAATGAAAATGACAAAATAGATATCATAGATTATTCCAGAGCAAATGAGCATGATCTGAAAATGCCAGTTATGGAAACATTTTCTTTTTCTGGTTCGAATATGTGTGAAGTTATTGGAGGCAAAATTTATGTAAACCCAATGTTATTCTTTACAATTTCACAAAGTCCTTTCAAACAAGAAGTTAGAGAATATCCAGTAGACTTTGGATATGCTTTTGAAGACAAATACATTATTAACATTCAAATTCCTCCAGGATATGTAGTAGAAACTCTTCCTGAAAAAGTATTTTTTACTATGGAAGATAATTTAGGCAGTTTTAAATATATGGCTAATATAGTTGAAAACAGCATTCAATTGTCAGTTTCGCACCAAATAAACACGCCAATAGTTTCTTCAGAGTATTATGCGATGCTTAAAGAATATTACCAAATTATGATTGCCAAAGAGACCGAAAAAATTGTTTTAAAAAAAGTATAATTAATGAAAAAGTATAAAGTAGTAGTTGGTTTGTTACTTATTGTTTTAAGTATTAACGTGCACGCACAAGAATTTAAATTAGGAAAAGTCACTATTGCCGAATTACAACAAAAGCAGCATCCAAAGGATACTTCTGCGGTGGCAGCAATTTTATTTGAAAAAGGGTCTGTGCATTATGAAGATTTAGTGACAATTACTACGGTTAAAACCAAGATTAAAATTTATAAAAAAGACGGCTTCAATTGGGCAAATAAAGAAGTAGCACACTATCTGCAAGGAGAAAGAGTTGCTTTCTCGGATGCAATTACTTACAATTTGGTCGATGGTAAGATTGAAAAAACGAAACTAAAAAGCGAAGGCGAATTTGAGACAAAAATCAATAAATATTTTGGGCAAAAAAAAATTGCTATGCCTAATGTAAAAGAAGGTTCAATTATTGAATTTGAATATACAATACGGTCTGAAAATTTTGGATCATTACGAGATTGGTATTTTCAGACAAGCATTCCTGTAAATTATACAGAATATAAAGTTAAAACTCCAAAATTTTTAACTTTCAATAAGAGGTCAAAAGGATTTATTTACCCTAGACTTTCGTCAGAACCAACTTACAATCAAGAGACTTCTACCGTTTTTACATTAGAAAATGTTCCTGCGTTGAAAGAAGAGACTTTGGTTAATAATATTGATAATTATAAAGCAAGTGTTTCTTATGAGTTGGCATTGGTGAATATCCCAGGCTATGCTTACAAAGAATTTGCTACAGATTGGAACGCTGTAGTAAAAACCATATTTGAATATGATGATTTTGGTCCTGAACTTAATAAAACAGGTTATTTTGAAGATGATTTGAAGGCTGTTATTGCAGGTTTGTCAAAACAAGATGATATTATTGTTGCCGTTTTAAATTATGTGAAATCTACGGTGAAATGGAATGATTACAAGGGTTATTCTTGCAATGATGGGGTTAAACAAGCCTATAAAGATAAAACTGGAAATGTGGCTGAAATTAATTTAATGCTTACTGCAATGTTGCGTACTTCGGGGTTAAAGGCAAATCCCGTTTTATTGAGTACACGCGACAATGGGATTACATTATTTCCATCAAGTACAGCTTTTAACTATGTGATAGCGGCTGTTGAAACTCCCGAGGGTTTAATATTGTTGGATGCAACAAGTAAGTTTTCCACTCCAAACGTTTTGCCATTTGAAGATTTAAATTGGTTTGGAAGATTAATTAGAAAAGACGGTACATCAGAAGAAGTAGATTTGATGCCAAAAAAAGCTTCGAATGATAATATAACAATGAACTATGCAATTGATGCTACAGGAAAAATAACGGGAAAATTAAGAAGGCAAAGAACAGATCATAACGCCATGAAATTTAGATTGGAAGTAGAGAATGTAAAAGAAGATGATTATTTAGAGAAATTAGAAAACGAAAACGAAAAAATTGAAATCGCAGATTATAGAAGAACCAATGAGAAAGATGTTCAATTGCCGGTAACGGAAACTTGTTCTTTTTCGGGTACAAATTTATGTGAAATTATAGGCGAAAAAATGTATATCAGCCCGTTGTTGTTTTTTACCAAAGAACATAATCCTTTCAAACAGGAAACGAGAGAATATCCTGTTGATTATGGGTTTCCGTTTATAGATAAATACACTATAAATATTGATATTCCGGAAGGATATGTGGTGGAGTTACTTCCTAAATCGGCTCAATTTAATATGGAAGATGATTTAGGCAGTTTTAAATTCTTGTCCAATGCAGCGGGAAATAAAATTCAATTTTCGGTTTCTCACCAAATAAACACTCCTATTGTTTCCGCAGAATACTATTCGATGCTAAAAGAATATTATCAGGGAATGATTGCGAAAGAAACAGAGAAAATTATTCTAAAGAAAGTGTAGTTGATGAGAAATTTTAAAATAATTTTTAGCTTGTTATTTTTCTTTTTAACTATAAGCACGAATGCCCAAAACTTTGAATTAGGCAAAGTATCAGTTGCCGAATTAAAAGAAAAGCAGCACTCTAAAGATACAAGTGCTGTTGCTGCAATACTGTTTAAAAACGGGAAGACTACTTTTACTTATTCGGGAGACCGCGGTTTTACAGCAATCACCGAAGTAACGATGCGAATTAAAATCTACAAAAAAAAGGGGTACGACTGGGCCAATTTTTCAGTGCCTTATTATGTAGGATATGAGCATTACAATGATGATGTTGTTAAATTTTCCAATGCGGTTACTTATAACCTTGTAAATGGAGCAATTGAAAAGACAAAGCTGAATAGTGAAGGAAGCTTTAAAAAAAATGTAAATGAGTATTGGAATGAAGCTTCAATAACATTGCCAAATGTAAAAGAGGGTTCAATTATTGAATTTAAATATGTTCTAAAATCGGAAAACATAGTAAAGTTTCCAGTTTTTAATTTCCAGTATGAAATTCCGGTAAATAGTGCCGAATACATAACCAGTATACCTTATTTTTTTACATATAAACCCATTCGTATCGGTTATTTTGATCTAAAAGTAGATGCAAAAGTAGTGGATGGAAGCTTTAATTTTGAGGATAAAAACCATCAAACGGTGATGTTGAGTTTCAAACAAATCAGAAGCAAGTATACAGCAGAAAATATCCCTGCACTGGAAGAGGAAAGTTTTGTTGACAACATTCAAAATTACCGATCTTCTGTACATCATGAGCTTGAAAAAACAAATTTTCCAGATGAAAAGGAAAAAAATTATTCAAAGGATTGGGATGGAGTAACCAAGACCATTTATGCCGAGAAAGAATTTGGAAAAGAATTAGAGGAGCGGGACTTTTTTTTAGATAACATAAAAGCTATTTTAAAAGGCATTGATTCGAAAGAAGAAAGACTTAATGTCATTTTTAAATTTGTTCAAAATAAAATGAACTGGAACAATGAAAATGGCTATTATACCGATAAAGGAGTCAAACAAGCTTATATAAATCAAATTGGTAATGTTGCCGAAATCAATTTTATCCTCATTGCGATGCTAAAGTCAGCCGGGATAGAGGCAAGTCCAGTTTTGGTTAGCACTCTTGAACATGGAATTCCTGTTTTTCCCAATAGAACCGTTTTTAATTATGTAATTGCTGCGGCAAATATTGATGGGAAAGAAATTTTATTGGATGCTTCGCATAAATATACAACGCAAAATATTTTGCCACTAAATGTGCTGAATTGGACCGGACGTCTTATTAAACAAGAAGGAATTTCGCAAGAAATTGATTTAGTGCCTACAAAACCATCGGCTAAATATTATACTATAATGGTAAAAGTAGATAATGCTGGTAAAATAGAAGGAAAATATAGAGTTCAAAAGACAGATTATGAGGCCTATAGTTTTAGAGATAAATATGCTGAAATGAATACAGACAATTATCTTGAAAAAATTGAAAATGATCTCAATGGGATTAAAATTAAGGATTATACTATTGAGAATAAAAAAAGTGATTTAGACAAACCTGTTATAGAAACTTTTACTTTTGCATCTGATAATCATTGCGAAGTGATAGGTGAAAAATTATTCATCAATCCGATGTTGTTTTTTACTCAATCTCAGAATCCTTTTATACAGGAAGTAAGACAAATGCCTATTTATTTTGGTTATCCTACACAAGAAAGATATAATATAAGTTTTGAAATTCCAGAGGGATATGCTGTAGAATCGCTTCCTCAGCCAATGAAGATTTTTTCAGATGGAAAAGAGTTGTCTTTTTCAATCAATACAGTTTCTCAAGGGAACAGAGTTCAGATTTTAGTAACTAAGGAGATAAATATGGCTATAGTTTCTGCCGATTTTTATGGAGCAATTAAAGAATTTTATCAAAAAATGATTGACAAGCAAAACGAAAAAATTGTACTTAAAAAAATACAACCATGAACCTAAAAAATGCCCAGCTAGACGTTGATACTTGGATCAAAGAACACGGAGTTCGTTATTTTAACGAATTGACAAATATGGCACAACTTACCGAAGAAGTAGGCGAAGTAGCCCGAATTATAGCCCGTCGTTACGGTGAACAATCCGAAAAAGAAAGTGACAAAAACAAAGACCTTGGTGAAGAATTGGCCGATGTAGTTTTCGTAGTATTGTGTTTGGCTAATCAAACAGGAATCGATTTGCAATCTGCTTTTGACAAGAAGATGGATTTAAAATCTGTTAGAGACAAAGACCGCCACAAAAACAACGATAAACTAAAATAATGTTATAAGTCAGGGCAAAGTTTTGGTACGTCCTTTTTTTAAAATAAATTTGGCAAACACATCTATCAACTCATCCAAAATGAATTTACTGTTACAAACTTCCCAACTCGATTTACAAGACCAAATTGCAATTACTGGTTCTAAAAGCGAAACCAATCGACTTTTATTACTTCAGGCATTGTATCCAAATATTACTCTTGCCAATACTTCAAATTCTGATGATAGCGAGGTAATGCAAAAGGCTTTGGTAGGGAATGAAGAAATTGTAGATATTCATCATGCAGGAACAGCGATGCGTTTCTTAACAGCCTATTTTGCTGTAAACGAAGGTCGCGAAGTGGTATTAACAGGTTCACAAAGAATGACAGAACGCCCAATCAAAGTGTTGGTTGAAGCTTTACAGCAATTAGGTGCCCAGATTACTTATGAAAAAGAAGAAGGTTACCCGCCTATTCGAATCAAAGGACAAAAAATTACTGCTCATAAAGTAAGTATTCCTGCCAATGTGAGCAGTCAGTATATATCTGCATTGCTTTTGATAGCGCCAAAGTTGGAGAACGGAATCGAACTGACTTTGGTTGGTGAGATTACCTCGGTTCCCTATATCAAAATGACTTTGGCATTGTTGAATGACTTAGATATTCAAACCAGTTTTATTGGAAACATAATTAAAGTATATCCTAAGAAAGAAGTAACAACCAAAGTAATGACCGTAGAATCTGATTGGAGTTCGGCATCATACTTTTTTAGTTTAGCGGCGCTAGCAAAAACGGCTTCTATTTCTTTAACGAGTTACAAAGAAACCAGTTTACAAGGAGATTCAGCTTTGGTTGAAATTTACAAACAAATGGGAGTAACTTCACATTTCGATGGAGATAAATTGACTTTGACCAAACAGGAAGATTTTGTTTGTGCCGACTTGAATTTAGATTTAAATAATACTCCCGATATTGCACAAACGATTGTAGTTACTTGCCTTGGACTTGGAATCGGTTGTTATCTTACCGGTTTGCATACTTTAAAAATCAAAGAAACCGATAGGCTGGAAGCGCTTCGAATTGAATTGACAAAACTGGGAGCCAATATCTCGGTAACTAATGATAGTTTGACATTAATTGCTACAAAAAGCATCAATCCAGAGATCAGAATCGACACGTATAACGACCACAGGATGGCGATGGCATTTGCTCCATTAGGATTAAAAGTACCAATTATCATCAATAATGCTGATGTAGTGTCAAAATCCTATCCTGATTTTTGGGAAGATCTAAAAAAAATAGGCTTTTTAATGATTCAAAAATGGTCATTTACGTAGGCTTTTGTTCGGTTTCCTGTCAATTCATTATTATGTAGCGTCTAGGGCAAGAAAAATAAACACCTAAACACTTGACAACGCCTATCTCACAATCGTATATTTGCATCCGAAAGATTTTTAAGTTCAGTTTAAACAACTTGGAACTTGAAACTTTAAACTTTTAAACAAACAGCAAATGAAATTATCTCACTTTCAATTTAATTTACCAAAAGAACTTCTTGCAGAATATCCAGCCGAAAACAGAGACGAGTCTCGTTTGATGGTTATTGACCGCAAGAAACAAACGATAGAACATAAAATGTTTAAAGACGTTATCGATTATTTTGATGATGGTGATGTTTTGATTTTAAATAATACTAAAGTTTTTCCAGCTCGTTTGTATGGAAATAAAGAAAAAACTGGAGCGAGAATTGAAGTGTTTTTGCTTAGAGAACTAAACGCAGAACAAAGACTTTGGGATGTTTTGGTAGATCCAGCTCGTAAAATCAGAATCGGGAATAAATTATACTTCGGAGACGACGATTCTTTAGTTGCTGAGGTAATTGACAACACTACTTCTCGTGGTAGAACCTTGCGTTTCCTTTACGATGGTTCTTACGAAGAATTCAGAAATAAATTGACAGAACTAGGAGAAACTCCTATTCCTAAATATATTAGCCGTGACGTAACTCCAGAAGATGCTGAGCGTTACCAAACAATTTATGCCAAAGAAGAAGGTGCTGTGGCAGCTCCAACTGCTGGTTTGCACTTTTCTAAACATTTGTTGAAGAGATTAGAAATCAAAGGAATCAAATTTGCCGAAGTAACTCTTCACGTTGGTTTGGGAACTTTCAATCCTGTAGAGGTTGAGGATTTGTCTAAACATAAAATGGATTCTGAAGAGTTGAAAATTACTCAAGAAGCTTGTGATATTGTAAACGCTGCCAAAGCGGCTAAGAAAAGAATCTGTACCGTAGGAACAACTTCTATGCGTGCTGTAGAAAGTTCAGTTTCATCACAAAATACTTTAAATCCTTATGACGGTTGGACAAACAAATTTGTTTTTCCTCCTCACGATTTTAGTATCCCAACATGTATGATTACCAATTTTCACACACCAAAATCTACTTTATTAATGATGGTTTCTGCTTTCTGTGGTCATGATTTAATGAAAAGAGCATACGAAGAAGCAATCAAAGAAGAATACAAATTCTATTCTTACGGAGATGCCATGTTGATTATCTAATCACATTCAAAACTAAATACAAAGTCTCGTCAGCAATGGCGAGATTTTTTTTTCTGCAAACGTTTCTACAAACTGAATACTGCTATCTGATCACTGCCAACTGAATAAGGGCGTATTACGGGCTGTCCATTACAAGTTTTTACCCAAAACCAAAGTAATACTAGCACTCCGGGAGCTTCCTCTGGTCGCTTCCTCGTTGCTGTATTACTAAATGGTTTCAGGTAAAAAATTTTCATTTCCATCCCTAACGCAATTCGTTTCCATAAGAACTTCGTTGCTTTAAATGTAAAATACAGATTGAAAATATTTGAATTATTATTAAATTAATTTTTTTTGCTGACGATTTGTCTTTTTTCTTTATTCTGACATCTTTTCTCTGTTTTCTTTTTTCTATTTTTACGACTTTAAAACACCCAAAAAATGGATTTTCAAAACAGCTTAGAATTTGCACAACTACTCGATGCGCAAGATCATTTACATAAATACCAAGACGAATTTATTTTTCCAAAAGTCAATGATAAAAAGGTAATTTATTTCACAGGTAATTCTTTGGGATTGCAGCCCAAAAGAACAAAACAATATGTTGACGAAATAATGAACGATTGGGCAAATCTAGCCGTTGAAGGTCATTTTTATGCCGAAAAACCGTGGTGGGATTATCAAGAACGTTTTGCCAATCCGTTGAGTAAATTAGTTGGTGCTTTGCCAAGCGAAGTCACTGTGATGAATACTTTGACCGTAAATCTGCATCTTTTAATGGTTTCCTTTTACAGGCCAAAAGCCAAACGTTTCAAAATCATTTGCGAAGAAAAAGCCTTTCCTTCCGATCAATATATGTTTCAAAGCCAAGTGCATTTTCACGGTTATAAACCTGAAGATGCTATTGTAGAAATCAAACGTCGCGAAGGAGAACACAATATCCGTTTGGAAGATATTTTAGCAAAAATAGAAGAAGTAGGCGAGGAGCTGGCTTTGGTTTTAATAGGTGGAGTCAATTATTACACGGGACAAGTTTTCGATATGAAAACCATTACTGCCGCTGGACACAAACAAGGTGCTTATGTAGGTTGGGACTTGGCTCACGCCGCCGGAAATATTAAATTAGAATTGCACGATTGGAATGTTGATTTTGCCTCTTGGTGTAGTTACAAATACATGAACTCAGGACCAGGGAATGCTTCGGGTTGTTTTGTTCACGAAAAACATCACGACAATAAAGATTTGCCTCGATTTGCAGGTTGGTGGGGACATAACAAAGAACGTCGTTTCAAGATGGAACCCATTTTTGACCCAGTTCAAGGAGCGGGAGGTTGGCAAATAAGCAATCTGCCAATTTTGTCATTAGCACCTTATTTAGCTTCTGTTGAAATGTTTGACGAAATTGGAATGGATCAGTTAATCCTTAAAAGGGATAAAATTACTTCCTATCTAGAATTTATTCTGAACGAAATAAGCAAAGAAGTTCAAGGTTCCTTTGAGATAATTACTCCAAAAGAGTCATCCGAAAGAGCTTGTCAATTATCGGTCTTTTTGCATGGAGAAGGGCGAAGTCTTTTTGATTACTTGATGAAAAACGGCGTAATCACCGATTGGCGCGAACCCAATGTGATTCGTCTTGCACCAGTTCCTTTGTACACTTCTTATGAAGATATGTTTCACTTTGGACAAATTTTGAAAAAGGGGATTTTAGCAAAATAAAAAAACGGGAATAGTTGTAAAGACAATTCCCGTTTTTTTTGAAAAATAAATTTTTATTCTTTCTCTTTTGGAAATGGTTTCGTTGGGATTCCCTGTCTGGCATATTGAAAACGGTCTATGAGTTTGGGTAAAAAATAGCCGTCAACACCATTCAGGGCCATTACGTTACCTTTGTCCAGTTGCAACCAACCATCTTTGTGTTCTAAGATTTCGTCATAAAAAATATGCTCGATAGAGGCGATAATGTGGATTGTATTGTTTTCTTTGATGAGATATTCGTTTACAAATTTGCAATAAAGCTGTACAGGACTTCCTTTTACAAAAGGGATATTAATGCCTTCTTTGTATTCTTCTTCTAAATTGGTTTTGTCAAATTCTGAGATACCAGAATCATAATTTGCCGAAGTATGATGCGCATCCGCAATCATGTCTACGGTTACATGATTTACGGTAAAATATCCAGTTTCCATTATGTTTTTATAAGTGTCTCTTGGCACAATTGTGGGGCGAACAATAAATCCTATAAGTGAAGGACTACTGCCTAAATGTGTGACACTACTAAAAATGGCAACATTTGTATTGCCTTCGATGGATTTTGTGGCAATTAAATTGGCTGATTTAAATCCAGTACATGAATTAATTAGATTCAATTTTTCAATCTTCTCCATCTGAGAAATGGTATCTTTTGAAATGTGCTTCATGTGTTTTTAAATTTAGACAAATATAAGCAACGAGAATTTATTCCTATTAATTTTATTGAAAAAGCTCAATAATAAGATTGAATTTTAACTTTTATTATAGATATTGTCAATTTTAAACAAAAATAATAATAATAATGCGAAAAGTGATTCTAAAGCAATTTTATTTATATTTGATAAAAATTACTTAGTTTTAAAATTAATAGTTGAATTAATTGACCCGTTATTTTTTAATAGTATAAAAAATTAAGACTTAAAATCACCCCCAATGAAAAAAACAAAAAAAGGCCTACTGATTTTTCTTTTTTTAATACTTGGCTTAATTGGCATTTTTGTTATTTATGATTTATATCAAAAACCAAAATATGAGGGTAAATTACCTTTAAAAAATATTCAAAAAGAAACAACCGTTTATTTTGATGATTTTGGAGTGCCACATATTTATGCAACCAATCCAAAAGATGCAATGGTTGCTCTTGGATATGTGCATGCACAGGATCGATTATGGCAAATGGAATTATTAAGACGTATTGTTCCGGGCCGTCTCTCCGAAATATTTGGTTCAGTAGCTTTAAAAAACGATAAGTTTTTCGTCGGTTTAGGGATTGAAGAAGCTTCTCAGCAAGCAATCAAAAATTTAAATAAAAATGGCCCTGCTTATCAATTGACGATGGCTTATTTGGACGGAATCAATCAATACATCGAGCAGGGAACAACGCCTGTAGAATTTCAATTATTAGGCGTAAAAAAACAAAAGTTCACCATTGACGATGTGTATAATATTTTTGGATATATGTCTTTCAGTTTTGCAATGGCTCAAAAAACAGATCCGTTATTGACAGATATTCGAAACAAATATGGTATGGATTATCTAAAAGATTTTGGAATAGACGGCTCTTTCAACACAACTCGGATTAGAATTGCAAAGCAAAAATCTCAAGAATATACTGCAATCTCCAAATCAATTGCGTCACTTCTGGATCAATCTCCCGTAGCTCCTTTTGTTGGAAGTAACAGTTGGGTTATTGCTCCTCCAAAAACAAAAAACAAGAAAGTAATCTTTGCCAATGATCCGCATATTAATTTTTCACAACCAGGTACTTGGTATGAAGCGCACATAAGTACACCGCAATTTGAATTGTACGGATGTTACCTAGCAGGAACACCTTTTCCTTTATTGGGACACAATCGGGATTATGCATATGGTTTGACCATGTTTGAAAATGATGATGTTGATTTTTATCAAGAAGAAAATAATCCGAAAAACAGTAACCAATACATAACTGCAAAAGGTTTTCAGAATTATAGCATTAGAAAGAAAACAATAAAAGTAAAAGACACCTCTGATGTAAATTTGACTATAAAAGTAAGTCAGCACGGCCCCGTTATGAATGATTTATTGACAGGCCTAAAGAGTGATAAACCAGTAGCAATGTCTTGGATTTACACCCAACAACCCATCAGCAGTATTGAGGCTATTTATGCGATTTCGCATTCCAGATCAATGACCGATTTTCAAAATGGAGTTGCGCTTATTGCTGCACCAGGACTGAATGTGATGTATGGTGATGCCAAAGGGAATGTGGGTTGGTGGGCAAGTGGAAAACTCTATAAACACAATCCAGATGTGAATACCAATTTTATACTCGACGGGACAAGCGGAAAAGAGGAAATTGCAACCTACTTGGATTTCTCCAAAAATCCATCGGGTGTTAATCCAGATTGGAATTATGTGTATTCAGCAAACAATCAGCCTGAAGCAATAGATGGGTTTTTGTATCCAGGCTACTATCTTCCCGAAGACCGGGCAAAAAGAATCACACAATTGTTAGAAGAAAAATCAGATTGGGATAAGAAATCGGTAAGTAAAATGATAGTTGACAACACTTCTGCAATTGCTCCAATAGTAGTAAAAAGTTTGATTTCAAATCTGAATTTCAATTCGCTTTCCAAAACAGAAAAAGAAGCAATAACCATTTTGGAAGGATGGAATGGTTCAAACAACTTGAAAGATGTAGCACCAACGATTTACAATAAATGGATTTATTTGTATCTAAAAAATACTTTTCAGGATGAGTTGGGTTCTGATGGGTTTAAGCAATTTTTAGGAACCCATATTATGAAACAGGTTGTTGCCAGACAAATCTTGAATGTAAATTCGCCTTGGTGGGATAATATCAAGACCAAAAATCAAAAAGAAACCAGGACTCAAATTATAGCGCAATCTTTCAAAGAAGCAATAAATGATTTAGAAAAACAATTAGGAAAAAATCCAGCTGATTGGGAATGGAAAAAAGTTCATATTGTAGAATATGAACATCCAATTGGGAAAATTGCACTATTGCGACCTTTTTTTAATGTTGGTCCTTTTGCGGTTCCTGGTTCGAACGAGGTGATTAACAATCAATATTTTGATTTTGTAGAGGATGGATTTTATAAAGTAAAAGGCGGTCCATCAAGCCGAAGAATAATTGACTTCTCCGATATTGAAAATAGTTTAGGAATTTTGCCAACCGGTCAATCTGGAAATCCATTTAGTACGCATTATGACGATCAGGCAGAGTTGTACAATGCGGGGAAATTCAGAAAAATGAAAATGAACAAAGAAGAAATCATTAGAACATCAACAAAATTGATTTTTTATCCTAAAAAGAAGTAATATTAATCCCAGATGTATTTCCAAGAACCATCTTTTTGTTTTTTCCAAACGGTATGAAAAATGCCTTTGTAAATTTGTTCTTTTCCGGAAGCATCTGTAAATGTCCAAACGTATTTCCCATAGCTCGAAGCCATATCACCAGCATCAGAAACGGTTACGGCATCAGGAGACCAAGTAACAGTTGGATTTTTAATCTTTTGATTTAAATAATAATTTTTAATATTGGCTTTTCCAATGATTAAAGTATCGTGTTCTCTTTTTATTACGGCATTAGAATCGGCAAATTGATAAAAGCCTTCGGCAGGTCCCTTTTCGGCAACTAACTTTTCAAAATCTTTTTCAGTTTTGACAATCTCTAACTTTGCATATGTTAGGTTTTTAGTTTCAGACTTTGGTGAGCAACTATTCAAAATGAGGAGAATAAAGCAGAGTTTGATTATTTTTTTCATGAGTTGAAATTATTTTTTAAATATAAAATATACCGCCAAAATCAAACATAAAAAACCAGCAAGATGATTCCATCGTAAGGTTTCGTTTTTAAAAAACAGTAAAGAGAACAATACAAAAATGACTAAAGTAATCACCTCTTGAATTACCTTGAGCTGCATCAAAGAAAAAGGACCTCCATTGCCTTCATAACCAATTCTGTTGGCGGGAACCTGAAAGCAATATTCGAACAAAGCCAAACCCCAACTTATTAGAACAATGGTAATCAAACCTGCATTCTCAAACCATTTTAACTCTTTGAATTTAAGGTGTCCGTACCAAGCCAATGTCATAAACACATTTGATAGTATTAATAAACCAATTGTGGCGTATGCTTTCATATTATTTTATTCTAAAGGAAATTTGGAGTTGTTTTATTTTTTAAACATTTTAGACAAAATACCAAAAGCACCTCTAATAAAAGTAGCGCTGGTTACTACTTTCAAAACCGATTTTGTAACCACACTTGCTGTACTGGGTTCGGCACTTTCTTTCTTGTTTTCTTGTTCTGTGACTGCTTGTTCTTGTGCTGATTCAATTTTTTTGGTCAGCATCTCATAAGCGCTTTCGCGATCGAGAACTTCACTGTATTTTTTAACCAACTTTGATTTAGCATTAATTTCTTGAATTTCTGCATCGGTCAAAACATCCATTCGGCTCATGGGAGCACGCATCATGGTGGCCACAAGAGGGGTCGGAATTCCTTTTTCGTTCAAAGCCGTTACAAAAGCCTCTCCAATTCCTAAACTGGTTAAAACTTCGTCTGTTTTGTAATATGCGGAGGTCGGATAATTATCTGCAGATTGTTTGATTGCTTGTCTGTCGTTGGCTGTAAATGCCCTCAAGGCGTGTTGTATCTTCAATCCGAGTTGTGCCAGAACACCACTTGGTATATCCATTGGGTTTTGAGTTACAAAATAAACGCCAATTCCTTTGGAACGAATCAATTTTACTATGGTTTCAATTTGCTCTAATAATGCCTTGCTGGCTTCATTAAAAATCAGATGTGCTTCGTCTATAAAAATAACCAATTCCGGTTGATCTGCATCTCCTTTTTCGGGCATTTGTTGGTATATTTCGGCTAATAAACTCAACATAAAAGTCGAAAATAATTTAGGTTTGTCTTGAATGTCGGTTAGCCGAATAATATTAATATATCCTTTTCCGTTTTCATCCAGACGCATTAAATCATCAATTTCAAATGACATTTCGCCAAAAAACAAATCAGCTCCTTGTTGCTCTAGCTCAATTATTTTTCTTAAAATAGTTCCCGTAGTCGAGGTCGATATTTTGCCATAACTTTCTTCAATTTCATCTTTTCCTTCGTCGGTAATATAATTAATAACCTTTTTAATGTCTTTTAAATCCAACAATGGCATTTTTTTATCATCGCAAAATTTAAAAATAACCGAAACTACGCCAGCTTGTGTGTCATTCAGATCTAATATTCTGGAAAACAAAACAGGTCCAAACTCTGAAACGGTAGATCGAAGTCGCACGCCATCTTGTTTTGAAAGTGACATTAATTCTACAGGAAAACTGGAAACAGAATAGGGAATATTCAGCTTTGCATGACGTTCTTTTATAAAATCTTTTTCTTCGCCTTCTTTGGCAACACCACTAAAATCACCTTTTATATCCATCATTAAAACAGGAATTCCAAACGATGAAAGCTGTTCGGATAATACTTGAATGGTTTTTGTTTTTCCTGTTCCGGTAGCACCGGCAATTAGTCCATGACGGTTGAGTGTTTTTAATGGAATTTTGACGGGTGTATTGGATAAAGTTTCGCCGTCTAAAATTGCTCCGCCTAATGTTATACTTTCGCCTTTGGACAAATATCCGCTATTTATATACTCTGAAAAATCTTCTTTTTTACTCATGGTAAGTGGATGTTAAAATCAATTGCAAGTTATTGATTTTTTTTCAAAACCTATAATTAAGGATTTACTGTAAAAAATATTCTTAAATCACGCGTTATTCTGTAATTTGTTTTTTTTCTATTTTTCCTGTTTTTTTGAATAAAAATATTCAGAACACTTAAAAATACTTTTTTTTTGAAACAATTTTATCGAATAATTGAATAAAATGATCAATTATCCTTAAAAAACGTAATAGTGTGTTGTTAAGAATAAAATAATTTGTAAGATTAGTTAAAAAAAAGTTTTTTTATTTCAACTAAAAATTTAAATTTGCTCCTATACAAGTTTATTATAACTAAAAATAAATATTTAAAATTAAGAAAAATGGCAAACGTTAAAGTTAAAAAAGAAAGCACTTCAAACGGTGGAGGAATGGTTTCAGGGATTATTATTGCAGCATGTATTTTTGTAGGTTGGTTAATCTGGTCACAAGTAATGGGGGATCCTTCGAATTTTGAAGGATTGGATCCAGAAAAAGGACATCCAATTAATGTGTTAGGTCAAGTTTATAAAGGAGGATTTATAGTACCAGTTTTATTAGGTATGTTATTGATGGTTTTTGTTTTTTCTATCGAAAGATTTTTTGTTATTGCGAAAGCTGCTGGAAAAGGGAATTTAGATAAATTTATGAAAACAGTTCAGACTAGCATCAAAACTGGTGATATCGATGGAGCAATTGCTACATGTGACAAACAACAAGGTTCTGTTGCAAATGCAATTAAATCTGCATTAGTTAAATATCAAGAGGTTAAAAAAGAAGGATTCAACAGTGAAGAAGCTGCTGAAACAATACACAAGGAAATTGAAGAAATTACTTCTCTTGAAATGCCAATGTTAGAAAAAAACATGACTATTATTTCTTCTTTAGTTTCTTTAGGAACACTAGGAGGATTATTAGGAACAGTATCTGGGATGATTAAAGCGTTTGGTGCTTTGGCTTCTTCTGGAACTCCAGATCAAGCTGCACTTGCAGTTGGTATCTCAGAAGCTTTGATTAACACAGCTACAGGTATCTCCACATCTATTACAGCGATTGTTGCTTACAATTTCTTTACTTCAAAAATTGATGATTTGACTTACTCTATTGATGAGGCTGGAACTACAATTGTAAATACTTACAGACATTTCAGAGGTAGTTTAAAACAATAATTAATTTTTGATAAATTTTATCAAAATAATAGACATAAATAATGGCTAAAATAAAAATGAAAAAAAAATCCACATCTACCGATATGACGGCGATGTGTGATGTTGCGTTTCTTTTGCTTACGTTCTTTATTTTGACTGCCACTGCTAAAACACCTGAAGTATTACCAGTTGATACTCCACAGTCTACTGTGGATACAAAATTACCTGCTGATAATTTGTCAACTTTGACAATTGGTAAGGCCAATGGGAAAACTGCTGTGTTCTTTGATTTAAAAGGAAGAGATGTTCGTAAAAAAGCGCTTGAATTGATGGGCCAAAAATACAATATCGCTTTTTCTGAAGCAGATGCTGAAAAATTTGCGTTAATGGAAAGTTTTGGTGTGCCAATTTCAAATTTGAAACAAATTTTGGATATGAAGGCAGCAGACAGAACTAAAGCGGGACAGCCTGGTATCCCTAAAGATTCATTAGACAACCAATTGAAAGATTGGGTTTTATATTCTCGTAAAGCAAATATAGAAATTAACAACAAGGAATTGCAGTTTGCAATAAAAGGAGATGCCAAGGAGCAATATCCAGCAATCAAACAAGTAATGGATATTTTGCAAGATCAAAAAATCAATAGCTTTAATTTGGTTACGGGTTTAAGAGGAAAGAATTTTTAATTAAAAAAGATACACTAAAATGGCTGAATTAAATACCGGCGACGGTGGAGGCGGAAAAGGTGGCAAAGTAAGAAGTAAAAAACAAAACTCAAAGGTAGATTTAACTGCCATGGTGGATTTGGCTTTCTTACTAATCACATTCTTTATGCTTACCACTACGTTGTCTAAACCTCAATCCATGGATTTGACGTTGCCAGATAAAGAAAAAGATAATACTCCTCAGAGTAATATTAAAGTAGATGAAAATCGCACGATGACTTTATTGCTTGGAGAAAACGGAAAATTGGTACGTTATGTAGGAATGTTGGATAAACCTCTAGCGGCTCCAAAAGATTTTACGTATGGTAAAGATGGGATTCGCAAAGAATTAATTGACAGAATGGGAAAAGTAATCGCATATTCAACTGCTAAAGGGAAACCAAAAGACGGGATGATTGTAATTATCAAACCTAGTAAAAAATCGACCTATCGTAATTTGGTTGACGTTTTGGATGAAATGGCGATTGTTGGCGTAAATGCTACAGGATCTTATGCTATTGTACCTGAGTTTTCACCGGAAGAACAAAAATTGTTAGAAGCCAAAAAATAATTTTTTGCTAATAACCTAATAATTATAAAAAATGAAATTAGATTTAATAAAAAATCAATGGATTGAGATCGTTTTCGAAGGTCGTAATAAGCTTTATGGAGCTTACGAACTAAGAAAATCGAATCGTAAGACTTCTATGAGAGCGCTTATCATTGGTAGTATTCTTTTTAGCCTTGCCGTTAGTGCTCCGCTTATTGCGAGTTACTTGCCAAAAGGGGGTGAAGAAGTTGATACCGATATCAAGATTACTGCTGTAAAATTGGCACCTAAGAAGAAAGTAGAAGATGTAAAAGATCTTGCGCCTCCACCTCCACCTCCACCAAAACAAGATCAGGTTAAATTTGTTAAGCCTGTTGTTGCAAAAGCTGAGGATGTTACTGAAGATCCACCAAAAATGGATGATATCAAAGACAAAAAAACTGGGGCTGAAACAATCAAAGGGGATCCAGACGCACCACTTACTGTTGAAGAAGTTGGTAATGGACCAGTTGTAGAAGTTATTGAAGAAGACACAAGTGTTCACTCATTAGCTGGAATTGAACAAAAACCTGAGTTTCCAGGTGGTATTGAGAAATTTTACGCATTTGTGGGTAAAAATTATACTCCACCAGAAGAAGAAGGTCTTAAAGGAAAAGTATATGTAACTTTCGTAGTTGAAAAAGATGGATCTTTAACTGATATCAAAGTAATACGAGATATTGGTTATGGAACTGGAAAAGAAGCTATCAGAGTTTTAAATAAATGTCCGAAATGGCTTCCTGGAGAACAAAATGGTAAAAAAGTAAGGGTGTTATACTCTCTTCCAATTACTATTCAATCTGCAGAGTAATGTTGAATAATTTATTTAATAATATCAAGAAGAAATCGCTTATTGAGCGATTTCTTCTCATTATAACCATTTTGGTTTTCCTGAGTTATTTTTTTATGGGGCTCATGGTTATCTTTTGGTCAAAATTTCCTTTTGATATAACTATGAATTATAGAATTGCATTAGGAACAGTTTTGATCGTTTATTCTATTATTCGTTTTTTTCGATTTTATAATGCTAATACAAATAAATGAATAATTATGTCTGGAAATAAAAAATATGTAGTTTTAATTTTTATGTGCCTTTTATTTGCTTATTGCAATCAAAAAGGGGAAGAGTCAAAAAATGAAGAAACTATTTTAAAAGGGACAGCTACAATTTTTGTAGACGAAACGATAACTCCAATTGTAGAAGATGAAGTAATGGTTTTTGAAAGTAAGTATGATGCAAAATTCACCTTAGTTTCAAAATCAGAATCCGAAATTCTAAATTCATTATTTGATAAAGAAGCTAAAATCGCGGTTTTAGCCCGTAATTTATCTAAAAAAGAGTTAAATATTTTCGAACAAAGAAAAATACTTCCTAAAATAACTAAATTTGCGACAGACGCAATTGCATTGGTGGCAAATAAAAACAGCAATGACACGTTGATAGCTTTGAAAGATGTTGTCGGATTTATGAAAGGAGAAAGAACTTCAAAAATCAAAGGTCTTGTATTTGACAATCCAAATTCTAGTACTGTAAGATATATTAACACTTTGGCAGGATTGAATCAAATTCCAGAAAATGATGTTTACTCTTTTAAAACGAATAACGAGGTTTTAAAATATGTTTCCGAGAATGATGGTATGGTTGGAATTGTTGGTGTAAATTGGTTGTCTCAGCCTAACCCATCAATGGAAAAAGTAATTTCTAATATCAATGTTTTAAATGTTAAAGGAATTGGCGGAAAAGATTTTTATTCGCCTTCTCAAAATAATTTGGCAGAAGGAACGTATCCTTTGGTACGAGATTTGTATATTATAAATTGTCAAGGAACTTCTGGTTTAGGAATGGGATTTGCTTCTTTTGTAGCGGGGGATATTGGTCAAAGAATCGTTTTAAAATCAGGATTGCTTCCTGTAGTGATTCCAGCCAGAAAATTAAATATAGTAAGAGAAAAAGAAAATAAAGAAGAAAAATAAATTAATTTAAACAAGATGAATAAAGTTAAAGTTTTAAGTTTTGCTTTTTTGGCTTTTGTTGCAATCAGTCATGCGCAAGATATTAATCAAGCCAAAAAAGCAATTGATGCTGAACAGTTTGAAAGTGCAAAAACGATATTAAAATCAATAATAAATGCAAAACCTACTAATGGTACAGCATCTTTTTATTTAGGGAATGTATATATGTTGCAAAACAATATAGATTCTGCCAAAATTTATTATCAAAAGGGATTGGAAGGAAGTGAAGGAGCAAAACTTAACAATATTGGTTTTGGTTTAATCGATCTTGACAATGGAAATGAAGCTGCGGCTGAAGAGAAGTTTGCGTTAGCAACCAAAGATCTGAGAAAAAAAGATATTGAAGAGTATTTGTACATTGGTCGTGCCTATACTTTTTCTACAAAGCCAAATTATAAAAAAGCTATTGAAGTTCTAAATAAAGCTAAAGCAATTAATCCTCAAGATCCACAATTAAATTTGGCACTTGGAAATGCTTATTTTGGAGATAAAAACCAAAATGATGCTTATTCTGCATATAGAAATGCTTATACTATTGACAATACTTTAATCAGAGCTAAAATGCAATTGGGTGTTTTGCTTAAAGGAGCAAAAGCATATACAGAAGCTATAAAAGCATTTGATGAAGTTATTGCTATTAATCCAAATTATGGTCCTGTTTATAGAGAATTAGCTGAAACTTATTACTTATGGGGTAGAAATGAACCATCAAAATATAGAATTTATGTGGATAAAGCCCTTGTAAATTATGAAAAATATTTGTCTTTGACAGATTATTCTATTCATTCCAGAATGAGACATGCTGACTTTTTAGTGCTTGCGGGAGAATACAAAGCATTAGAAGCGGAAGCTAACAAAATGGTTGAGTTGGACAAAGTTAATCCTAGAATTTTACGTTATTTAGGATTTTCGGCCTATCAAAACGGAAATTATGATGTTGCCATAAAATCATTGGTAAGTTTTATTGAAAATCCCTCAAATAAAGTTATTGCTTTAGATTATCAAACTTTGGGTTTTGCCAGAATTAAAAAAGCTGTAGGTGAGGATGGTAAAGCGGTTGATAACGATTTGTTTGATAAAGGTGTTTTAGACGTTAAAAAAGCATCTGAGATGGATCCTAATGGCTTATCAATAAACTTAAGCGAGTTAGGAAAAAAATTATATGAATTAAAATTATACAAACAAGCTGCTTCACTTTATGAAATAGCAGTTGCTAACAAAGAATCTAAAAATTATGTTTTAGACAATTTTTATCTAGGTAATTGTTTGTATTTTGATAATACCAGAAAAGATATTGTTAAGCCTGATCCAATTGCTTTGCAAAGAGCTGATCAAGCATACGCAACTGTAATAGAAGCTTCTCCAAAAACCCAAGATGCTTATATTTATAGAGCTAGAACAAATAGTTTATTGGAAAATGACGAAATGACTATTAAATACTATAACGATTATGTTACTATAGTTACTGAAAAAGGACCAGAAGAGTTGGCAAAACCAGCAGTAATTAAAAAAATAATTGAAAGTTATAATACTTCTGCTGCTAGTTACGCAAACACTGATAAGGCTAAAGCAATTGAATATTTTAATAAAACTTTGGTTCTAGATCCTGCTAATGAATATGCATTAAGCTCATTAAAAGCTTTAAAATAGCTTTAATTTTAATTTATTAAAAAACTGATAGTTTCAAAAAAGCTATCAGTTTTTTTTTGAAATATGTTTTTCTTCAAACTAAAAATCTGAAATCTAAAATCTGCAATCTAAAATCATAAATTGCCTATCTTTGCATCCTAAATTAAAAAGATGTTATCAAAAGAAGTCCAATTAGAAGTTAATAAAGGAACCATGCTGCCGTTAATGGAAGAGTTTTACACCATTCAGGGAGAAGGTTTTCATACTGGAACAGCTGCTTATTTTATTAGAATAGGAGGTTGCGATGTGGGTTGCCATTGGTGTGATGTTAAGGAAAGTTGGAATGCTGAATTGCACCCGCCTACTAGTATTGAATCAATTGTTGAAAATGCTACCAAATATGCTGATACGATTGTGATTACTGGGGGGGAGCCATTAATGTGGGATATGGCACCATTAACGCAAAAATTAAAAAACAAAAAATTAAAAGTTCATATAGAAACCTCAGGAGCTTACCCATTAAGTGGAAATTGGGATTGGATTTGTCTTTCTCCTAAGAAAAATAAATTGCCAACTCAAACGGTTTATGACAATGCAAATGAACTAAAAGTAATTATTTATAATAAACATGACTTTATTTTTGCCGAAGAACAGGCTGAAAAAGTAAATAATAATGCAATTCTTTTTCTGCAACCAGAATGGAGTAAGAAAGAGGAAATGACACCTTTGATAGTTGAGTATGTCATGAATAATCCTAAATGGAGAGTTTCATTGCAAACTCATAAATATTTGAATATTCCTTAATTCTTTTTTCATCTTAAATTTCTTAAATACTAGTTTTTAGGGAGTTGTATTTAAAACTTGTTTTCTTGTTAATTTTCTTAGGCTTATTTCTATTAAAAAGATAACGATAACAAATACAGTCGGTTATGTTTTGTTGGTATTAATATGATAATTTTACATTTATATTTTTACATATTTATCTTTTTTTATCTATATTTTTTTTATATTTACTAAAACCTACTGAAGGTTGCTAATGGTTTAATGTCTCTTGGCAATCGTAAATATTAAAATATTTATATCATGAAAAGAATTCTACTTTCAGCTATTACTTTGTTTATAGTGCAATTTGCCTCTGCACAAGCTAATACTACTATGATTGATGATGCCCCTTACAATTATGAAGATGTAGAAATCAGACCTGAATTTCCTGGAGGATACGATGCATTTATGAAATTTATTGGAACAAATTTCAAAATGCCGGAATATGAGGGAAATGGAGGTACTTTAAAAGTGGCTTTTATCATCGAAATTGATGGAACTGTTACCAATGTAAAAGTGGTTAAAGATCTTGGAGAAGGAACAGGGCCAGAAGCCAAAAGAGTAATTTCTATGTCTCCGCGATGGTCTTCAGGTGAATTTAGAGGAAAAAAAGTTAGGGTACTTTATGAGTTGCCTATAAAAATTGCGAGTCAAGGATAGCATTTGTTTCAAGCAATAAAGAATGATTTATTCAAAACCAAATGCTGTCATGCATTTGGTTTTTTATTTTGAAAAATATTTCTACCATCCTTTTCTTTTCTTTAGCTCTGTAATATGGGCAAGATGGTGATTTCCATGCCAAGCATAAGTTCCAATTAATTCTTGTATTTGAATTTCTTTATTATGTTCAGGGTGTATAAATGACTTTTTTAATTCGGCATGATTGAAACTTTCCATCAAATAGGCCAATCTATAATGGAGTCCTTCCAATAATAATAAAGAGGGTTGAATTGGCATCGTTAAGTTGTCTTCTAATTGTGCCCATCGATCTTCATAGTAGAATTTTATAACTGGAGTCTCTTCAGTCAAAGTCCATTTTAATCGAATGTAACAATTCATATGACTGTCGCTGCAATGATGAATAACTTGTCTAATCGTCCATCCTTCTTGACGATATGGTGTATCTAGTTGTTCGTCTGACAAATGGGCAACTTCTTTTTTTAGTCTTTCTGGAAATGAAGCTATTTCTTTAATTTTGTCAGTAATATACACTGTTGAATATGTTTCAGGGGCTTCAAATTTCCCAATCGGATATTTTAATTTTTCTAACTCTGAATTGTCCATAACTATTTGAATTAAAATTGTTTGTTTTTCTTTTAAATAGAAAGTTTTGCTAAATAATCATAATGTTCACCTTCTAAAACTAATTCGCATTGCAATCCATTTGCGAAAGCTGCATTTTGCAATGTATTGTAATCAAGGAACAACCAATCTAGTGGTAATTCTTTTTCGCCTTTGTATGTAATAGTAAATATAGTTTCACCATAATATTCATTTTCTGATGGTATCCATTTACCACCATCTTCATCTTCGTCAAACATATATATAATGTCTGAAGAATCGATGAGGATTTGTCCATTAGGATTTAATAGGCTTTTTAGTTTTTGCAAAAAAACAGCTGTTTCTTTTAGTCTTCCAAATATTCCGGTGCCATTCATCAACAATAAAATGGTATCGAATTTTTCGTTTTCCAATGTCATTATATCTTGAACTCTTGCATTTTTCAAACCACGAAGTGTGCACGCTTGTATTGCATTTTCAGAAATATCGATAGAAGTCACGTCAAGATTCCTGTCATTTTGCAAAGTCAAACTATGACTTCCTGCACCACATCCTACATCGAGAATTTTTCCTTTGGCTAATTGTAATGCTTTTTGTTCAATTATTGGCATTTCATCATAACTCCTAAAAAGATAGGAAACGCTCATCTCGTCTTCTTCTGAAATCGAAGTTTCTGTAATTAAATCCTCGGGTTGGTTGTTAGTTTGATAATCCAGTATGGCTCTTCCGAAAAGGTCTTTCATAAAATTTAGTTTCAAGTTTAAATTTCCGAGTTTAAAGTTTAGTACTTTTGCCAAATCATCAATAAATTTCGGCATTGAAACCAGCTTTAAACGAATTAGGAAAACTAGCCAAAGATAAGCATATCGAAAACAAAAAGTATTTTGATAAGCTAAAAAAGAAAACGCCAAAGAATTTAGATTATGTAATGCAAGACATTCATGATGCCGAATTCAAAAAAACCAATTGTTTGAAATGTGCCAATTGTTGTAAAACTACCGGGCCATTGTTTACTTTGGCAGATATTGAGCGTATTTCGAAATTTTTAAAGCAAAAGCCACAACAATTCATTGAGCAATATTTGAGAATTGATGAAGATAAGGATTATGTGTTGCAAAGTGTACCTTGTACTTTTTTGGATCTTGACAATAGTTGTTTTATTTACGATGTGAGGCCAAAAGCCTGTCGAGAATTCCCTCATACGGATAGAAAAAAGTTTCAGCAAATAACAGATTTAACACTTAAGAATGTCTCAATTTGTCCTGCGGCATTTAATATAGTTGAAGAAATGAAAAAGAAATTGCCGCTCTAAACGATTACTTTTTGGAATTAGTGGTAATTTAAAGTTAACCAAATGGTTTTGCTAAGCGTTAAATGAAACTTTATGTATATTTGTTCAGTCCCTCAAAATAAAACAATTTGAATTTAGAATATTTCATAGCCAAAAGACTTATAACCGCCAAAGATTATAAAAGCAGTATATCAGCACCCATTATTAACATTGCAATTTCAGCCATTGCAATAGGAATGATTATGATGATCGTGTCGGTAGCCACGGGAATTGGTTTGCAAAATAAAATACGCGAAAAAATATCTGCTTTTAATGGCCAAATTATAATTTCAAATTATGATAACAACCAGTCTGAGATTACCTTGTTGCCCATTGCAAAGAATCAGGATTTTTATCCAAAGTTCACTTCAGTTCCAGCGGTAAGTCATGTGCAGGCAATTGCTAGTAAAGCCGGAATAATAAGGACTGAATCTGCTTTTGAAGGAATTATTTTCAAAGGTGTCGGGACTGATTACCAATGGGAGAATATAAAAGAGTATCTGGTTTCGGGTAAATTGCCAGATTTTTCTAAAAGCATCAACAATGAAGTGGCGATTTCTCAATTTCTTGCCAATAGATTAAATCTAAAAGTAGGCGATTCTTTTAACACCTTTTTTATAAAAGAGGACCAAAATCAATTGCCAAATGTTCGTAGATTCAAAATTACAGGAATATTCAATTCTGGATTTCAGCAATTCGATGCTACCTATATAATAGGTGATATTCGGCACATACAACGAATCAATAAATGGTCGCCCAATCAAATTGGAGCATTTGAGGTTTTTGTGAAAGATTTTAGTAAAATTAAAGAAACTGGAGAACAGGTGTACAAAATGACATCTTCGACACTAGATACAAAAACCATTATTGAAAAATACAGTTACATATTCGAGTGGTTACAATTGTTTGATTTCAATATTATTGTCATATTGGTAGTAATGATACTCGTAGCAACAATAAACATGGTTGTTGCTTTATTGGTTCTCATCTTAGAACGTACTCAGATGATTGGTATTTTAAAAGCATTAGGAGCTAATAATTGGTCTGTTAGGAAAGTATTTCTATACAATGCTTTCTATCTAATAGTAAGAGGATTGTTTTGGGGAAATATCATAGGGATTTCATTGTTGTTACTTCAACAATATTTTGGTATAATAAAACTCAACCCCGAAAATTATTATGTCAACCAAGCGCCAGTGTATCTTAATTTGGGATATATCTTGGCTTTAAATCTGCTTACAGTAACAATTTGCGCTTTGGTGTTATTGATTCCTTCCTATATAATCACCAAAATTACCCCAGTCAAAGCTATTCGTTTCGATTAAGTATTAATAGTTGCAGTAATTAGGAGCTGAAAACCTGCTATTCGTTACAATCTTCTTGTGCCGAACCCCGGCACAAAAAGGATTTTCCCTTCCATCAGGGCTATGACCTTTGTTTGGGAAGAAAATAAGAAAAAAAACATACACCTATATATAGGTAGCAATAATGTCGACAGGGAATTGATATCATGAATTGACACAAAAACGCACCAGCCAACAAAAAAAAACACTCTTCGCCGAGGCCAAGACACTCCCGAAACAAGGTAAAACCGTTCAATTTATCAAAAACACCTATTAGAAAATGGTAAATTCACAAAAAGGTTGTGCTGTAAATTGTGATATATCAATGTGTTAAAAAATAAGTGTAAAATTAAAGCAAAATAAATGTAAAAAGTCATTGTTTAAACGGATAAAGGGACTACTTTTGCACCCGCAACAGCGCATAAGTTCTTTAATATTCTGATAAGCCAAACGAAATTAACACTGAAAATAAATTTTCAAAAAAGATTTCAAAAAGCTTGTGAGAGAAGAAAAAGCTTTGTACTTTTGCACCCGCTAATCGAAAGACTAGTGAGTAAAAAAAGAAGAATACGTTCCTAGACATATTGAATTGACAGCCGTTTTAAGAGAGATCTTAAAACAAAAGAATAAGAGTAATAGAATCGATAGATTTGAATATTGACCACTAGAATTGGAGTCGAATAACAATAGCTTAAGCAATTAAGCAAACAATATACGATGAAGAGTTTGATCCTGGCTCAGGATGAACGCTAGCGGCAGGCTTAACACATGCAAGTCGAGGGGTATAGTTCTTCGGAATTAGAGACCGGCGCACGGGTGCGTAACGCGTATGCAATCTACCTTTTACAGAGGGATAGCCCAGAGAAATTTGGATTAATACCTCATAGTATAGCGACATCGCATGATGATGCTATTAAAGTCACAACGGTAAAAGATGAGCATGCGTCCCATTAGCTAGTTGGTAAGGTAACGGCTTACCAAGGCTACGATGGGTAGGGGTCCTGAGAGGGAGATCCCCCACACTGGTACTGAGACACGGACCAGACTCCTACGGGAGGCAGCAGTGAGGAATATTGGACAATGGGCGCAAGCCTGATCCAGCCATGCCGCGTGCAGGATGACGGTCCTATGGATTGTAAACTGCTTTTGCACAGGAAGAAACACTCTCTCGTGAGAGAGCTTGACGGTACTGTGAGAATAAGGATCGGCTAACTCCGTGCCAGCAGCCGCGGTAATACGGAGGATCCAAGCGTTATCCGGAATCATTGGGTTTAAAGGGTCCGTAGGCGGTCTTATAAGTCAGTGGTGAAATCTCCCCGCTCAACGGGGAAACGGCCATTGATACTGTAGGACTTGAATTATTAGGAAGTAACTAGAATATGTAGTGTAGCGGTGAAATGCTTAGAGATTACATGGAATACCAATTGCGAAGGCAGGTTACTACTAATGGATTGACGCTGATGGACGAAAGCGTGGGTAGCGAACAGGATTAGATACCCTGGTAGTCCACGCCGTAAACGATGGATACTAGCTGTTGGGAGCGATCTCAGTGGCTAAGCGAAAGTGATAAGTATCCCACCTGGGGAGTACGTTCGCAAGAATGAAACTCAAAGGAATTGACGGGGGCCCGCACAAGCGGTGGAGCATGTGGTTTAATTCGATGATACGCGAGGAACCTTACCAAGGCTTAAATGTAGTTTGACCGGACTGGAAACAGTTTTTTCGCAAGACAAATTACAAGGTGCTGCATGGTTGTCGTCAGCTCGTGCCGTGAGGTGTCAGGTTAAGTCCTATAACGAGCGCAACCCCTGTTGTTAGTTGCCAGCGAGTCATGTCGGGAACTCTAACGAGACTGCCAGTGCAAACTGTGAGGAAGGTGGGGATGACGTCAAATCATCACGGCCCTTACGCCTTGGGCTACACACGTGCTACAATGGCCGGTACAGAGAGCAGCCACTGGGTGACCAGGAGCGAATCTACAAAACCGGTCACAGTTCGGATCGGAGTCTGCAACTCGACTCCGTGAAGCTGGAATCGCTAGTAATCGGATATCAGCCATGATCCGGTGAATACGTTCCCGGGCCTTGTACACACCGCCCGTCAAGCCATGGAAGCTGGGGGTGCCTGAAGTCGGTGACCGCAAGGAGCTGCCTAGGGTAAAACTGGTAACTAGGGCTAAGTCGTAACAAGGTAGCCGTACCGGAAGGTGCGGCTGGAACACCTCCTTTCTAGAGCCTTAGTGTTAGTATTTATACACGCTGAGGAAAGAAGACGAAAAGACTATTGGTTACAAAGATTGAAATTTTATTACTCTTGCTGTTAATTTAAAAAACATGTGCTAAATAAGCACAAAAATAAGAATGAAGAGTGTCTCGTAGCTCAGCTGGTTAGAGTACTACACTGATAATGTAGGGGTCGACAGTTCGAGT
Source organism: Flavobacterium sp. N3904 (assembly GCF_025947305.1). Taxonomy (NCBI): domain Bacteria; kingdom Pseudomonadati; phylum Bacteroidota; class Flavobacteriia; order Flavobacteriales; family Flavobacteriaceae; genus Flavobacterium; species Flavobacterium sp. N3904. The sequence continues at coordinate 1,774,389 of NZ_CP110009.1, forward strand.
CTGTCCGAGACAACAAAACAGTTACGAATTTGTAAATTACGAATTACGAATTGAAAAAGTTCATAAACATAGATTGAAAGGAAATTCTAGGGTTGAAAGATTACGAATTACAGCAATTCATAATTCATAATTCACAATTCATAATTAAATTGGGGGATTAGCTCAGCTGGCTAGAGCGCCTGCCTTGCACGCAGGAGGTCAACGGTTCGACTCCGTTATTCTCCACTATTCTAGTGAATAGTAAAGAGTGAATGGTAATTAGTTTAGACTAATCACTACTTACTAAGTACTAATCACTAAGAAAAAAGTTCATTGACATATTGAGATAAGAAATAATAAAAAGTAGAAAGCAGTTTTTATACTTTTTAAGTATAGAAACGAAAAAAAACGGTCGTAATTAAGTTTACGATTGGTACAATAAGCAAAATAAGGGCGTATGGGGGATGCCTTGGCTCTCAGAGGCGATGAAAGGCGTGATAAGCTGCGAAAAGTTACGGGGACGGGCACACACCGATTGATCCGTAAATACCTGAATGGGGCAACCCACTATGTTGAAGACATAGTACACCGATAGGTGGGCAAACCCGCTGAACTGAAACATCTAAGTAGGCG